>CALAMB010000184.1 GCA_937925645.1 uncultured Acidobacteriota bacterium
ACGCGGATGTGTTCGACACCAGCGACGGGCCCTTCACCCTGACGGACCAGGACGACGCCTACGAGGAGAACGACAGCCAGGCGGCGGCGGTGGAACTGACGCCGGGCGTCTACCCGGACCTGCGCATGGTGGTGGACGACCAGGGCCGCCTGGACCCCGACTGGTTCAAGGTCTGGCTGGATGCCGGCCAGGACCTGCGGGTGACCATCGACGCCACCCTCATGGGCACCACCAACTGGGACGACATCGACTTCGAGCTGCGCGATGAGGCGGGCAACCTGCTGGTGGGCGCCCTTGGCAGTTCCACCTACGAAATCCTCTGCCTGGCCGACATGCCGGCCGGCTGGTATTACATCGCCACCAACTACGCCGAGAGTCTGTATGACTACACCCTGACGATCGAGACCGGCACACTGGATGTCGGCCTGATCACCGGCCGGGTGACGGATGAATACGGCGCCGGGATTGCGAGTCTTTGGGTGGAGTTTGAAGATCCATCCCATGATCGGGTCTATCATCACGGTTATGTCCTGACCGGCGCGGACGGGTATTACAGTTTTGCCGGAAATTCCGGGGAGTACCTGATTTTATTCAATCCGGCTCAAACCAATCGGAATTACCTGGTGGAGTGGTACGACGATCAGCCGACCGGCGCAACAGCCGCACCGGTCAGCATCACTCCGGGCGGCGTGACGGCGCCGGTGGACGCCCAGTTGGCGACGGGCGGGAGCATCTCGGGAGTGGTCACCCAAAGCGGGGGGGCACCCTTCTATTATGTCAGGGTGCGGGCCTATGCCGCCGACGGGACATTGCTACGGACGGTACGCACCGGGACGGACGGCACCTATGTCATGAACGGCGTGGCGCCGGGTGACGTCAGGGTTCAGTTCGCCAGAACCGGTTTCGGCCTGGAATGGTATGACGACCAGCCCCTCTTCGCCGGCGCGACGGTGTTGCCAGTGACGGCCGGCGGCGTGTTCACCGGCATCGACGCGGAACTGGGCACCCCGCCGGGCGGCATCAGCGGCCGGGTGACCAACGGTGACGGCGCGGGCGTTGCCGACGTTCGCGTACTCGTGTACGATCCGGCCAATGTGGCATTGATGGATGCAGGGACTGATGCCGACGGCTACTACTCGGTGGGGGTGTTGCCGGCCGGTGATCTGAAGGTTTGGTTTCAAGCCGGGGAGACCGTCTACCAGTCCGAGTGGTACGACAATCAGCCGGATTTTTCCTCCGCCACGCTGGTCCCGGTGATCCAGGGCCAGGCCACGCCGGACATCGACGCCGTGCTGGCCAGATGCGCCCTGACCATCACCGCCCAGCCACCCAACCGGCAGGTGACGGCCGGCCAGACGGCCACCCTGTCCGTCACGGCCGCGTCCGAGCTGCCCCTGTCCTACCAGTGGTATGAAGGGTACGCGCCCGATACCGCGCGCCCCGTCGGCGGCGCCACCGACCCCGTCTTCGTCACGCCGCCGCTGGCGGCCACCACCAGCTACTGGGTCCACGTCAGCAACGGATGCCGGGAAGCGGCTTCAACCACGGCCACGGTCTGGGTGGTGAACGCCTGCCAGCCGCCGCCGGCGCCGGTGCTGTCCGTCCCGGGGACGGTAGGAAACGGCCAATCCTACACCATCAACTGGACGGGTACATCCCCCCTGGGCACCTACGAGCTCCACGAGTCGACGTCGCCCAACTTCGGCAGCGCCGCGGCCTGGCTGGTCACCGGCACCGGTTTCCAGCAGAGCCACGTGGTGGCCGCCGACACCTACTACTACTACCGGGTGCGGGCCTATGTGACCTGCAACGGGAGCCGGCTGGATTCGCCCTGGTCGGACATCGAGCATGTGGCGGTGCGGTTCGGCGCCCTGGAGCCGGCCGACCTGGACGGCAACGGCCTCATCACCGCCGAGGACATGATGCTCCTGGCAGCATACCTATGCGGCGACATCGACCTGGTGAACGGCGGCGACCTGAACGGCGACGGCCGGGTGGACGCGACGGATCTGTCCTACATGCTGCACTTCCTGACCGGCACGTTCAAGTAGGCGGCCGGTGGGCAGACACCGTTCGGTTCGCCCGGCAGTGATTCCGGGAACGATCCCGGGGCGTCGATGGTCGACGCCGTCTCGGTCATCCGCGCGCCGGCGCCGATAGCCGGCCAGGCCGGCGGTGCCTCACCAAGCGGATGGCACGGCGCGCGCGGCACTGTCCCAATAATGCCCCCGATTGGCGCGGCGCCCACCCCGCGGGGGCTGCCGGTGACTGTCGCGGCAGCGGGACGGGCCGGGTCGTTCGGATCGATTGATCCGCTCGACCGCATCGGGCGCGCCCTCCAGATGAACGGGATTTTCATTCCGGACGTTCTGTATTAGAATTCCTTTCAACTACCCGATTGGGGACAATCCGATTCCGGCGGTTTTTTCATGAATGAACCGAAAGCAGAAATCGTGCGGCCGGCTGAACCGACACTCGAGGAGCTGATCATCTCCGAGTATCGTCGGCCCCGACCGCTGTACATCTCCCTCTCCCGGCTGGCCCTGTTTTTCAGCAAGCACCTGCTGTTGATCGCCGCCGTCACCCTGGCCGGCACGGTGGCGCTCACCGCGCTGTCCTTCCTGCTGCCCGATACCTACACGGCCTCCGTGCTGCTGGTCTATTCCCCGCCGGCCAAGAGTCTCGGCATCCTGCAGGAAGGCCGGTTGCCCATCGAGTATTACGCCTCGCTGGCGACCGCCTTGCCCCTGGTTCAGAATACCATCGAGCGGGCCCGCCAGCAGAAGCTGCTTCCGCCCGGGTGCCTCATCACCGACGAAAATTTCACCGCCCGGATCCTGACGCGCGAGGTGGACCGGAGCAAGGAGAAACTCCCCCTGCTGGTGCTCGAAGTCTCCGCCCCCGCTCCGGCCCTGGCCCGCGATCTGGCCAACATCTGGGCGGACGCGCTGATCGACGCGGTCCACACCCGGGGGGAACAGCAACTCGGCAACACGGTCGGGCTGCTGCTGGACCAGGCCCGGGAGAATCAGGCCAAGATCCTGGAGGTCCAGAACGCCATTCTGGAGACGGAGGCGCACCACCGCCGCCAGGCCGACGCCATCGCCCTGAGGATGGACAACCGGATCCGGGCGTTCCAGGCCCAGCACCCCGTCGATCTGTGGCAGAGCCAGCTCGCCCAGAACAAACAGCAGCTCCTGAAACTGCACGAAGACCTGTTCCTCATCGATCAGAACATCCAGCGGGCGACCCAGCAGGTGCAGCAGTACCGCGAACAGCTCGAAAGCCAGCCGCCCGTGTACACCCTGTCCCAGTCCTTCATCACCAACGAGGCCCTCTGGGAAAACCTCGGCCGGGCGGATTCCCCCATCGACATCACCGCCCTCAAAGACCTGCAGTTGAAAAGCGAGCACCTGAATCCGGTGCACACGGAACTGCTCACCAACCTGGTCAACGCGCAGGTCTCCCTCAACACCCTCATCCCCTTCCGGGAATTCAACCGGGGCCGGGCCGCCGGCCTCGAGCAGGAGATCCGGGAACTGGGCGACCGGCTGAACGCGAAGCAGTCGGAGCTGCAGACGCTGGAGAACCTGAAACAGCAGGAGCTGCAGCACAATGAGAACGAGCAGAAACGCCAATTGAAGGAATTGACCTTGCGGCAGCAATCGTACCAGGAGTATTTCGACGGGACCGCCCGCAGCTTCGGGGAGGCCGAGAACCTGCAGCGCACCCGGTTCACCGAGATCATGATCGCCGCCCCCGCCGCCACGCCGTTCGAGGCCACAAAACCGAAGCGGCTATACCTCGCCCTCTTCGCCGCCTGCGCCTCGTTCCTGCTCGCCCTGCTGGCGGCGGCCGTCGTGGAGATGAAAGCCCAGTCGCACTGACGGCGCCTCCGGCGGGCCGCCGGTCTCCCGCCGGGCCGCCGCCCAGAACACCGCCGCCAGCAGCGGGAATGCGACCCGGAGCGGATTGGCCAGAATCGTGATATCCACCAGGTTGTGAATCCCGGTCGCGGCCACCGCCCACGCCAGAAAGAACACCGCGTCGGCGCGCGCCGGCCGCGTGGCACCGCGAAAATACGCCACCAGCGTCCGGAGAAAACCCGCGGCCAGTAACACCCAGAGCAACACGCCCACCCAGCCAAATTCGACGCCGAGCTGGAGCGGCAGGCTGTGGGAGTGGAAGTCGATGAACGTGCGATCCGTCTGATCGTAGGCGTACCGTTCGGCGACCCGGCCGTAGTTTCCCGGCCCGACGCCGGCCACCGGATGCCGGATGATGATCTCTGCGCACACCAGGGCCGCCAGCAGCCGCTGGGCGGTGGGCCCGTCGGGATAGACGAGCAAACCGCGGAACCGCGCTCCGGCCTTCTGCCAGAAATCGCCCCGGGACACGTTCCGATTGGCGGCCGCCTGTTCGGCGTACCGTTCCTGGAACGCCTGCCGGCCGCGGGCGGCGATGACCAGGTCGGCCGCGTCCAGCGACCCGTTGCGGTCCAGGTCATGCCGCGCCGCCGGCAGCGCCGCCAGATCCACCGCGCCCGTGAAGCCGGCCATCAGGTTCTTTTGGACGTCTTCCAGATACCCCCCGTCGAAATAGGCCCGGTAGAACCGCGCCGCCAGGAACACGCCCTGCCCCGCCACCGCCAACAGCGCCAGGCCGGCCAGAGCCGCCGGCAGCCAGCGCCGGCGGCCCCACCACCGGCACATGAGGACGAGGCCGCCGCCGCCCACGAGGCCCAACCACGCGCCCCGCGACAGCGATAGGAACAGCGCGGCCAGGATGAGCAGTCCGCCACCGTACTGGAACCATCGGGAGAGCGGCCGGCCCCGGACTCCCAGGGTCGAAAGGAAACCCCCGAACCCGAGAACACCGCCGATCACCAGGAAACCGGCGAAGAGATTCGGATGCCGGATCGTGCCGGCGATCCGCCACTTGGTGACGTAAACGTCCGGATTGGCAAACAGCTCCCGCAGCGTTGCCTGCAGTCCGGGGATGCCGAAGGCGAGCACCCCCACCGCGGCTTCGGCGACGGCCAGCACGGCCAGCAGCCGGAGCAAGCGCTCGGGCCATTCCCGCGGCGACGTCCGGACCGCCACCAGTCCCGCCCAGAACAGGACGATCAGCAGCCACAGGCTGACGGCGGACACCGGCACGGGCCACGGCCCGTGCCAGACGGTCGCGCCGGTGATCCACGCGCCGGCCGCCAGGGTGAGCCACACTGCCGCGTCGCGGCGCGACAACTCCCAGACCCGCCGCCACCGGCCCGCAGCGGCGGCGGCGACCGCGGCCAGCAGCAGCAGGAGCAGCCCGGCCTGCACAGTCAGGCCCAACCGATGCCAGTCGCGGGGGATAAAGAGGGGGATGGCTGTCTGGACGAGGAGGACGATCCAGATCACCGCCGAAAGCGTGGGCTGAGGATCAGCCGGCATGGCCGCGGGGCGCTGCACCGACACTATCGCGCCCCTTTCCCCAGGATCACTGCCGGGATCGTTTTCAGGATGATGCGCAGATCGAGACCGAGTGACCAGCGGTCGATGTACTCCAGGTCGAGCTTCATCCAGTCATGGAAGTCGACGTTGTTCCGTCCGGATATCTGCCACAGGCAGGTCATGCCCGGCTTCATCGACAGGCGCCGGCGCAGCGGGCCCGATATCCCCACCGATTCGGAGAGGGGCAGCGGCCGCGGCCCCACCAAACTCATCTCGCCCCGCAGGACGTTGAACAGTTGCGGCAGCTCGTCCAGGCTCGTCTTGCGCAAAAACCGCCCCACCGGCGTGATCCGGGGATCATCAGCAATTTTAAAAACCGGGCCCGACATCTCGTTCCGGCCGGCCAGCCGCTCCCGCTGCGCCTCGGCGTCGGCCACCATGGTCCGGAACTTGTACATGCGGAACTTCCGGCCGTTCAAGCCGTGGCGCTCCTGGATAAAGAAGGCCGGCCCTTTGGAGGTGGCCCGGACGAGCAGCGCGATCACGCCGATGAGCGGCGCGGCCACGATCACGGCCAGCAGCGAGACCGCGAAGTCGAGGGCATGCTTGAACACCATCTGCCGCAGCGGCTTCCGGCCGGACTGGTAGACGATGAACACGTGGCCCCACAGGTCATCCGCCACCGCGGCGTGTTGCGGGGCGCTCAAGCCGGACAGGATCCGGCAGGGGATGCCCATCTCCTGGCAGCATCGGAGCACCGGCTGATACGGGGTTTGGGAGGTGGGGGGCACCGCCTGGATGACCTCGTCCACGGGCAGCCGGTGGAGGATATCGGACAGTTCGCCCACCGAGCCGATCACCGGCACTCCCATGAAATGCGTCCGCGACACCTGGTCGCCCCACACCACGCAGCCGACGATCCGCCGGCCCAGCGCGGGCTCCCGGGCGAATCCCCGGATGACTCGGGCGGCGACCCGCCCCGCGCCCACGATCAGCACGTTCCGGCACACCCGGCCCGTCTGGCTGAGATAAATCAGATAACTGCGGAAGAATGCCTTGAATACGATCAGAAACGCGGTCAGATAAACGATGTAGGCCAGCACCAGCGACCGGTTCACCTTGACTTTCAGCACGAATAAAATGCCCATCAGCAGAAACGATCCGATCACGGACACCCAGGCGATCTGTCGGACCAGCTCCCGCAGGGTGGTGATGAAGGAAAAAAAATGGTGGAGGTGCCGGGACACCAGCAGGATCATCCAGATGCCGGCCACCAGCGCGATCAGCCACAGATAGTCGCCGATCGGATTTGTGAGCTGGAACATCCGGCCGATGAACAGGTTTTGGGTGTGATAGGCCGCCGGAAAAGCGAGAATGATGGCCAACAGGTCCACCAGCAGGGCGATGCGGCTGACAAATTCTCGCTTTTCCCTCATTGCCTGCAAAAGCCCACATTAGAAATGTCACAATTCAGGCATAATTGTACGTCCGCGTGGAATCAATGACAAGCGGTTGTTCGCGCTCAACCGGTTTTCCGTTTCCATCCGTCGCCTGATGTGATGCACCCACTGCCATGAGGCGACGGCAAGGCCGGGTGGTTTGAGCCACACTGACTCACCGAAAATCCGATCCCGTGGCGCACCGGAACCAGCGTCGGCAGATATCGGCAAACGCTGCGCAGCCGGAGTGGTGGGACCGTACGAGAACGGCACCGGCCGCTGGCGCCGCCGACCGGTCGGGTGGCCTTCCCACTCCCGCCTCGGACAAGAAAACAGGTGTTGACACGATCACCGGGCATGAGTATTTTGGTTGAAATATTTAGATTGTTGTCTAAATATTTAAATACGAAATGTGCGGAGTGACCATCGTGCTGAGTCCGACCTTCAAAGCCCTGTCCGATCCGACGCGCCGGGAGATCCTGCGGCTGCTCGCCGCGGGCGACCTTACGGCCGGCGAGATCGCCGACCGCTTCGACATGACGAAGCCCAGCATCTCGCACCACCTGGGGATCCTGAAACAGGCGGGCCTCGTGACGGACGAGCGGCGGGGCCAGCACATCGTCTACTCCATCAACACCACCGTCTTCCAGGAAGCCATGAGCTGGCTCATGGGCTTCATGAATGACGCCGGAGCAGGAGGCAAACATGGAACGCGCTGACTCGTCGAACGGATCGTATCATCTGGGCCGCTGGGTGGCTCGGGAGGATTGGCCGGTCTGGGTGTTCATGGCGGCGATCATCGCCGCCGCCGCCCTCACCCATCCCACCCTGCCCGACATCGTCCCCACCCACTACAACATCCGCGGCGAGGCGGACGGCTTCGGCGGCAAGGCCACCCTGACGGTGACCCTGCCCCTGGTCATGCTGGGGACGTACGGCCTGCTCCTGGGCCTGCCCCTGATCGACCCCCGGCGGTCCAGCTACCCGCGCTTCCGGTCCACGTTCCGCGTGATCCGGGCCGGCCTGGTCGTGTTCTTCGGACTGCTCACCCTGGTGACGCTCGCCGCGGCGAAGGGAATCGGGCTGCCGATGGGGACCGCCGTCATCGTGCTGCTCTCGGCGATGTTCATCCTGCTCGGCAATTACATGGGCCGGATCAAGCCCAACTGGTTCATCGGCATCCGCACGCCGTGGACGCTCTCCGACGCCGAGGTGTGGCGGCGCACCCACCGCTGGGGCGGCGGCGCCTTCGTCCTGGCCGGCGTGGCGGGTTGGATCAGCGTCCTGTTCGCGACGGAGACCGCCTTCGTCATCTTCCTGGCGGCCATGCTCGCCGCCTCTGTCTTCAGCATCGTCATTTCGTACGTCTTCTGGCGGCAGGAGCAGACCCGGCCTCGGCCGCCGGTGGACGACTCCCCCGCCGACACAACGCATTAAAAAATACTAAGGAGGTCATCATGTCATATTTCCTGACTCGTCCAATGGTCATCATCGGCTGGATCCTCTGCCTCATCGGGATCGCCGCCGCCGCCCCGTTCGCGGGGCCGGATACCCGTCCGACGGCGGCGGGAGCGCCCGACGCCCTTGCCGGCGAATGGGCCGGCACCCTGCAGGCCGGTCCGCAGCGGCTGCGGCTGCTGTTCCAGCTCGAGTCGGCGGACGCCGGCGGGTGGACGGGCGTCGTCGTCAGCGTGGACCAGGGGAACACCCGGATCCCCATCGGCTCGATCACCTGCGGCGACGGAAAGGTCGCCATGGACATTCCCATGGCCGGGTCCACGTTCACCGGCACCCTCGATGCCGACGGCCGGACCATCCGGGGGACATGGAGCCAGAGCGGCTATTCGTTCCCGCTGGAACTGGCGCGCGGCGCCGCCAAGCCGGCGGAGGCGGCGCCGGCCACACCGCCGCAACCGGCGCCGGCCGCCACACCCGAGATACTCCGCCCCTTCGCCGGCGAGTGGGGCGGCGTCATCGAGATGGTCCAGTTGCGGCTCCGCATCCAGTTGGAAGTGACGGACGGCGTTCTGGCCGGCCGGATGTTCAGCGTGGACCAGGGGAACGCCGAGATTCCCATCGGCGCCGTGACCGTCACGGGAAAGCAGATCGTCCTGGACGTCCCCGTCGTCCAGGGCCGGTACGACGGCGTGCTCGCTCCCGACGGCCGGCGGATCGAGGGGACGTGGCGGCAGGGTGCGCTCCAGGCCGCCCTGAACCTGACCCGGGACGCGGTCCCGGCGGCGCCCCGGCGGCCCCAGGAGCCACAGCCGCCGCTCCCCTACTCGGCCGAGGACGTCACGTTCCGCAACGAGGCGGCCGGTCTGA
>CALAMB010000185.1 GCA_937925645.1 uncultured Acidobacteriota bacterium
TGCCGGCCCAGGTGATCATCATGCCGTTGGCGGCCGGGTCGGCCGAGGTGGACCAGAGGGCGGCGAACGACGGCGGGACGCGGCGGAACACCTCGTCCACCCCGCCGATCTCCACGATGCCGAGGATCGACACGAGGAACAGCCCGAACCAGATGAGGAAGAACTGGATGATCTCGGTGAAGATGGCCGACATGAGTCCGCTCAGGGTGACGTACGCCGCCACCGTCACCGCCGAGGCCCACATGCTGGCGTCCCAGTTCCAGCCGAGGAAGGTGTGCAGCACCAGCGCCATGGCGTACAGGTTGATCCCCGACACCAGGATGGTCATGACGCCGAAGGCGATGCCGTTGAGCACCCGGGTCTTCTCGTCGAAGCGGAGCTTCAGGTAGCCGGGGATCGACTTGATCCGGCTGCTGTAGTAGAACGGCATCATGTAGATCCCGAGGAAGACCATGGCCGGGATGGCGCCGATCCAGTAGAAATGGGCCACGTACATCCCGTACTTGAACGTGTTGCCGGTCATCCCCAGCAGTTCCAGAGCGCCCAGGTTGGCCGACAGGAACGCCAGCCCGGCCACCCACGAGGAGTTGCGGCGGCCCGCCAGGAAGAAGTCCTCCTCGCTCCGGGTGTAGCGCTTCAGGTAGATGCCGAGGCCGATGACGAACGCGAAGTAGATCGCGATGATGAGCCAGTCGAAGACGGTCAGGCCGATGGCTTGCTGCATGCGGGTCTCCTTTCCGGACGGGTGGGCGGGGTCACGGGCTCAGCGCTCCGGGGCGTCGACGACCGGCTCGAGCTGCGGCAGCTCCTGCCCGGTCTGGAGGTCGCGAAGCAGGATGGCCGGCTGGGGCCAGGCGCGGCCGCCGAAGCGCACGGTGATCACCGGCCACGGCTCGGCCCGGGTGACCACCTCGGCGCCGCCGGGGAGGGCCACGATGGTGTCCTCCACCTTGGCCCCGGTGATGGTGGGATTCCAGGCGAAGGCCTGGGCCGGCTGCACCGTTTCGGGCGTGCCGGGCCAGATCACGTACTCCCGGTCGTCATAGCCGGTGGCGCCGCCCTGGTGGTGCTTGCGCCACTCGTCGGCGTAGCCGGCGGCGCGGTACCATTCGCGACAGGCGGCGAAGATGTCGGCGCATTTGGCGCCCGGCACCGTGGCCGCCTCGAAGCGGGCGTTGACGACGGCCGTCTGGCGGAGCCGCTTCGCCAGATCCTCCGTGAGCCGGCCGAAGTGGACGAAGCGCGTCGCCGCCACGGGCATGCCCCACTTCTCCGCCACCACGTTGACCATGGCGTAGCGCTTCAGCCGGGCGCCACCGGGCAGGGCGTGGCGGTATTTGGCGATGCGCTCGTCCACCGCGGTCAGCAGCACCGTGGGGATGATCCCGCGCGAGCGGAGCGCGGCGGCGGTCATGGCCTCGATCTCGAACTCGTCCATCCCCGGCCGCAGGCGGCGGCAGACGTCCTGGACCGCCGCCGCGGTCTCGCGCCCCAGCCATCGATAGCGCCGCAGCTCCGTCTCGGTGAGACTGTAGCGGAGCGGCCGGATGGCGGCGGCCACGTTCACCGTGCCGGGGAAATCGGTGTCGGCGCCGATGCGCCCCGCCCCGGCCGCCTGGCGCAGGCGGTCGGCGCGGACGTCCTTCGCCGGATTGGCCTCGTACCAGTTGTACTCGAGGAGCTGGTAGCCGAGCCGGGCCAGTCCCTCGTCCATCATCCGACCCGCCTCGCTGCCGCTGCACAGGAGCCAGCGCCGGCCGTCCTTCAGCACGAGGAGCGAGGCCGCGCCCACGTCCTTGTTGAGGACGATCTGGTTGTTGACGGTGCCGGCGGTGATCCACCAGACGTTGCGCACCTGGGTGAGCAGGACCCCGTCGAGCCCCTGCGCCGCCATGAGCGCACGGAGTCGGTCCATCTTCACGGCGATCTCCGCCTGCACCTCCGCCGGGGTGAGGGTCGGGGGTTGCGCGCCCCGCCAGATGGCCGGCGGTGGTTCGGCGGCCGCGGCGGCGGCCGCGAGCGCCAGCGCGAGCAGCGCGGCGGGCCAGAGGGTGCGTCGGTTCATGGTGTCTCCTTCCGCGGGGTGATCGCGAACGTGATCACGTGGGGCCCGAAGGTCTCGCCCGGTTCGCCGGGGATGGTGAAGAGGAGCCGCCCGTCCCGCAGCGCCGCGCCGGCCACGGCGCCGAGGCGCTCCGGCTGCGTGACGCCCAGGGCGCAGGCGGTGCCGGGCCGCCCGGCCAGCTCGACGCGGAGGCCGTCGCCCGTCCACGCCTGGTCGATGACGCGGGGGCCGCGGTCAGAGTCCCCCACCGCCGACTCGGCCGGCAACAGGAACACGGCGGGCGGTTCGTCCAGGATCAGCTCGATGCGCGCCGCGCCGGCGAGGCGCACGGTGCACGCCGCGGACACTCCCCGCGGGCAAGCCGCCACGGCGGGCGTCGCGGCACGGCCGTCCACTCGCAGGCAGGCGACGCGCGTGCCCGGCGGGAGGAGCGGGCGGAAGACCAATTCCATCGGATCGCCGTCGGCGAGCGTCGCCTCGAGTGTCAGTCCTGTGGCGGTCCGGCGCACGGATAGATCCACCCGCCGTTCGCCCAAGGGCACTCGATTCACCCGCACGAAATCCCAGTCGGCCGGCAGCGCCGGGGCGAACGTGAGACGCCCTGCGGGTGCGTCCGGCGCCAGGCCCAGCAGCCCGCGGAGCAGCGGCGCCACGTAGGCGGCTGTCGAGAAGCCCTGGTTGTGGTACGCCTCGCCCACTTTCATGTTGGCGGCGCCCGAAAACACCTCCGGGACGACGCCGAGGCCGTGGTCGAAGGCGTGGGCCGCCACGCCGCGCAGCGCCGCCCAGCCCGGCAGGGCGAAGCCGTGGCGGAACTGGGCGGTGTTCACCAGCAGCGACACGAAGGGCATCACCGCCCCGTAGTTGTAGGAGAGCGGCTGGTAGAGCGGCGAGCGCGCCGACAGCGTCCGGAAGCCCCAGTCGGTGGCCATCTCCGCCCCGTTGAGGCGCCGCAGCATGCGCACCGACCGGTCCGGAACGGCCAGCCCGAACGCCAGCGCCGCCGCCGGCCAGGGGGTGAGGTCGCGGACCTGCTCGCCACCTGCGGCGATCCCGTAGGCGTAGATCGACTCCTCCTCCAGCCAGAACCGCCGCTCGAGCGCCGCCTGACCCCGGGCCAGCGCCGCCTCGGCCTCGACCTGCACGACCGCGTCGCCGGCCGCGGCGGCCAGGCCGGCCATGGCGCGCGCCGCCTGAAGATAGAGCGCAGCGGTGTAGCAGTCGGTGTGGATCCCGGTGTACTGGCCGAACTCGAGGGCGCCCAAGCCCGCGCCGGTGATGTCCATGAGGCCGTCGCCGTCGCTGTCCCGGCCGCGGCACCACCGCCACGCGGCCGCGATCGACGGCCAGCTCTCGCGGACGAACGCGGCGTCGCCGCTGGCGCGCCAGTAGTCGCCCATGGCCACGAGGTACCAGGGGGTGCTGTCGGCGTGGTTGTAGCCGTAGCGGTAGGCGTGCCACCAGTCCACCAGCGCCGCGCTCTGGGTGAGCTCGTGGGGCATCTTGCCCAC
>CALAMB010000186.1 GCA_937925645.1 uncultured Acidobacteriota bacterium
GCTACACCGTGCCGGCGGATGGATTCGAGGGACCCGCCGGCGATCTGTTGACGATCCTGGTGGATGACGGCGGTCACCGAGGCGGCGGCGGGCCGCGGCAGGGAATCGGCCAGATCTCCATCGATATCAATCTGCTGCCCCATCTGGTGGTCAACAGCGGTACGAGCTTGAGCCGCGGCGACCAGGTGGTCGTTACCCCCGCCATGCTCGACGTGGTCGATCTGGATTCGATTCCCGACGCCCTCGTCTTTACGGTCCAGACGGTCATGGAAGGGGCGCTGACCCTCGATGAGGTCGTTCTCCCGGTGGCGGGCGGCACTTTCACCCTGGCCGATCTGCGGGCCGGCCGGCTGGTCTTCGTTCATGACGGCGGTCAGCAGAACCAGGGCGGTTTCGTTTTTACACTGTCGGATGGGCGCGGCGGCATCATTCCCGCGACGACCTTCGCCGTGGCCATCAGCCCCAATACCCTGCCGCGGTTCACGGCCTATGGCGGCGGGGTGCTGGTGGAAGGCGGGATCCTTGTGCTGAGCCCGGCCCTGCTCGAGGCCGTTGACGACGAGCAGGGGCCGGAGGCTCTCGTCTATCGTTTGAGCGCCAGCATCCACGGTTATCTGGAACGCGACGGGGTGACGCTCTTCGAGGGCCATTCGTTCACCCAGGCGGACGTCAACGCCGGGCGAGTGCGTTTTCTGCACGATGGCGGCCCGGCCGCCGGGGCCGGGTTCGCGGTTTCGGTCAGCGACGGGGCCGGCGGCTTGGTTGAGGGGCGTGAATTCGCCATCGAGGTCATCGGGGTGGCTTACAAGGCGCCGGTGGGAGCGGCGGCGCTGCCCATCACCGGGGTCGTCCTGCCGGATCCTGGCGGCAGCCGCGATCAGATCACGGTGACCTTGACCCTTTCGGTACCCGACAAGGCCACCCTGCGCATCATGGAGATCGGCGGCGTCGAGCTGATCGGCAACAACACGGCCGATGCCCGGCTGATCGGCAATCTTGCCGGGATCAACCAGGCCATGGGGACTCTGGAAGTCCGGCCCAAGGTCGGTGCGGGGGCCTTTGCCGGGGTGGTCGCCGTGGCGGCCGACAACGGTCAGGTCTTCGAGCGTGACCTTTACTTCAAGTTCAATGCCGCGCCGATTGTGCAACAGGCCGGGCCCACTCGGGTCGATGAAGGCGGGAGTGTTCTCCTGGGGCCGGATGGGCTGTCCACCACCGACGTCGACAACCATCCCCACGAACTGCGCTACACGATTCTCGCCGCACCGCTGCATGGACAGATCCTCAGGGGGGCGGATCCGACGGCTCTGGCCGCGGGCGACAGTTTCAGCCAGGCCGAGGTGGACAACGGTTTGATCCGCTACCAGCACGGGGGTGTCGAGGACGTGGCGAGCGATGGCTTCGTCCTTTCCGTTTCCGACGGCGACGGCGGCGTCATCCCGACGGTGGCGCTGGCTGTCGCGGTGAATGCGGTCAATCAGGCACCGGTGCTGATGCTGCCGGATACCGCCGCGGCGCCCCTGCTGACCAACACGGGCGTGGCATTGGCCATCCAGGGGATTACCGTCGCGGATTCGGATGCCGGAAATGGGATGCTCACCCTGACCTTGAGTCTGGCCTCCCAAGATCCGGGCAAGGCGCATTTGACCGCCCTGCCCGCCGGCGGCGCCAGTGTCAGCGGCTCGGGCGGCACGACCCTGATCATCTCCGGATCCCTCGCGGATGTCCAGGCGACCGTTGACGGGCTGATGTTCGTGCCCCTTGCCGGTGCCGGACATTTCGACGATACGCTGACGGTCCGAATCGAGGACAACGGGAACACGGGATCGGGTGGCGCCCAATCGACCGCCGGCTGCATCGCGGTGCGGGTCAATGCCGTGCCGGCGGCGGCGTACCAGGCCACCGGGGCGCGGATCGTCACGAACGGCGGCACCATCGACGTGCAATCCGAGACCGGCTCCCTGCGCATGGCCGACGGGGCGCTGATCGTTTCCAGCGGCATGAGCGTCGACGGTGTTCCCATGGAGGGGCCGGGCGCCGATATCCGGCTGTGGGCCTTGCAGGATGTGGTGCTCGGGGGGCTCCAGGCCGGGGATGGCCGGGTGGCCGTTCAGGCCCTGTCGGGAAGCGTTCTGGACGGGGCTTCGCATTATGACAGAATCTTCGGCGACCCCGCCCTGGCAAGCGACTGGCATGTGGATCTGGCCGCTGCGGGCGCGTTGCTGAGGGCCGGCACGGGCATCGGCCAATGGGCCGGCGGCGCCACCGTGCTGGATGCGGCTACGCCGCTGGATACCGATCTGGTTCGGTTGAGCGCCCGTGCGGCCGCTGGCGGCATCCATATCCTGGAAAAGAACGGTCTGGCGATCGATGATGTCGGCACCACGGTGCAACGGGTGCAGACCGACGGATCCGTGGTGAGCCTGGTCGATGCGGCCCGGTCCGATGTCGCCACCAGCGATCATGGAGATATCGCCATTCGACTGACTTCCGGCGATCTGGTGATGGCGGATGGAACAGCCGATGAGAACGGCCGGGCGGTGGAGGCTGAGGGCGGCGGTAATATTCTCATCGAGGCCTTGGCGGGCGATGTCGTGGTTGAGGCGGACGTTGCCAGCGGCACGGGTCATGTGACGCTCAAGGCGGGTGCGGGCCTGGATCTGGGGGCCGGGGTGCAGGTGGCCACGGCCGGTCCGGGGACGGTCTCGCTGGATGCCGAGGGCG
>CALAMB010000187.1 GCA_937925645.1 uncultured Acidobacteriota bacterium
CCAGAGCCAGCCCTCCCACGATGATCAGGCTGTAACCCTTGTGGCGGATGGCGTGGCGCCAGGCGATTTTCAACCAGTGTCGGATCATGCATTCACCTCTAAAACTGAACCTCTCCTCAACATTCTGAACAGTGCTCGCTACTCATAGCGCAAGGCGATGACCGGATCGGCCCGCGCCACCCGGATGGCATGCCAAGCAACGGTTAACAGGGCAATGGTTAGGGTCAACGCGAACGACACCACAAACAGGCCAACACCCAGCGGTGCGGGGTAGGCGTACTGGGCCAACCAACGGTTCGCCCCATAGACCGCCAGCGGCAGAGCCAGCGCATTGGCCACGCAGACCAGGAGAACGAACTCCCGCAGCATGCGCCCCAGGACATCCGCTGACGAGGCTCCGCACACCTTCCGGATGCTCATCTCGCGGGCCCGGCGCTGCGCCATGAACGCCGCCAATCCCATCAACCCCAGACAGCCGACTCCCACGGCCAGGACGACAAACACGGCCAACACCTTCCGAATCTTGTCTTCGGCGCGGTACATCGAGTCGAACCGTTCGTCCAGGAAATAGTATTCAAACGGTTGATCCGGAACGACGCGCTGCCAGGTTTGCTGCAACCGCGTCACCACTTCCCCGGCCGACCCGGCGACGAACCGGAAGGCCATCAGCTCCGGCTGGCGGCCCAGCCGCAACACCAGCGGGCGGATGGTGTTGTGCATGGTCTCGAAATGAAAGTCATCGACCACCCCGATGACGGTGTATTCGTCCAGGATCACCTGACCCCGGTTAATCGCATCATCGCCCGGAATGCCGAGTTTGTGTCCCACCGGTTCTCTCCAGCCGCATTGCCGGGCCAGGGCCCGATTGACGATGACCGCCCGGTCATCCGTGCCGTACGCTCGCGAAAAGTTCCGGCCGGCCACCAGCTTCAATCCAAGGGTCGGCAGATAGTCCTCATCCACCCGGAAGCCGGAGACGGGAATCGCATGAGCCTCGTCGATCCGCCTGTCGGCGTATGCCGTGTAGTTGAACACACTCGAAGGCACCGGCAGGCATCCCGAAATGGTGGCGTGCGTGATCCGGGAATCCCCCAGCATCTCGTTCTTGAAGGCGTCGGCCCGGGGCCCAAGCAGATGGGCGTTATCCAGGACGAGGACCTGTTCCTTCTCGTAGCCGAGGTTCTTGGTCTGGACGTATTCGATCTGACGGGAAACCACCAGGACACCGATGATCAGCAGTCCGGAAACGGTGAATTGGAATATCACCAGACTCCGGCGGAGCCATTGCCCCCGGCCGCCGGCGCGCCACCCGCTCTTCAGCACCCGGACCGGCTGGAAGGCGGATAGGGTCAGGGCCGGGTAACCGCCGGCCAACAGGCCGGTGATCGCGGTCAGGACGGCGCCGAGGACGATCCACGGACAGATTCCGATCATCGACAGTTCCAACGTTTTGCCGGTCAGTTCGTTGAACGCCGGCAATACCAGCACCACCAGGCCCGCGGCCAGCCCGAGGGCCAGCAGGCTCAGCATGACGGATTCCGTGAGAAACTGGAGCGCGAGCTGGGACCGGGAGGCGCCGATGGATTTCCGGATGCCCACCTCGCGAGCCCGTCCCATCGCCTGGGCCGTCGCCAGGTTGACGTAGTTGACGATGGCCACTCCCAGCACCAGCAGGGCGGCAACGGCAAACAGGTACACGGAGTTGGCATCGCCGTTCGGCTCGAGCTCGTAGCGGAGCTTGGAATGCAGGTGGATCGACCGGAGGGGTTGCAGAATCAGTTGCAGGCGGAACTGACCATCGGCGATGGCCTGAGCCACCGACTTGCCGAAAAAGGATTCGAACAGCGGGCCGACGTGCTTGGTCATGACCGGGACGTACTTCGCCTCGATCGCCCGCGGGTCGGCGCCGGACCGCAGCAGGAGATAGGTGTAAAAGTTGCTGGTGGTCCAGTTGGCGTCGCGGGCCTCCTTCAATGACGTCAGGGAACCGATCAGGTCGAAGTGGAAGTGGCCGGCGGCGGGCATGTCCTCAAAAACGCCCACAATCTGAAAGTCGCCCATTCCATCCAGGGTCAGCGTGCGCCCCACCGCCTCACCGGAACCGAAATATTTGCAGGCGCTGGCTCGGCTGACCAGCAACCGGTTGGGCTCCGCCAACGCCCCACCCCCATCCCCCTGCAGCAGCGGTATAGTGAATACGTCGAACAGCGACGGATCGGCGAACACGAGTCGGGTCTGCTTAAATACCACCGGACCGGTGCGAACCACACAGGCGTCGAAGTGCCGGATCCGGACGGTCGCCTCAACCTCGGGGAACTCCTGGCGGAACATCGCCGCGGCCGGCGGCTCCAGGGTACCCATCCAGGCATCCACCCCCCCGTACCTGACCTGCCGGGTCGCCCGATAGATGCGCTCGGCCTTGAGGTGATGCGTGTCGTAGTGCAGCTCGTCCCACACCCACAGTGAGATGAGGATGCAGGTGACCATCCCGGCAGTCAAGCCGACCATGTTGAGACCGGCATAGCCTCTGTGTCTCGAAAGATATCGCCAACTGGAATGAAAGTGTCGAAGCCACATGATCTTCCCCCGAAGTCCGGCCTCCACCAGTCAAGCGGTTGCAGGTGCCGCGCGCCCCCCGGCGCTCAGCCGCTCGCCGCCTGTTGGTGACCCGTCACCCACCC
>CALAMB010000188.1 GCA_937925645.1 uncultured Acidobacteriota bacterium
GCGGACCGCCTCCTGCGTCAGGGCGGGGAAGACGTCCGGGTGGATGTAGGCGAGCATCATGTCGAGGATGTCCCGCACGGGGAAATCCTCGGGCTTCTGCAGCCGGCCCAGCAGGTAGATCAGGTTGCGCTTGTAGTACCAGCGGGTCAGTTGCTGGCTCTGCAGCTCGGCGATGATCTGGTGGAAGATCTCCGGCTCGTAGACCGTCAGGAACTGCAGCAGCCGCTTGCGCCCCTCGGCGCCCTGCTCCTGGACCAGACTGCCCAGCAGGTTGGTGGGGCGGGTCTCGAAAATGTTGGAGAAGAGGGGCTTCAGGATCTTCTTCCGTTCCGGGTCGCGGAGGTACTCGTCGAGGAACGAGGTGTCGATGGAACTCAGGGTCAGCACGCCGGCGACTTCCCGCTCCAGGAACTGGTCCTTGCGCTGGTCCACCGTCTGGGCCACGAACCCGAGGATCTCGTTGGCCGCCTCGATGTGCCGCTGGTTGAGCAGCAGGCGGGCTTGCTCGATGAGGGCGATCAGCCGCTCCTTGAGGGTCTGGTCGTGGATGATGTTGGTGAAGGTCTTCTTGATCTCGTCCATCATCTCGCGGACCTGGGCCAGCCGGACATCCGGGGCCAGGGCGGGATTTTCGATGATCGCGCTCAGCTTGTCGGTGAGGAAGGCGAACCGCTCGCCGGTGATCTGGATCCACTCGCCTTCCGTGACCTGGGTGGTGCCGTCCACCTGGAACTGGACCTCGTACTCCGGCATCGCCGTCTGGGTTTCCGCCTCGAGCGACTTGAGGAACTGGCGCTTGATGTTGGGCAACTCCTCCTTGAAGATGTCCCGTTCCTCCGCCGGGCAGAGGCGGTACAGTTCGTTGATGAACGGCCGGATGAACTGGTCCAGCTTGAACGCGTGCAGCGAACAGAACGAGTCGGCCTGATAGATCCGCAGGACGGTGGTGCCGAGACACTGGTAAATGGGAATGCCCGATTTCTTGTTCTGGCCGATGGCCCAGTGGTTGCAGAGTTTGGCCACCTGGGCCGGATCCAGCATGCCCTTCCCCTCGGTGCGCAGGACGAACTGCAGGGTGTCCTGGGCGTTGGCCGGGGTGATCTCGTCACTCAGGTACTTGAAGAACGTGGTCACCAACTGGTTCAAGTCGGTTTGAAATGAAGAATCTCCCATCTCGTCTCCCCGTCCGCCCGTTGCGAAAATCCGGCAGCAGCGGGCGAACGATGGCTCGGGTTGAAAAGTGCTGCGATGGTAACACAGATGTTTTCCCTTTGCAACGCGGGGCCGTTTTGGTAACTTGGAGAGGTGTTTTCCCTAACGTCCCGCGGCGGAAGCTCGGATGACTCTGACGTCGGATGAGTTCAGCTGGAAGATCCTGGCCGTCAGCCTGTTCTGGGCCGCGCTCCTCTTTCCGGGGGTGCTGATCGGCCCGGTGCGGGTGTTCGTCGGCACAATTCCCGTGCTCATCGACCCCAGTTTCGTGCTGGTGATCCTCGGGGGCATCCTGTTCGGCATCTGGGGCGGTGTCGTCAGCCCCTTTGTCGCGGTGACCGCGGCCTATCTCCTCCGGCCGGGGGAGCATTCGGCCGGGCTGTACCTGGCCTCCCTGGCCGTGCAGATGGTCAACGGCACGGTGGTGCCGCTCATCCGGGACCGCTGGTTCGATCGGATGCGCCGCCTGGAGGCGCGGGCGTTGCTGGTCTACGCCGCGGCCGGACTGGTGCTGGTGCCCCTGGTGAACGGGCTGTTCTACGCGGTGTTCCGGCGGGTGTACTTCCTGCAGTGGGTGGAGGCGCCGGCATGGGAGCTGCTGCTGTCCACCAGCCTGTACTTCGCCGTCCTGCTGGTGTTCCCGGGCGAGCTCATCTTTCAGTTCATTCCGCCCGAAGCGCGCCGCATGGGCGTGCTGATCGAGAACCGCTGGGGCCTTTGGAGCCGCCGGACGGTGGTCTTCCAGCGCAACTGGCTGGTCGTGGCGGCGCTGATGCTGTGCCTGCTGCCGCTGCCGGTCCACGCGGTGCTGGCGTACCACGCGTGGTTCCAGCACCGGGAGTCGACGCGCGCCCAGTGGATCCGCAACCGGACCTATTGGAACAAGGTTCACGGCATGAAGATCCAGGCGCAGCTCGATGAGCTGCGCCAGATCCAGAGGCTCTGCGCCTGGCGGATCCGGATGATCCCGGATAGCCGCGACGCGATCGACGAGCTACTGCTTCTGGTGCTCAAGTCCCATGACGGGATCCAAAACCTGGAATTCGTCTCCCGCAACGACGCCGATTTCAGCAGCCGGACGGCCTTTTACGTGGGCTCGGAGCAGGGGCTGGACGGCTGGGCGCGGGAGTCGTTCGGTGTCACCCGGCTGTACGAGGATTCCGCTGAGCCGTGGTTCACCATGGGCGAGCGGATCTTCCTGGCCGACGGCCGGGAGGCCGGCTGGCTCATGCTGCGGTGCGGCGCCCGGCCCATCGTCACGGAGTTCGTCCGCAACCAGAAGCTGCTGCCCGCCCGGGGGCGCGTGCTGCTGGCGGACCGGACCGGCCGGGTGATCTGGGGGGACACCGCGATGTCGCGGCTGCCGCTGGACAAGCCGGACCGCTTCCACCAGACGCGCCACGGCCGCGGGTTCTTCCTCGACGCCTATCCCCTCCTGAACGGTCACTGGAACGTCGTCTACCTCGAGGAGTACGAGTTCCTGCCCGGCATGCGCGAGCACCTGGCGGAGCACGCCGGGTGGGCCATCTGCATTCACGTGTCCACGTTCCTGTTCCTGCTCGGCATCACGGTGCTCACCCGGGCGCTGGGGAAGGGGATCGAGAGCCCGGCCGGCCCGGCTGGCGAGGCGGCGGAGGATCCGACCGGCGATTGAGCCGCCGATTCCAATCGGCGGGCATCTGTATTACAATTGGGCGGATTCGGAATCGGGAGGTCGTCGGCCTGTGACCCTGGACCGCATTGAAGAAGCCATCGAGGACATCCGCGCCGGGCGGATGGTCATCGTCATCGACGACGAGGACC
>CALAMB010000189.1 GCA_937925645.1 uncultured Acidobacteriota bacterium
TCCCGCCACATCAGGTCGGAGGCGATCCCGTCGCCGCCGGGGCTGTCGATGCGCAGGACGACGGCCTTGACTGACTTGTTCTGACGGGCTTTCTGCAACGAGGCGATGACGGAGTCCGACCCCATTACCCGCCCCATCAGCGGACTGTAGGCGTCCTTGCCCCGGATGATGGTTCCAACAGCGTACACCACCGCGATCTGGTCGGCCGTGCCGTCGGTGATCGCCGGCCGGCTCACCCGCCGGTAACTCTTGCCGGAGATGGTGGTGAGCTTGTCTCGGCCCTTCTCCCCGTTCTTCTCCCGGAGCAGCGCCTCCACCTCGTCGGGATACAGTATCCCGTCGATCAGCTTGTGCTTGACGGCTTCGGTGGGATGGCTGAGCCCCGCCTCCATCATGGCCGCCACTTGCTCCGCGGGGATTTTCCGGAAGCGCGTGACCATCCCGTTGAACGACGCGACGGTTTTGTCCAAGATGTTGTCCATCACCTCGCGCTGGGCGTCACTGGCTGAATTGCGCTTGAGCATGTCCCCGGCGCTCTTGTACTTGCCGATATTCTCCACTTCGGGCTCGATGCCGAACTTGTTGAACGTGTCTTTCAGAAACATCGCCTGGGCGACAAAGCCGTTCAGCTCGAAGAAGCCCTCCGGCGGCATGTAGATTTTATCGGCGGGCAGGGCGCAGGCATAATCCCGCTCGTTGCAGACCACGGAGGTGGCGTAGATGAACTTGTTGCTCTTCTTGAACGCCGCCAGCTTGTTCTGCAGCTCCTCCACCTTGGACCAGCCCAGATTGGGACTCTCGATGCGGAGCCAAAGACCGGTGATGCGCTGGTCCGTGGTCGCCTTGTCGATATTGTTCAGCACCTGCTGGAAGGTGAGGGCGGGCGGCTCGAACAGGCTGAGGGTGAAATCCGACGGCGCGTTCTCCGGCAGCTCGCCCGTGAGTTCCACCAACAGTACGGATTTGTCCTTGACCGACGGTTCGGACTGAACCATCGCCTGCACCGCGAAGTACATCAACAGACCCACCCCGACCAGCACCATCAGGACAATCAGGGTGATGATCCAGCCCTTCTTGATCTTCATGCCCGTTCCTCCCGATCCGATGATTGAATGTCTGCCTGCTCTTACGAAATCACCGCCTCCGTGTTTGCCGGTGGCGGCGTCCGGATTCGACTCTCACCGCACCGCCTTCGGTGGACCGTCGGTCATTCGGCTGCGGACGGAATAGGTGTGGGCGTGGCACAGCGCCACGGCCAGCGCGTCCGAAGCGTCCAACGGCATGTCTTGCCCGCGCAAACCGAGCAGCAGGCGCACCATCTCCCGCACCTGCTCTTTCTCGGCGCGGCCGTACCCCACCAGCGCTTTCTTGATGGCCAACGGGGTGTAGGACACCACCGGAATGTTCGCCAGCTCCAGCCCCAGCAAGATGGCTCCCCGGGCCTGCCCCAGTTTCAGGGCGGATCGGGCGTTCGCCGCAAAGAACACGTCTTCGACCGCGGCGAAATCCGGCGGATACGATTCGATCACCTGGCAAAGCCCCTCGTGGATCAGCCGGAGCCCGGCTGAAAATGTCGCCGCGCCGCGGGGGCGCACCACTCCCCACGCCAGCGCCGCCAGCCGGTTGTTTCGGCTTTCGATCACGCCGTAGCCCGTCACCTCGCTGCCCGGATCGATCCCGATCACACGCATGATTCCGCCCTGCCCGACGGGAATGAGACTATTTCACCACAAAGCGCAGCGAGGGCCAAGACCGAATCGCAGATCCCGGTCCGTTTGACTGAAACGTCTGTCGAGCCATCACCCTGTTTTCAGGGTTATCCGCCCGACCAGCCGGCCGCTAAACAAGCAGGCGCCCACACGGGGCGCCTGCAGCAAAACCGGACCGGCGGCGGGACGGTCGATCACGTCTGCATTTCGGACTCGTCGATGTCAAAATTGGCGTACACGTTCTGGACGTCGTCGTGATCCTCCAGGGACTCCATCAACTTCAGCATCTGTTGGGCGTCCTTGCCCGTCAGTTTCACCGTGTTCTGGGGCAGCATGGAAATTTCGTTCACTTCCAGCGTCATCCCGGCTTTTTCCAACGCTTCTTTCACCGCTTCGAAGCTGTCCGGAGCGCAGGTGATCTCGTAGTTTTCGTCGCTGAGCTCCAGATTGTCCACCCCCGCTTCCAGGACGATCTCATACAGTTCTTCCTCGGTTTTCTGCGCGGCGGGAACCAGAAAATAACCCTTGCGGTCGAACATCCAGGCCACGCAGCCGTTCTCACCGAGGTTGCCGTTGTTTTTCGCAAACACATGGCGGATCTCGGAAACAGTCCGGTTGCGGTTGTCGGTCAGGACCTGGAGCATGACCGCCGCGCCGCCCGGACCGTAGCCCTCATAGGTGATGTCTTCGTAGTTCGTACCGGGCAACTCACCGGTGCCCTTCATCACGGCCCGTTTGATGTTGTCGGCGGGCATGTTGGCCGCTTTGGCGTCCAGGATGGCCTTGCGGAGCCGCGCGTTGCCGTCCGGATCGCCGCCGCCGGCGCGGGCGGCCACGGTGATCTCCTTGATCAATTTGGTGAACACCTTGCCCCGCTTGGCATCCACCGCGGCTTTCTTGTGCTTGATGGAATGCCACTTTGAATGTCCGGACATACGAATATCTCCTCTGTTTTCAAAATTTCGGGTTGAACTCCGCCGTACATTCAAAGGCCATGGAACGAGCGGAATGGGTATATTATAATTTCGTTTTGAGTGAAAGTACACAGGGTTAAGGAGCCGCCGATGCCCGACATCCTGGCCGTGATCGGAGGCAGCGAGGCGTATCGTCACCTCCATACCGGAGCCTGGCGGATCCTCGAAACGGTCGCCGTGCCGACGCCGTTCGGCGAAGTTCCCGCAATTCAGCGCATCGCCTTAGCCGGCGAGCTGACCGCCTGGTTTCTCTCGCGCCATGGCCAGCGGGATTACGCGGTCAGCGCCCCGTTCGTCAATTACCGCGCCAACATTTACGCGCTGAAGGAGCTGGGCGCGGCCCGCGTCCTGGCCTGGTCCGGGCCCGGCTCGCTCCATGCCGACCGGTACCATCCCGGTCAACTGGTTCTTCCCGCCGACATCATCGACGAGACCCGCCGGCGCCCTTCCACTTTTTTTGCCGGCCGGGGCTGGGGATTCATCCGCTCTTCCCCCTGCTTTTGCCCCGGCGGCCAAACCGCCTTCCGGCAGGCCGCCACCGAGGCCGGGCTGGAGTGCGGCGATGACGCAGTCTACGTGTGCACCGAGGGTCCCCGCCTGGAGACGGCGGCGGAGATCCGGAAATTCCGCCGGAACGGCGGGGATCTGGTGGGCATGACCCTGGCTCCGGAGGCGTTTCTGGCCCGCGAACTGGAGATGTGCTACACCCCGCTCTGTTACGTCACCAACTATGCCGAGGGCGTGGTGGATCGGGAGTATCGCGGCGGGGAACTGTTTGGCGGGATGATGAGCGACACCGACCGCGTCGCCGTCGATCAGTCGGTCCGCCTGCTTCCCCGGCTGTTCAGCCGCGCCCTGGAGCTGTTGGCAGACGCGCCCCGCAACTGTCCGTGCGCCCAGGCCATGCGACGCTACACGCGCGACGGCCGTCTCGGCGATGACTGGCACGGGTGGCTGGGCGATCCCGACGTTTGAGGCGCCTGTTGTCATCCCGGCGGTGTTTTGCTATCATAGCCGATCTTTGCCTTCCGGCCGCCGCCGGTGGCTGGCACATCCGGACAAGCGACTCACATGAAAAGACCGCTCACCCATATCCGCAATTTCTCCATTATCGCGCATATCGACCACGGCAAATCCACCCTGGCCGACCGCATCCTCGAGCTGACCGGCGCCCTCACCGCCCGGGAGATGGCCGACCAGGTTCTGGACGACATGGATCTGGAGCGGGAGCGCGGCATCACCATCAAGGCCCACGCCGTGCGGCTGACTTACCGCGCTCAGGATGGCCGAGACTATCAGTTCAACCTCATTGACACGCCTGGCCACGTGGATTTCACCTATGAGGTGTCACGCAGTTTGGCCGCCTGTGAGGGGGCGTTGCTCGTCGTGGACGCCTCCCAGGGTGTTGAAGCCCAGACGTTGGCCAACACCTACCTAGCCGTGGAAAATGATTTGGAGCTCGTCCCGGTCCTCAACAAAATTGACCTGCCCGGCGCCGACGCCGAGCGCGTCTCTCTCCAGGTGGAACAGGTCGTCGGACTGAAGCGCGCCGACATTTTACTGGCCAGCGCCAAGGAGGGCCGTGGCGTCCAGGAGATCCTGGAGGCGATTGTCGCCCGAATTCCCCCGCCGCAGGGAGATCCCGACGGTCCGCTGAAAGCGCTGGTGTTCGACTCCTGGTACGATGTCTATCGCGGCGTGGTGATCCTGCTGCGGGTGGTTGACGGCCGAATCAGCAAGGGGATGCGCATCCGCCTCATGAGCGCGGCGAAGGACTTCTTTGTCGAGGAAGTCGGGGTGATCACGCCCAAATTCCAGATGACCGGGCGCCTGGAGACGGGCGAGGTGGGTTTCATCATGGCGGGGATCAAAAATGTCGACGACGCCCAGGTGGGCGATACGATCACCGAGACCGACCGCCCGGCGGCTGAGCCCCTCGCGGGCTTCCAGGAAATCAAACCGGTGGTGTTCTGCGGCCTTTACCCGGTTCAGAGCGAGCAGTACGCCGACCTGAAAGACGCCCTCAAGAAACTCCGGCTCAACGACAGCGCGTTCCGTTTCGATCCCGAAACATCCACCGCCCTCGGATTCGGGTTCCGCTGCGGTTTCCTCGGCCTCCTGCACATGGACATCGTCCAGAGCCGGCTGGAACGGGAGTTCGAGCTCGACCTCATCTCCACCGCGCCCAGCGTGCGCTACCGCGTCATCTGCAAGACAGGCGAGGATCTCTATGTCGAAAACCCCGCCCATTTGCCACCGACCGGCGACATCGTCCGGATCGAAGAGCCGATCTACACCACCATGGTCATGACGGCCGATGAGTACCTCGGCGGCATTCTCAATCTGCTTGAGGAAAAGCGCGGCACCCAGCGCGGCTTCGAATACGTAGGCGAAAAGCGGGTCATGCTCACCTACGACCTGCCGCTCAACGAGATCGTCATCGATTTCTACGACCGGCTCAAGTCGGTCAGCCGCGGCTATGCCTCCATGGATTATCACTTCGCCGGTTACCGCGAGTCCGACCTGGTCAAGCTGGACATTCTGGTCAACGGCGAACCCGTGGACGCCCTCTCCAGCATCGTCCACCGCAGCCTCGCCTACCGACGCGGCCAGGCGCTGACCGCCCGCCTGCGCGAGGTCATCCCCCGGCAGATGTTCGAGGTGGCGGTTCAGGCAGCGGTGGGCAACAAGGTCATCGCCCGGACCACCGTCAAAGCGATGCGCAAGAACGTCCTGGCCAAGTGCTACGGCGGCGACATCACGCGCAAGCGCAAGCTGCTTGAAAAGCAGAAGGAAGGCAAACGGCGGATGAAACGGGTGGGCCGGGTGGATATTCCCCAGGACGCGTTTCTGGCGATCCTCGACATCAAGACGGACTGATCTTCGCCCGAATACGCCGGGGTCACAGCCGCGGCACCAGCGGCTCCCCGCCGAGTTGCCGCGGACTGACAATGCCTCCCGAAATGATCAGCTTCATGGCTTCCTCCACGCTGAGCGGAACCCGGACGATCTGCTCCACGGGCAGCATGGTCAGAAACCCCGTGGTCGGGTTGATGGAGTTCAGCAGCAGCACCAGGCCCATCCGCTGTCCCTCCGGCAGGGTCACGGTTCCGTTCAGGAACCCGAATGCCCACAAACCCGGAGACGGATAGGGAACCATCACCACGGCTTTAGGTTCTTCCGATTCACCCGGGGCGAATGCGTTCAGGATCTGCTTGATGGCTCCATAGATGGAACCCGCAAGGGGGACCTGGGCCAGCAGCCGGTCCGCCAGGCCAAGCAGACGCTGGGCCACGATATTCTGGGTGATCAGCCCCACGATGAAGATCAACAGAATGGTCACGAAGATGCCCAGGCCGGGAATGTACGTCGGCGTGGACGGGCCGAGCAGCGGCGTCAGCAGGTTGTCGGTGAAGCGGAACAGGACAATCAGGATGTACACCGTGATTGCCACGGGCACCACCACCAGCAGGCCGGAAAAAAACGAGCGACGCAAGATCCGACTGACCGAACCGCGGACGCTGGAAAGGGCCATGGCACAAACCTCCCCGCGATAATCGGCGCCATCTTATCACAGTCCGTCAGGCGGGATGGTCCTCAGGATGAGTCGCGCAGACCGTCGGCTGCCGATGTGATGCGGGCGTACTCCAAACCCTGACTGATGAGGCGCGATACCGGAACAAACTGATAACCCCGGCGGGTCATACCGGCGATCAGATCGTCCAGAATCGTCGAGGCGCGTTCCTTCCGCCGTTGGCTTCCCGTGTGCATGAGGATGATCGCGCCGTTGGCTCCGCCCGGCATCCCGCCGTCGAACGCAAGCAGCCGTTCCAGAATCTGGGGGGCCGTGAGGTAACGGGGTTCGGCCGGATCCGCCACCCAGTCTAGTGAATCCATTGACTTGTCCCGTTTCCGGTTTCGGGTCCAGGTCACATGCCAGTATCCGATTTCCGCCGCCCAGGCGTTGATGCTCGGATTGGTCTCACCGAACGGCGCCCGCCACAACCTGGCCATCGGCTGTCCGGTCACGTTCCGAAAAACGGCTTCGTTTTTCCGAAGCAGCTCGTGCAGATACTCCCGGGTGATCTCCGGCCGCGTGTCGTGATGCCGGTTCTCCTCCCAGGTTGTCAGGTGCACGTGGCGGTACAGGTGGCTGCCGACTTCGTGGCCGTCCGTCACCGCGGCCCGCACGGATTCGGGAAACCGTTCCTGGAACTCGCCCGTCAAGAAAAACGTGGCGGTGATGCGCCGCCGCGCCAGCACTTGGAGGATGGCCGGAAGATCCGTGTCGGTCGAGTCGCCGTCAAACGTCAGGCTGATGTGCGGCAGATCGGGGGAGCCGCGGGTGAAATGAAACGGTCCTTCCGCCGACCATTCTTGCTGCAACCGATCCGGCAGCGCCATGGCCCGGGCAAGCGGCGCGTTGTCCGCTCGGGGCAGCGTCCTCGCGGCCGCCCCGGGGTGCGGCACTGCTGGTGCGCCCGCGATCGCCGGCCGCGCCGGTCGGGAAGGTGGCGGCGGGCGGAACGGCGGCGCGACCAGGCCACCCATTGCGGCCAGCGCCAGCAACAACCCGAGTCCCCAGGCCAATGGCCGGAAGATGCCGGTTTTCAGCGGCCGGCCGCCGCCCGGCGGCTTCACCCCCTCCGGCCCGGGCGGATCAGAAGCCATATTTTTCAGCACGCGCAAGATGTCGCGGCAATTCCAGGCGGATGTCTTCCTGGATCCGCTCCGGCTGAAGCCGGGTGAATTGACGGTTGCGATACAAGATGTCTCCATCCACCAGCACGGCATGTATGTCCGATGCCCGGTAGGCGTAGACGATGGCCGCCACCGGATCAGGCGAAGGAAACGCGTGCAACGGATCCCGTTCCAGCACTATTAGATCGGCCTTCTTGCCCGGTTCGATGCTGCCGATATCCGATTCGAGGCCCAAGGCACGGGCGCCGTCGATGGTGGCCATCCGCAGGATATCCCGGGCCGGCAGAGCCAGCGGTCCCCGCCGCACTTTCTGGATGAGGGCCGCGACGCGCATTTCGGTGAACATGTCCAGATTGTTGTTGCACGGTGCGCCGTCCGCCCCGATGGAAACCGAGACGCCCGCCGCCCGCATCTCCGGCACCATGGCCACGCCGGAGCCCAGTTTTAAATTGGACGAGGGACAGTGCAGCACGTGCATCCCCTCGTCCCGGAGGATAGCCATTTCTTCGTCATCCACCCACACGCAGTGGGCCAGGTAGAGCAGCTCGCCAGGCAGTCCCAGATCCCGGAAATACGTCACGTTTTTCCGGCCGGTTTTATCCCATACCGCCTGCACCTCCTTAAGGTTCTCCGCGGCATGGGAGTGGACGGGTACGCGGTCGGCGACGGCGAAGTCGCGCAACTCCCGGAAGAGCCGGTCCGAGCAGGCCAGGGCGAACCGCGGCGCCAGGCCGGCGCGAATCCGGCCGTTCCCCCGGCCGTTCCATTCCTGGTGAAGTTTTTGGCCTTCCCGAATCGAGTGGGCTGTCTTTTCACGCAGCGGCGCCGGCACCTGATCCCCTTCATCCATCATGCATTTGCACACGACGGCGCGTACACCCAATTCTTCCACGGCCCGGAAGACCGCGTCGGTGTGATTGACAGTTTCCATGGTCAACACGGTGGTCGTTCCGGACGCGATCAGTTCCATCCCCCCCAACATGGCACTCAGGTACAGCGACTCCGGCGTATGCGCCGCCTCGAGCGGCCAGATTTTGCGACGGAGCCAGTCCAGCAGTTCCAGATCATCCGCCATGCCGCGGAACAAGGTCTGGGCCAGATGGACGTGCGTCTGGACGAAGCCGGGACACAGCAGCCGGCCTTCGAGGTCGATGGCGTTGGGCAGGGAGCTGTCGAACCGGCCGATGGCCCGGATTCGGCCGCCATCAATGGCCACGTCGCCATCGATGATCTCCAGATCCCGGTTCATGGTCACGATGCGGGCGTTCTTCAGCACCAAGAAGCGTTCGGGAGCGACATTTCCGTTCAAGTCGATCATCCTCAGGACGGGTTGACGGCCGCCGAGACAGGCAAAAAAAAAGTGCTAATCCGGGCACCGGATTAGCACGATGTGGGTCAGGTGGCTTTATTGGATCTGGATGTAATTCCCCAGGTCCAAACTCTGGCGGGATTCGATCACCTTGGCCTTGGCGGTGTTGTCAAAAACCTGAATGATGACCGCCTCGCCCAGGATGATGCGGGGGATTTCCCGCTTGGCTGTCGCCGCGCGGCTGGCTTCTTTGAAGCCGGGCTCCAACTTCTCTTTGTAGCTGTCGTACCGGTTCGTCGGGTAAAATTCGTCGGTCTGCTTGTATTTTCCTTCGACTCGGTACACGGTGCAGATCTGTCCGGGAACCACATTCTGATTGCGGCCCAGGTCCAGATACACGACATTGCCGGTGCCGGCGACACTCAGGCTGTCCTCGATGTAGATGATGTTGCCGGTAGCTTTCCCGTTATCTTCGATGAAGCGCTGCGGTTTGTGGGCTTTGTCGCGAACAATTTTCTCAATTTCCTGGAACGGCACCAGGGCATCTCCGATATGAACGGCCCGGGCGGCGAGATCAATCTGCGCGATGGCTTTGTCGTCGTGGGCGATGAGCACTTTCACCGTGCCCAGTTCCTGGTAGTAATATCCCACGAAGGCGTTGGTGACCGGGTTGCGAATCTCGCCGGCTGAGCGCAGGATGCTGAAGCGCTGGCCTGGTGACACGTTCTGCCGCATTCCCTTGTTGATGTAAACGATCTTCCCTTCGTCCAGGAAGCGCTGAATATTCTCGTCCTCGGCGCCGACGATGAAGGTGTCGAAAGCCATCGGCGCATGGCTGATCCGCCCCGTTCCGTACAGTTCATAGTCGGTGGCGTAATAAGTGTCGACGTCTTTGACCACGAGTTCAAGGGGCTTACGCTCGACCTTCGTCGGCGGCAACTGCTTTCTCAAGGCGCCCATGCCCGTTACCGACTCTTCAGTTACCTCTTCAGCTTCTTCTGGAACCTGGGGCTGCTCAACCAGTTTGGGCTGCTCGATCAACAGCGGATCGCCCGGATAGATCCAGTGCGGATTGGCGATATACGTATTCAGTTCCCAGATCTGAGGCCAGAGATAGGGGTTGTTCAAGTACTGGCGGGCCAGATCCCACAAGGTATCACCCCGCTGGACCACGTGCACCCTCGCTTCCTGGCCGTACTCCGGCGCGGCGTACGGCGACCAGTGTCCGTCTTTCTGCTTGCTCAGGTTCTTGAGCGGCGCGCCTTGGGTCGGAACGTTGGTTGCGGGCGCCTGAACGGCCTGACCGACCGCCACGGCAGTCAAAAGAGACAGAAGAAGGACAATTTTAGCTATCTTGCTCATGACCACCTCTTAGGCAGTAAGCTAATTTATTGTATTCAATTGATCACTAGTAATAGCAACTTAACAAATGACGATTGTTTTTGTCAATACAAAATGTGATAAAAGTGTAGCACTTACAAGAAATCTGACAAAATATTTATATCCGTCCCGTTTGCATACTGAATCAATAGTAATTTGGTGTAAACAAACAAGGCCGGGCGATGCCCGGCCTTGTTAACCTTCTTGAAAGACTCAAATTAACGAGCTTCGAGCAACTTGATCGTCACGCGCCGATTCTGCTTGCGGCCTTCGGCGGTCTTGTTGTCGGCCACCGGGTTGGTCTTGCCAAGCCCGATGACGAAGAGCCGGTTCAGATCCACGCTCTTTTCTCCCACCAGGTAGCGGACCACGCTCTGGACGCGCTTTTCGCTCAGGCCGTAGTTGTACTCGGTGGACCCGATGCCGTCGGTGTACCCTTCGAGGGTCATCACCATGTTCTTGTTGCCGGCAAACAGGCGGGCCGCCTCATCCAGCGTCGCTTTGGCTTCAGCCGTCAGTCCCGACATATTGAAGCCGAAGTGGACATTCTTGGTGTCGACGATCGCATAATTGTTGCGGGTATCAAAACGGGCCCGCAGATCGGTGACGCCGGTGTTGGCCTGGGTGGCAAGATCCTTGGCGCTGGTGCCGATCCGCTTGGCCTCCTCGGCCTTGGCGTCGGCCGTGGCGGCCTTGTCGGACACCTGCTCGATGCGCGAGCTCAGCTGCTTGTTCAGGCTGGAGAGCTCATTGATTTGGCCGTTGAGCTTGGACACTTCCTGATCCATTTTCTGGTTGACGCGGGTTTCCGACGACTGGACCTCTTCCCGGACGAACTTCTTGGTCGCGCAGCCGGAGAATAGAACCAGGGCCAGGATGGACAGCACCACCAGGATCAGCATAGTGTTTCTCTTCATGATCGAACCTCCAAAAACATTGAAGTGGATAATACCTTTATTCAATAATTGCTTGGGACTTGCTTTTTGATGCAAATTATGGCGAACCTTGCCTATCATAGTCAATAAATTTTTAAAAGACAATAGTTTTAATGGGAATTTTATGCACCAAGCGCCGCTTAGCGGGATTGTGATTGTTGACAAGCCCTCGGGAATGACCTCTCACGACGTGGTCGCCCGGCTCCGTCGTTGCGTGTCCGGCATCAAGATCGGACACGGCGGGACCCTGGATCCGATGGCCACCGGTGTTCTGCCCATCCTGCTGCACCGGGCCACGCGGCTGGCCCAATTTGTCTTGCACGACGACAAGGAATATGACGGGATCATCCGTTTCGGCTGGGCCACCGATACCCACGACCGCGAAGGGGAACCGCTGGCGGACGCCCGGCCGGCGGCTTTCTCGCGCTCCGATTTGGACGGCTGGATCGGGACTTTTGTCGGGGACATCGTCCAACGTCCCCCGGCCTACTCGGCGGTCAAATGGCAGGGCCGTCCGTTGTACCAGTACGCCCGGCGCGGTCAGGCGGCGCCCCGCCAGGAGCGGCTGGTGCGCGTGACGGCATTGGATGTCCGAGCCTGGGATCCGCCCGACCTTCACTTCCGGTTGGCCTGTTCCGGCGGAACGTACGTCAGGTCGATTGCCCACGAACTCGGAGAATTGGCGGGCTGTGGCGCTCATCTCCACGCCTTGTGCCGCCGGCGCCTGGGTCCGTTTCTACTGGAGCACGCCGCCGCCCTCGACGAGCTCCTTACGGCACCCCATCGAATCGCCGATCATGTTCTCCCCCCCGAACGGCTGCTGAGTCACCTGCCCCCGTGGCCGTGTCCGCCGGAGACCGCGGTGCGCGTCCGGAACGGAGTGGAAATCCCGCTGCCTGAAGACAGCCCGCATCCGGATGGTGCCCGGCTGCGCCTGATGGACGAAACGGGCGCACTGCTCGCGGTGGGCCGGGTGCGCCTCGGGGACGAGGGGCGGAAAGTGATTCGTCCCGAGATCGTGCTCGCCTAACTGTCCTGCCGGACGGGGCATCCGAACAAATCGATCACCCGCCCGATGAACTTGATCCCCTGAATGAAATCGTGCACCCGGATGTTCTCGTTTGGAGCGTGGATGTGCGACCCCGGGTGGGCCACGCCGAACGAGAGCACCGGCAACCGGTGCGGCGCGCAGACATGGTACATTGGCCCGCTGGCCGCCATCATCGGCAGGAACGACGGCTCGGCATGGAAAGTCTCGAGGCTGGCCTGGCGAATCTGCGCCATGTGCTCCGCCGACGGCTGGTGACGGTAACCGGGGATTGCGCACTTGAGCAGCAACTCCACGTCATCGAAACCGCGGGCGTCCAAATGGGCGCGCAGCAGACTCACGACCAGCTCGGGTGTCAGGTCCGGCACCAGGCGCAGGTCGACGTTTGCCCAGGCTTCCCGCGGCATGATCGTTTTGGTGCCGCTCTTCGTATAACCCGAGCGGATGCCGCAGATGTTCAACGATGGGTAATAGAACAGCCGCTCCATGAGTTCCCGCGGATCGCTCGAGTGGAGGAACTCCTTGACACCGTATAGTTCGCGGAAATAGTCCAGATCGAAATCCGATGGCACCAGGCGCTCCCGATCCTCGGCCGAGACGGGCAGGACGTGGGCATCCAGCCCGTCGATGGTGATGTGGCCCCAGGCATCACGCAATGAAGTCAGGGCGTTGAGCAACCGCCATACCGGGCTATCGATGATCGCCGCCATGGCCGAATGGACGTCGCACCGCAGGGTGCTGCAGCGCATTTCGATATAGGCCATTCCTTTCAGCCCGAAACTGATGTAGGGATGGCCGCTGTTGTCCAGCACGCCCGATCCCCAAAAACAGAGATCGGCCTGGAACATCCCGTCCTCCGCACGGGCCAATTGCTCCATGTTGCTGCTGCCCAGCTCTTCTTCCCCCTCGAAGAGGAATTTAACCCGGAACGGCAGGTCGCCAAAAACGCGGCGGTACGTTTCCACTGCGGCCAGCGCGGCGTACAGGTTGCCTTTGTTGTCGGCGGCGCCGCGAGCGAAGATATAACCGTCACGGACCTCGGCGGAAAAGGGGCCGACCTCCCACTCGTTCAGCGGCTCCACGGGCTGCACGTCGTAGTGGTTGTAAAACAGGATGGTGGACGGACCGGCCCCGACCTCGCCGTAAAGAAACGGCTTGCTGTCCCCGCAGGTGACTTGCCGGACCTGGCAACCCATCCGGAGCATGATCTGTTCGATCAGCGTTGCCGTCGAGGTCATCCCGATCGTGTTAGTGATAATTGACGGCTCCCGCAACAGTGATTGCAGTTCCTGAACGTAGCTGGCGCTGTGGTCCTCAACGTACCGGTAGTAGTGGTGCATGGGCTTGTCGGGTTCATGCTTCCTGTTCATGGATTCTGATCTCCTTTGGCTTTGAAACGCGCCGCCGGCCGTCCCGGTTCATGGCTCCACCAACCGGTACCGACGGCTGCCGAGGCCGATCTCCGACGCATATTCCAACTGGCGCTGCCAGTTGACCTCGGGGCACAGTGCGGCCAGTTTGTCCTCCCGCGCGGGACGGCGTCCGATCTGACTGGCCGCAATCGACTCCTCGGCATTGAGCAGGTCCACCGACGCCTGATCGATCGCGACGGGATCCCGGGAGGCCAGGATGCCGATGTCCGGAACGATGGGATCGTCGTTGTACGGGAAGCAGTCGCAATCCGGCGTGATGTCGAGCAGGAAATTGACGTACAGACACCGCTCGTTGAGCCGGCGCACCACGCCGAAGGTTGTCTCGGCAATCTTTTCCCCCAAGATTTCCGGCTTTTCCGCCCAGAGAATCTTCAGCGCTTCCTCGGGACAGGCCGGGATGCACTCCGCGCAGCCGACACACCGCTCGTACTCGAAACAGGCCTTGCCGCCGTCGATCCGGATCGCCCCGTATTGGCAGACCGTGGCGCACCGGGCGCAACCGGTGCAGGCGTCCCGGTTCGCATATTCCGGACGGACGGTGCCGCTGTGCATCAGCTGCTTCATGGCACGGGATCCCAGCCCCATTCCGATGTTCTTCAGGGTGCCGCCGAAGGCGCAGGCCAGGTGTCCCTTGAAGTGGGCGAGACTCACCAGGGCATCCATTTCGCCCACGACGCTGCCCACTTTGACTCGCTGAAAGTGCTTCAGGTTCACTTCGGTTTCCAAATAGCTTTCCGATCGCAGGCCATCGGCCATGATGATGGGTGCGCCCACTTGCGCCAGGCCGAAGCCGTGCTCCTCGGCCAGGATGAGATGGTCCACCGAATTGGTGCGGTGGCCGTGGTACAGGGTGTTGGAATCCGTGAGGAAGGGTTTGGCGCCTCGGGCCCTGATCTTGTCCGCTACTCGGCGGACGAACGGTGGACGCAGAAACGCGGTGTTGCCCCGCTCGCCGAAACTCAGTTTGATTCCCACCAGATCGCGTGGCTGGATGAACTCCAGTCCCACCGCCTCCAGCATGTTTTCCAATCGATCCAGCAAACTGCGCTTGTTCGTCAACCGCGACCGAATCAGATAAACATCTTTCATGGTTGCCTCTGCCGCGAGAATGGTCGTATGGAACCGGAATCAAAGTTATTATAGAATGGTATCATTCGATCCGCCAACAGGTGATCTCCATGAAGTTTCCTGCCCAGACGCAGCAAACCAAAATTGTGGCCACCTACGGGCCCTCCCTGAAGGCCCCGGAAGTGCTTCGCGCCGTGCTCAAACTCGGCGTCGACATCATCCGCTACAACTTCTCGCACGGCAAGCCCGACGAATTCACGCGCCTGGTTCGGACGCTGCGGCGGCTGGAGCATGAATTGGAACGGCCCATCGGCATCCTCGCCGACCTGCAGGGGCCGAAAATCCGGACCGGCGAACTTGCCGACCACCAGCCCGTGACCATCACCACCGGCCAGGATTTTTTTCTGACGCGCCAACCAATCGCCGGCACCGCCCGGGGGATGTCGATCTCGTACGCCTTCACGCCCGATGAATTCCAGCCCGGCGCCCGGATCCTGATGGACGACGGCAAAATCGTCCTGCGCGTGGTCCGGATCGCCGACGGCATCCTGCACTGCACCGCGGAAAAGGGCGGGGGGCTGCGTGAACGCCAAGGGGTCAACTTCCCCGGAACGGCCACCCGTCTGCCCGCGATGACCGACAAGGATCGTTCCGACGCCGCCGCCGCCTTGGCCGCCGGGGTCGATTTTCTGGCGCTGAGTTTCGTCCGGCAAGCGGCGGATCTGCACCGGCTGCGCCGGCTCATCGACGCCGCCGGCACCGGCACGGCCATCGTCGCCAAAATCGAAAAGCCCCAAGCCCTCGAAAACCTAGACGGCATCCTGGCCGCCACCGACGCGATCATGGTTGCCCGCGGCGATCTTGGCGTCGAGGTGGATATCGAACGGATCGGCGTCCTCCAGAAACAGATCATCGGCCGCTGCCGCCAGGCGCAGATCCCGGTCATTGTCGCCACCCAGATGCTGGAGAGCATGACCGAACAACCCCGCCCAACCCGGGCGGAGGCGACCGACGTCACCAACGCGATTCTGGACGGGACCGACGCGGTGATGCTCTCCGGCGAAACCGCTCTGGGCCGCTACCCCATGGAAACCGTGCGCACCATGGCAACCATCGCGGCCGAGACGGAGCGGTATCTCCGCCAGATGCCGAATCTGCTGGCCGGTCTGGATCCGCTCGCGCCCGGTGACGATCCGCTCACCGCCATCGCCCGCGCCGCCTACCACGCCAGCCGCGACGTACACGCCGCGGCCATCACCGTGCACACACTCTCAGGGCGAACCGCCCGCGTACTGTCCCGCTTCCGGCCCGATTGCCCGATCGTCGCCATGACTCCGGATCCTGCCACCTGGCGGCGGATGTCCTTGTATTACGGAGTTCATCCGGTCAGGATTCGAACGTCGCGCACCAGCGACCATTTGATGGAGCAGGCGGAAAGCTGGGCGAAACACAATTTCCAGTTGGAACAGCCGGCCCATTTCGTGATCCTCTCCGGACAGGCGCGGTCTGTGGGCGCCACCAACACGCTGCGCATCGCCACCATCCGCCCCCCTCACCGGGGTCGCCCCGTTGCGCCTGGCCGACGCTAAACCGCGACGGTGCGTCCGGTGCCCCCCGGGTTTACCGGCGATAGCGGTTGCGTTTTCGGACAGGATTTGCTATTGATACCTTCAGGATGAAGATATTCGGGCGCACGCTGAGCTCTGTCCGAAACCGGCCCTCCCTTCACTGCCTGCTGCCGGTCCTGCTGTCCATTGCCTGCCTGCCGGCGTTCTCCGCCACACCCACCCGCCCGTGCGAGGGCGTCAAGGGCGTCAACATCTTCCTGGTGGACAACTCCCGATCCGTCCCCCGCATCGATGCCAAGGTGGAGCGAGCCCAGGTCCTTCGCGAATTGATCAGCCTGCTCCAAGATTATGAAAACCGTCTGATTTTGTTCGGCGGACGTTCCGAGATCGACGTGGACCTGCCGGATCGCTATGTGAACGACGGCTGGCATACGGATTTCTATTACGGCTTCAAAGCCGCTGTTGAAATCCGCCGGGAATACCCGCCGGAGTGCGATGTCAAGTTCATCCTGATCACCGACGGCGTCCAGGACTCGTTCGCCGAGGACTACCCGGAAGAGCGGTTCGAACTCAAGCACCAGGCCCAATCCTTCGCCCGGGGACAAACGTACCAGCTATTGGAAAGCGAGCGGGTTCCGACTTACATCATTTTACTTGGCGACCAGTACGATCCCCACCTGATTGAACAAATGTCCATCAAAGCCAACGGCTTGGCCCGGGCCAATCCGTTGGTGGAAAAAGCGTCTGAATTTCTGAAGAACAACGGTTTCCTGCTGAAGCGTTTCGTGTATCGGATCGAACCCGAAGCCGGCCTGCCGGAAGTCAAACAGATCGTCCGGGAGATCGCCGCCAAGGACGCCCCACGGGTGGAATACGCGTTGATTTTCCTGCTTCTGGTCGCGGTGGTCGTTCTGATGATATTAGCCATCCGAAGCTTCCCGGCACCAGGCGACAAGGAAATCATCGACCTGACCGACAGCGCCCCGGTGCTGATCGGCGCGGACCAACCCGCCCAGATGCTTCTATCCACGCCGCGGCGGGCTTCCCGGCACGGATTGCAGCCGGTGATTGCCACATCGGCCGCCATTGCCAGCGTCAGCTACCAGCGCCGGATCTTCGATTTCACGTCGCGGGGATTAAAAGACGTCCAGAAGCTGTCGCCCATCTATCGACAACTGTTGGACATGGACGTTCGGGAGCTGGGTCGCCATCTGGAACGGATGGAGCGGAATGGAACGGATGACGAAATTATCGCCGCGACCGACCTGAAATACTACTGTTCCAACATGGACGCCGACCATATCAAGAACATCCTCCGGGCGCGGGAAATGGAGCGAATGGACATTGACGCCAAGGATTTCCTGATGGCCAAGGTGTATGTGTCGCTGGCTCCCGACCTTATTCAGGAGATGACGGAACAGCGGATCACCATCAGCATCCCCAACCGGAACATCATCCGGTCACAACTTCAGGAAGGCCAGTTGTACGATCTGGGACGATACCGGGTCCGGGTGATGGCCCTGCGCAAGGATTCCGCCACGACGGCCCGGCTGGTGTTGGAATACAACCGCATGCCATCGACATTGGGTTTGAAGCGCATCATTCCGCCCGCGATCCAGCGGGTGCTGCGCTTCCGGCGGCCGATCACCGCTTTTTTCAACGCGCCCGGCGTCTGACCCCAGGGATATCAATTCCCGATTACCCAAACAATGCCTCAAGAATCGCGACTCAGCTCGAACGGCCGACGCGTATCGACTCCGGTGGGCCCAATCCGTCCGAACTGACGAACATGAAACTTTTTCAAACGTTTCGCCGTAATAGACTGAGACCGACAACAGGCGGAGGATTCATGGACAAGAAGAAAAAGCGCGCCATCTGGTGGATTGCGGGCGGGGCCGCGCTCGTCGTCATCATCATCGTCATCATGCTGCTGGCGTTCAAAAGCAACGGTCGTCCCATTGTGGAAGCCGACAAAGTCCAGCGCTCGGACAAACTGACGGCGATCGTCACCGCTTCCGGGGAGATCAAGCCGAAAAACTACGTGGATCTCCAGTCGGAAATCACCGGCGTCATTCAGGAACTGTATGTCAAGGAAGGCGATCCGGTGCGCAAGGGCGATGTCCTTCTGAAAATCGATCCATTCCAGACCGAGGCCGATGCCCGATCCGCCGAATTCCAGTTCCGCGCCACGGAAGAAGAGTCCCGCAACACCAAGCAACAGATCGAAGAAGCCAAACTCAACCTGCGGATCACGGAAGCCAATCTCCAGAGCGTCCAGGCCGAGCTGGACCAGGCGCAGATCAACCTGGAACATGAATCCTCGCTCTTCAAGCGCAAGCAGCAGCTGCACGAAGACAACCTGGTGTCCCGGGAGGAATACGATCTGGCCCGCTCCAGCCACCGTCTGGCGGAAAGCCGCGTCGTGGCGGCCAAAGCCCGGCTCAGCGAACTGAAAATCCGAATCGAAGTGTCCACGATCAACATTCAGCAGATGGAGAACAGCTACCAGGCCGCCGTCAGCCGGGTGGGGCACTACCAAGCCATGCTGGACCGGGCCCGCGATCTTCTGAACAAAACCGTGCTGACTTCTCCGCTCACCGGCGTGATCACCAAGCTGGAAGTCGAGAAGGGCGAGCGCGCTGTTCCGGGCATGATGTTCAACCCGTCCGCCACCCTGATGACCATCGCGGACCTGTCGGTGATTGAGACCGAAGTCAAAGTCGACGAAACCGACATCGTCAACGTCAAACTGAACCAGCCGGTAACCGTCAAGGTGGATGCGCTGCCCGACCAGCCGCTCAAGGGTCATGTCACCGAGATCGGCAACAGCGCCATCACCACGGGGACCGCCACGACGACCGATCAGGCCAAGGATTTCAAGGTGGTGGTCCAGCTTGACAATCCGCCCGCTCTGCTGCGGCCGGGCCTGTCCGCCACCGCCGAAATCACCACCTCGGTCAAGGAAGACGCGCTGGCCATTCCCCTACAGGCGGTGGTGATGCGTGAGGTGGAGCTGGATGGCATCGGGGGTGTCGTTCATCCGTGGCAGAAAAAGGATGCCAACAAGGCCAAGGACGGCAAAAAACCGAAGCTCGTCGAAAAGCAAGGCGTGTTCAAACTGGACAAGGATAACCGGGCGGTCTTCGTCCTGGTGGAGACCGGCATCACCGGCGAAACCAAAATCGAGGTTCTCAAGGGTTTGAACGAGGGCGACGAGATCGTGGTGGGCAGTTTCAAGACCTTGCGCAACCTGAAGGATGGCGACTTCGTCCAAAAACGGCGGGCAGGCGTCGGCCCGGCCCGTGAAGAGGAGCAGGGCTCGTGAGCCAGGACAACCACAACATCATCAAGACCGAAGATCTCTGGAAAACCTACATCATGGGCACGGTGGAGATTCAGGCGCTCCGCGGCGTGCACTTTGAGGTCAAGCGCAGTGAATTCGCAGCCATCATGGGCCCATCCGGCTCCGGCAAATCGACACTGATGAACCTGATCGGTTGTCTGGACACACCGACCAAAGGCGACTATTTTCTCAACGGACAGTTGGTCAGCCAGCTCGACGACAACGAACTGGCCCAGATCCGCAACAAGGAAATCGGTTTTGTGTTCCAGACCTTCAACTTACTCGCTCGCTCCACCGCCTTGCAGAACGTGGAACTGCCCCTCATCTACAGCGGCATACCCGCCAAAAAGCGGCGCGAAATGGCCGAGTTGGCCCTGCACAACGTGGAGTTGGCCGACCGGATGGGCCATCGGCCCAACGAGCTCTCCGGCGGCCAGCGTCAGCGCGTGGCGATCGCCCGGGCACTGGTCAACACGCCCTCCATCCTGCTCGCGGATGAACCGACCGGGAACCTGGACTCCAAAACCGGCGAAGAAATTCTGAACCTGTTCCACCGGCTGCACGAACGCGGCAACACCATCATTCTGGTCACTCACGAGCGGGACGTGGCCGCGCACGCCCAACGTGTCATCCACCTGCGCGACGGCCTCATCGAATACGAGGAGACCAATCCGCCGTATGTCGCCGCCGCACCCCAGGCGACATCCTGAAACGGCTGGCGGCACCCGCCGTCGCGGCCAGCCAACCGATGGGCGGACAACCGAGTTCGGACCAGGTCCGCGACCGGACCATCCGACGCGAATGACCAGCTCCGGCCCCCGACTTGGCGAGACGTTTGCCGGAAACACGCATCTTATCCGGTGTGATCGTTTGGTGACGAGACGGCGCGGACAACACTTACGGGCCCAGGAGCTCTTGTGAAACGAACCCTGATCGCGTGCGGGCTAGGCCTCGCATTGATTTGCACGGCCCGGGCCGCGGATTTCTGGCTGGAGAAACCGTATACTCAGTGGCGGGAGAAGGAGGCGCGCCAGATCCTGACCGGCTCGCCCTGGACCTACGTCTACCAGTGGGGCTACATCGGCAGCATTCAACAGAACATTGCGGGCACAGGCGATTCGGAGCGCGAATTCGTGGTCATCCTCCGGGTCCATCTGTTCTCGGCACGGGCGGTCCGCCGGGCCTACGTCGCCTTGATCGCTCGGGGCGATCAAGCCCAATTCAATCGCTACCGGGATATCGCGAACCGGGATTATCCCGATGAAATTGTCGTGTCGCTCACCGTCGATTCCAAACCCAAGGGTGTTTCCGCGGTCTTTGATGTCGAGCGCGCGCTGCACAGCCTCAGTCTGCCCGAGCTGCGCCAGAACACCTTCCTGGCCACCAACTCCGGCAAGAAGGTGTACATCAAGGATTATATCGCTCCGACACCGGACGGCTCCGGCGCCAAGTTCATTTTCCCCCGCTATGCCGACGACGGGACCCCTCTTGTCACGCGCGACGACAAGTCCCTGCGTTTTCAAACAACCAAAATCAAGATCAAGAGCCTGAGCGACCTCGAAGAGGACGAGAACCGTCCCTCCGAAAACGTGGCGTACATCCTCAGCACCCGCACGCTGATCCAGAACGAACTGGAGATCGACGCCACGTTCAGAATCGACAAGCTCATCCTGGACAACCACCTGGATTATTGACCGTCGCCGCCCCGGACGGATTGTCTTCGTCCCATGCTTCGTCTACAATGAGCGCATTGCGCCTATTGCCAGCATCCCCGCTGCGAGCCGGCGGAGGGCCGCGGCACCTGGAGGCCTCATGCCCGAGCGTCCCCGAATCCTGCTGGTGGAAGATGAAAAGTCCATCGCCGACATCCTGCTCTACGCGCTGGACACCGACGGATTCAAAACCGACTGGGTGGGCACGGGCGGCGAAGCGCTCGCGGCGCTGGAGCGCAATCCGGCCGATTTGGCGATCGTGGACATCGGACTGCCGGACCTGAGCGGGTTTGAGCTGTTCACAGAAATCCGCCGGCGTCACCCGATCCCGGTCATTTTCCTCACTGCGCGCGGCAGCGAAATTGACCGCGTTTCGGGCCTGGAGATGGGCGCCGACGATTACGTGGTCAAGCCATTCAGCCCGCGGGAGGTCGTGGCGCGGGTGCGGGCGGTGCTCCGGCGGGGACTGCGTCCAGTCGCCGGGCCACCCGCGGAGAATCGACCGCCGCTCCCCTTCACCGTGGACGCCCAGAGGCGCACAATCAGCTATTTCGGCCGGGCACTGGAGCTGTCACGGTACGAGTACCGCATCCTGGAAAAACTCATCGAACATCCCGGCTGGGTGTTCTCCCGTGATCGGCTGATGGAACTTGTCTGGGAATGCCCGGAGATGAGTCTGGACCGCACGGTCGACACCCACATCAAGACTCTGCGCGCCAAACTCCGCGAGGTGCGCCCCGAGCCCGACCCCATCGTGACGCACCGGGGGGTGGGGTACGCGCTGCGGGAGGACTGGTGAGCATCCGCCTGCGGATCTTCCTCGGGTTCTGTCTCGCGATCATCGCCGGCTTTGTGGCCTTGAGCCTGTGGATCACGGAGGACATCCGGCTACAGCCGTTGAAATCCACGGAAGAGGCCATGGTGGATACCGCCAACATTCTCGCGGCCGGACTGGAAGACCGCCTTCGGGAGACGCGCCCTGACGTCATGGACCTCCGCGCCGCCATGGATCGAGCGCTCCGGCGGAAACTCGACGCGCGCCTGTACGAACTGGAGAAGCGGGCGGTGACGACCCGGGTGTACGTGACCGATGCCCGCGGCATCGTGATCTACGATTCTCACGGCGGCACCGACGAAGGCAAGGACTACTCCCGCTGGAACGACGTCTACCTGACGTTGCGCGGGCAGTACGGCGCCCGGGCCACGCGGGGCGACGCCCAGGACTTTTACTCCACCGTGCTTTACGTGGCGGCGCCGGTTCACGCCGGCGGCCAGCTGGCCGGGGTGCTCACCGTGGCCAAGCCCGTGAACAGCGTCAAGGTGTTCATCACCGAGATCACCCGGAAAATCGCCCTGGCGGCGGTGGTCTCCTTTCTGGCTGCCGCGGTATTGAGCTTCGTCGTTTCCACCTGGATCACCCGCCCGCTCGACCGCCTGGCCGCGTACGCCCAGTCCGTCCGCGACGGTCGGCGCGCCAGCCTGCCCCCGCTGGGCAGCAGCGAAATCCGCACGCTGGGCCAGGCGTTCGAGCAGATGCGTGACGCCCTCGAGGGCAAGCAGTACGTGGAGCAATACGTTCAGACGCTGACCCATGAGATCAAGGCACCCTTGTCGTCGATCCGGGGCGCCGCCGAACTTCTCCAGGAGGAACCGCCGCCTGAGGCCCGCCGCCGCTTCGCCGCCACCATTGCCGCCGCCGGCGCCCGGATCCAACGGTTGGTGGACCGGCTGTTGGACCTGACCGCTCTGGAGAGCCGCAAAGGTCTGGTGCAGGTGGAATCCGTCAGCCTGTGTGAGTTGGTGGATGACGTCGCCGCGGCGGTAGACACCCAGCTCCGTGCCAAGGGAATCGCGCTGGACCTTTCACTTGCTCCGGATCTGGCCGTGCTGGGCGAGCGCTTTTTGCTACGCAGCGCACTGGTCAACCTGATCCAGAACGCCATCGACTTTACCCCGGACGGGGGCCGCATCGGAGTCGCTGCGGCCGCGGAGATCGGGATGGCTGTAATCACGGTTCACGACAGTGGCCCGGGCATCCCGGAGTATGCGCTGGATCGGGTGTTCGAACGCTTCTACTCGCTGCCCCGTCCGGACACGGGCGCCAAGAGCACCGGCCTGGGATTGGCGCTGGTGCGCGAGGCGGTGACGCTCCACGGCGGCAGCATCAGTCTGGCCAACCACCCGGACGGCGGCACCCTGGCGACTCTCCGCCTGCCGCTGGCGCCTTCCACCGGATGATTCGAACGCACCGTCCGCCCAGGCAGAATCATTGACCAACGTTGCGCGGTTTGCAGCCGAGCCGCGGCTGGCCTCCTGTGCCGCCCGGCGGCTTCACCGATAATTCACCCCAAGCACCTGACGCGTTCAAATTTCCTTCACTTCCCGGCGGGATCCTTGAACCAAGAAAACCGTCCGTCGGGAGGTTATCATGAACATCCGCTCGCTGTTCGCGGTCCTGCTCCTCGTCGGGTTGGCGGCCGGCTCCGGCTCGGCTCAGGACGATCATGATGTGGGCCAGAGCTTGTCCCCGTTTTTCTACGTCCAGAGCGACGATCCATCCACCGACCGACTGCCGCTGAAATCCACGGCGGCGGACGTGCGCATCGCCGGTATCATCGCCGATGTCACCGTCACCCAGACCTACCGGAACGAAGGGACACGGGCGCTGGAGGCCGTCTATATCTTCCCCGGTTCCACCCGCGCCGCAGTGTACGCCATGACCATGACCATCGGCGAACGCACGGTGGTCGCCCGAATCCGGGAAAAGCAGCAGGCCCGCCAGGAATACGAGACCGCCAAGCGCAGCGGTCGGACCGCGTCGTTGCTGGAGCAGCATCGCCCCAACGTCTTTCAGATGAATGTGGCCAACATCCTGCCCGGTGACGTGATCCGGGTGGTCTTGTCCTACACCGAGCTGCTCGTGCCCACCGACGGTGTCTATGCGTTTGTGTATCCGGCCGTGGTCGGGCCGCGATACGTGGGCCAGGCGGCGTCCGACACCCAGCCAGCCGAACACTGGACCGCTAATCCATACCTGCGCTCAGGTGAGCCATCACCCTGCGCGTTTGCCGTGAAGGTGCGTGTGGACGCCGGCCTGCCCATCCAGGACATCCGGTGTGCCAGCCACGAGGTCACCATCGATTACCAAGGGACTGACCGTGCCACCATCGGACTGGTCCCTCGCGAGCGGACCGGCGGCAATCGGTCGTTCATCCTGCAATATCGGCTGGCCGGCGACCACATCCACTCCGGCTTGCTGCTGGCCCGGGGGTCGGAGGAGAATTACTTTCTCCTGACGTTGCAGCCACCCGGTCGGATCACGCCGGCGGTCATCACCCCGCGCGAGTACATTTTCGTGTTGGACGTGTCGGGGTCCATGCACGGTTTTCCCCTCGATACCGCCAAAGCGTTGATGCGCCAGTTGCTGGGCGGTCTGCGTGTATCGGACCGCTTCAACATCCTGCTGTTCGCCGGCGGCTCCCGGCTCATGGCGGAGCGATCCGTCGTTGCCAGCCCCGACAACCTGACCGTCGCCATGGAACTCGTCGACGACCAGGCCGGCGGCGGCGGCACCGAGCTCGTGCCCGCCTTGCAGCGGGCGCTGGCTCTGCCCGCGCACGAGGGTTGCTCGCGCAGCATCGTCGTGGTCACCGACGGCTACGTGAACGTCGAAACAGAGGTGTTCCGCCTGATCCGAAACAATCTGCACCAGGCCAACGTGTTTGCGGTCGGAATCGGCAGCGAGATCAACCGCTGGCTCATCGAGAGCATGGCCCGCGCCGGCATGGGCGAGCCGTTTACGGTCACCAGACCGGAAGAGGCCGCCGCCGTCAGCGCCCGGTTCGGGGAATACGTCCGGTCACCGGTTTTGACCCGGGTGGAGCTTGAATTTGCGGGATTCGACGCGTATGACGTGGAGCCCGTTCGGGTGCCCGATCTCCTGGCGGAGCGACCGGTGACCGTATTCGGCAAGTGGCGGGGCGACGCCGCCGGAGTGATCCGGATGAGCGGTCTGGAGGCGGATCGTCCGTACGAGTCGACGCTGCCGGTGGATCGCTTCAAGACCGATGCGTCGCTGCCTGCCTTACGCAATCTGTGGGCGCGCCACCGGATCGCCCAACTGGGGGATGAATACATCCTGCAACCCACCGACCCGGTTCGGAAGGCGATCACCGATCTGGGCTTGCGGTACGCCCTGCTGACTCCGTTCACGTCTTTTGTGGCGGTTGATGAAGTCATCCGAAGGCAAAACGGCGAGTTGCGACAGGTCAAGCAGCCGCTGCCCCTGCCCGAAGGCGTGGCTGATACGGCCATCGGCGAATACTTGCCCACCACGCCTGAGCCGGAAACCTGGTCGCTCATACTCCTGGCGCTGGGTGCGGCGGGCTGGATCATGCTGCGGCGGTGGTTGTCATGAAACCCAGCCCGGATCATCCCCTCGCCCTGTTCGTCGGTTTAGCCGCCGCCACCTGGCCCGTGTGGCGATGGTACGCGCTGCGGTTGGGAGACGGCTCCGACGAGCAGTGGGGATTGCTGGCGTTGGGTGCGGTGATGGCGCTGGCGCTGGGCCGGCGATCGACGGGTCAGCTTCCGGCTTCGCTGATGCCGGTTCTGACCGTGCTTCTGGCGATCTATGCCCTGTGCCTCTGGTGGGCGCCGCCCCTGGTGCGGGCCGTCCCGGCCATGCTGGCGCTGGGCGTATTGGCCAGCGCCACTTGTTTCGACCGGCTGTTCCATCCGGGCATTGCCGGATTGCTGCTCCTGGCGCTGCCGATGGGCGCATCGATGCAGTACTGCCTGGGCTTTCCACTCCGGCTGGTCGCCACCACCGTCTCCGCGCCGCTGATCCGGCTCGCCGGTATTGCCGTGGAAGCCCAAGGCGTCAGCCTGCGCTGGATGGGAGAAACGGTTCTGCTGGATGCACCATGCAGCGGGATACGGATGCTCTGGACCGGCCTGCTCCTGACCTGCTTCCTGGCGGTCTGGATGGGGTTCGGTCTCTGGCGCACTGTGGGCGCGCTGGCCGGCGCCGCCGGTGCCGTAATTCTGGCCAACGGGATTCGGAACGCCGCGTTGTTTTTCCGCGAGACCGCCATTGTACCGATGCCGGCCTGGGCGCACGAAGGCGTCGGCTTGGTCGTGTTCGCCGCCGCGGTGAGTGCGGTACTGCTGTTGTTGCACCTGCTGGATCGGAGGGCGCCATGCTCCGCCGCATGACATTCTGGATCGCGTGCGCCGCTGTCGCCGTGTTTCCTGTTGTGGCGCCGACGGGCAACCGGATTCCCCGCCCTGCGGCGTTCCCCGGCTGGCCGGCAACCTTCGAGGGCTGCTCACTGGTTCCGGTGCCGCTGACTGAACTCGACCGCTCGGTTGCCGCCCGGTTCCCGGGCCAGATCGGCCGGTTTCACCTCGACGGACGCGTGGTGCTGCTGCGCTGGCTGGCCGAGCCGTCACGCGGATTGCATCCAGCGGCGGACTGCTTCCGCGGTTCGGGTTATCAGGTCCGTTCACTGCCCGTCTGGGCGGCGCCCAACGGCATCCGGTGGGGGTGTTCGCAAGCGGAACGCGGTACCGAGCGCCTGCGGATCCGTGAGCGGATCATCGACGACGCCGGGGGTGCCTGGACCGACACCTCGGCGTGGTACTGGGCCGCATTGCTGGGTCAAAGCCGGGGGCCGTGGTGGGCAATCACGGTGGTCGAAACGGCTTAACATAAAGCCGACGAAGGTTTCAACCTGGACATGATGTCTTCGCCGTGATAGTTTCCGCCCGCATTCTATTCGGAACATCGGGCACGGTGGGCTGACGTCGACCATGCTTCCGGGACAGCGGGCGCTACGTTTGAAAGAACTCCTCAAGACTCGCCTGGATGCCGCCGCAGGGAATTGGCAGCCACGCCGGCCGGTTGTTGAATTCGTAATCCAACTCGTATATCGCCTTTTCCAATTTGAGCGCCGCCAGGAAAGACGGCAGGTCGCCATGCTCGCGCCAACCCATCGACTCGAAATACGATCGCCGGACCGATTGTTCTACCGTCCGGTTCCATTCCACCAGCCGCTGTTCCAGCGTCCGAAATTCCTCTCGCGACAGCGGGTGACGGTCCGCCCAGGCGAACAGGGCGGCATACGCGGCATAGTTAAACGACCGGAGCAATCCCGCCACATCTTTCAGCGGGCTGTACTTGGCCGCCCGATGCAATGCGGGCTTGAGCGGTTCGCCCTCGAAATCAATGACAAAAAAATCATCATCCACCTGCAGGACCTGGCCCAGATGGAAATCGCCGTGCACGCGGCATTTGATCCAGCCGTCAGGACGAAAAGCCGCCAAACGCCGGAACGCGGTCACCGCCTGACGGCGGATGTCTGGAAGTCGCTCGCGTAAATCACGCAAGGCCGGATGCGCACCCGGTTCCCGGGCCGCGATCTTGTCGAAGAGGGCCGTCGCGTCCGCTTCCATCGCCGCGCTCCAGCGGGCCAGATCCGTCGGCGTAATCGGCTCAGGCGCAAACGCCGCGTCGGACCCCGCCGTGGTCAGCGTGCGGTGCATCGTCGCCAAAACCCGTGCCAGGCGCCGCGCGCGATCCATATAGTCGGCGCTGACTGTATCCCCTCGCCACGCTTCGGCTTCGTGTCCCTTTTCAGCCATCTGCTTGAGCCGGCTGGACAGAAAGTGCTGAGTTCCTTGCCACAGATCGCCCTGATTGTCCACAAACCGCTGGGCCAGGACCAAGGTATATTCACCGCCGGCCGCATCCACATAGCTGAGCGCTCCCTCCATGGGTGGCAGGTTGCGGAAGGTGCCGGCCGTCGCAAAAAAACGATTCATCTCCAACTCGGGCGACGGACCGAGTGACACCCGACGGATGAACTTGCAGATCACGTCGGCCTTGACCAGAACCAGCGAATTGGTCGACGTCTGAGCCAGCGGTCGGACCTGCTGCCACGGCGAGGGGGGCAACGACTCAAACCGGAAGCGGCCGTGCTCCCCCGCCACCTCGCAACCTTCGCGCATCAGCCGGGCCAGAGCCACATGCAACGCGGGCTCTTCCAACGCCTCACGCACACGCCAGCCGGTGCCCAGCGGAATCGCCGGACCAATGTGGCCACTGTCCGCCGGTTCCACGCAAAAGGGAAGCTGATACATTTCGGTGGATCCATCGTTGGTCGTGACAGCCGCCAGGGCGATGCACAAATACCCGTCACGCGAAGGCAGGCGCCTCGTCAGATCCAGCACGTCCACGGGTCGAATCTCGCGCACCGACGATGCTTTGCCCTGGAACCAGCGCGCCGCGAGAAACCACTCCGGCGGCAAGGCGGCCAGTGCGGCGGTCCAGGACGGGGCGGGAAGGGCGGCTCTGTTCATGATCTCACCTCTCGTGCAGGCCACGTCTCGCACGTCGGTCGAAGACACCCCAACACGTTCATGGCCGATGTTTTCAACATGGGCAAACCTTGCGACTGGATTTAACAATCAATTTGATGCATTGTACTGTATGACGCACCGTTCCCAAAAGAGCTTCGAGGTGGTGCCATGACCCAGCTGCAGCAGGTCGCCATATTCACCAAGGAGTTTCCCCCCTACGTTTATGGCGGTGCCGGCGTCCACGTGGAGTACCTGAGCCGGGAGCTGGCCCGTCTCGTCCCGGTCCAGGTCCGTACGTTCGGTGACCAGGCAGCGGACGGCCCTTCTCTTGTGGTCCGCGGTTACGGCCGGTGGTCAGACGCAAGCCAAGATACCGACATTCGGTATGAAGGCGCGCTGGACGCCATGCACCGCAGCCTGGCCATGGCCAAGGACCGGCTCGCGGCAAGCGTCGTCCACACTCACACGTGGTACACGGCCATGGCCGGATTCTGGGCCAAGAAACTGTGGGCTGTCCCGCACGTGCTGACGGTGCACTCCCTGGAACCGCTCCGCCCCTGGAAAGAGGAGCAACTGGGCGCCGGGTACCATCTCAGCTGCTGGATGGAGCGTACCGCCCTGGAGGCGGCGGACGCCATCATCGCGGTCTCGCGGGAAACACGCGAGGACGTGCTGCGCCATTTCCGTGTCCTGCCGGAGCGCGTGCATGTCATTCACAACGGCATCGATCTGGATCAATACCGTCGCACAACGGCGACGGACGCCCTGAGCCGCTTGGGTGTGGATCCGGCCAAGCCATTCGTCTTGTTCGTCGGGCGGATCACGCGGCAGAAAGGGATCATCCACCTGGTGAACGCTATTCCCCACATCGACCCTCGCCTGCAGGTAGTGCTTTGCGCCGGCGCACCCGACACCGACGATATCCGCCGCGAGATGACCGACGGCGTCGCTCGCGCCGCCGCCGGCCGGCCCGGCGTAATCTGGATTCAGGAGATGCTGCCGCGCGAACAGATCATCCAGTTATATTCCCACGCGGCCGTCTTCTGCTGCCCGTCGGTCTACGAGCCCTTCGGCATTATCAACCTGGAGGCGATGGCGTGCGAGACGCCGGTGGTGGCTTCTGCCGTCGGCGGCATCCAGGAAGTGGTCGTGCCGGAGGAGACCGGTTTGCTAATCCCGCTCGCCCTGCGGGCGGGCACTTTTGATCCGGTGGATCCTGAAAACTTCTCACGCGACCTGGCCGCCGCCATCAACCGTGTGGCCGGTACGCCGGCGCTGGCCCGGTCCATGGGCCGCGCCGGCCGGGCGCGCGTGGAAGCTCGTTTTTCCTGGTCGGCCATCGCCCGGAAGACTTTGGATCTCTACGGCACCCTGGTTTGACACGCACGCCGTCCGATCCCCGCAGTCAAACAGAACACACGACGAGCGAGGTCGCAAACACGCACCGGGAGGACCAGGGCAATAGCCCCTCGCCGTCACGACACCCACAATTCGACCCCTGTCAGAATTGCGCGCACTTTTCAAACCCAACCCCTGGGCATGTGTCAATTTGACATATCAGGACGTGATCGGATATAATGAAAGTCGTTCCAAGAGGCACGGCCATGCTTTTCAACATCGGTGACAAGGTCATCTACCCGAACCACGGGCTGGGAGTTGTGGAGACTATCACCCGGCAGAACGTGTCGGGTCAGGATATCCAGTTCTACCAGCTTCGGCTGCTCGAGAACAACTCCATGATCCTCGTGCCCATCCAGAACGCCGAAACCATCGGGCTGCGCGGCATCATCTCCAAGAAAGACGCCCGCAACCTGATGTTTCTCCTTCAGATGGCCAACCCCGAAGTGAAGCAGCAGATCAAAGAGTGGAAGAGCCGTTTCCGGGAAAACACGGAACGGATGAAAAGCGGCCGGATCACCGACGTCGTCGAAGTCGTCCGGATTCTGGCCAAGGTGAACAGCCGGAAGAGCCTGTCGTTCCGAGAGAAAAAAATGTACGACAAGGCAAGAAAGCTTCTGGTGTCCGAACTTGCCGCCGTCGAGAACATGCCGGAAGATGCCGTCGAACGGCAGATTGACCAGGCCCTGGTCGTGTCCCTGGGCAACAAAAGCATCGGAAACGCCTAAACCGCAGCCGGCATGTTGTACCTTTTTTTGGGAATCGGGATTCTCGTCACCATCGGGTTGTCGTTTTTCTTCTCCATGTCCGAGACGGCGCTGCTCTCGCTCAACCGTTACCGCATCCGGTTTCTGGCGGAGAACAAGACCAAACGTGCGGATTTTCTCCTGACGATTCTGAACCACCCCGAAAAAGTACTCTCCCCCATTTTGCTGGGCAACACGCTGGCCAACACGGCCACCGCCATGCTGACGTCCTACCTCATCGCCATCCTGACCACGCGGGAAATCTTGCATATCCAGAACGAGATCGCTCAAGCGATCGCCAGTGTGGCGATCGCCGTCACGATTCTCATCTTCGGCGAGATCACTCCCAAGACACTGGCCGCCCGACAACCGGAGAAGTATGCTTTCCGAGTGATTCTGCCAATCCGGGGGATCTCCTGGCTGCTCTCCCCCGTTATCCACCTGTCGATGGCCGCCAGTCGCGTCCTGCTCCGCCTGTTCATCGACGTCCACGCGCAACCGCCGCTCCAGCGCCTGTCCATCGAAGAACTGAAGGCGATTCTCACCCATTACAGCGACAGCAACATTTCGCCCGAATCGCTGGAAATGATCCACAAGCTGTTCGAATTCGCCAACATTCCGGTCCGCGAAGTCATGGTCCCGCGGTCCAGGGTCGTCATGGTCGATATCGGATCAAACCTGGACGAGATTGTTGCTGTTTTCCAGCAGCATGATTTTTCGACCGTCCCGATTTATGAAACCGTGCCGGAAAACATCGTGGGCGTGGTCCGGCTGCGGGACCTCTTTCGCCGGCTGGCGCAGGCCGGACCCGGCGCTCCCGGCTTGACGCTGCGGCAGGTGGTCAGCCCGGTCACTTTTGTTCCGGAAACTGCCTCCATCGACGACATTCTCAAGCAGTTCCGGATCACCGGCAACCGATTCGCCGTCGTGGTGGATGAACTCGGACAGTATGAAGGCGCGGTGACCATCGAAGACGTATTGGAGGAAATCGTCGGCGAGATCCAGCGGATGAGCGACGCGGGACATTTTCCCATCCATCGGCTGGAGCCCGGTCAGTACTCACTCGAAGGCCTGCTGCCGATCCGGGAGTTCAACCGCTTTTTTCCCGAACCCTTGCCCAGCGATGAAACCTACGCCACCCTGGCCGGCTTTCTCATGGACCAGCTGGGTCGGGTGCCCGAACTCCACCAAACGCTGAACTGGGGCAACTACCAATTTTATGTCCTGGAAGTATCCGACCGACAGGTTCGAAGAGTTCGCCTGAGCGTACTCGAACATCCTGCTCCGCCATCTTCAATGGACGTCCGGTCCTGAACAGCCATTCAGTCAGACCCCGCGCTACGAGCCAAACGGGTTGCGGGGCGTCTGGTCAAAACCATGACGCCGCACACGAATCGTCCCGTTAAAACCGGGGCCGTTCCATGTTCCGCGGGCGGGAACCCTGGCCGTCCTTGTGCCGTTCTATCATTCGGCGGCGCATTTCACCACGCAGGTTTTCTTTCATCTTTTTCAACTCAATCCGCTGTTCCGGGGTCAGCTTTTCCCGGATATCCAACTGCATCAAGATGGTGTTTCGCACCATCTCCGCCCGGGCCTGGGCGATTTGATCCACCAACTGAAGCGTTTGCTCCCGGTTCATGTCCACCTGATCGGAGATCTGCTGAAAGTCGAGCAAGAGTTTTTCCAAGCGGGCTTTGCCGTCCACCAACCGTTTTCGGTGCTCCACAAACACGGTGTCGATCTGCTCGATCTGCGCCGGCGTCAGCTTGAGATCGGCAACCACCCGCTCGTGCTTCCACCACTTGCCGGGCAAATCCAACAGGTCCAACCGTTTCATGTCGGAATCCTGGGCCGCCAGGGGAACGCACAGAATCACCCAAAGGGCGGTCAGCACCAAGCCAGCCGATGCCCTGCGGAAAGTTATCGCCATCATGGTTACCTCCGTATATTCACGCTTTATGGGAGCCATCCGTACGGCTCAGCAGCAGCGCCTTGCCCGGATCGCCGGCCGCCGGCTCCGAACCGCCCGCGGGATCCTTGGGATCAGGTTCGGCTGTGCGCACCTCGTTGGTCACGTCCCACTCCTCGTAGACATCCATTACGCGGCTCTCGTCAAAATTCATCAACTGGTCCACATCCAGCAGCAGCTCCTGGTCGCGCTGATCGTTGGCCGAAAACTGCACCGGACCCGCGGACGGAGCCGCCGGCAACAGAAGCAGCAGACTGAACCCGATCAGTAGCGCGGCCGCCCCCGACCAGGCCAAGACCCGGACCGGTGGCGGCAAAAACGCAAGACGCAGCAATCGAAGGGGTTGTCGTGCCTCCGCCGCCTCGATTTTACGCCAGACTGCCTGGTTGAATCCTGGCGAGGGGTCAAGCCCTGGATGGGCGGACAAGGCGGTCCAGGTCTTGTCCACACCATTGAACAGCGCACGGCATCCGGCGCAATCTGCCAGATGACGCGCGATCTCCGGATCCTGGACCGGATCGTTCTCGTCGTCAAGATTCAGGATGTGTTCCCGCACGTCTTTGCACTCCATGATGCACCTGCCTAATCCGTGGCCGTGGGATCCAGCCGCCGTTCTGCGCGGAGCAGCGTATCCCGCAACCGAAGTTTACCTCGATGAATATGCGTTTTGATGGACGCCACACTGCATCGCATGATGTCGGCGATCTCCTGGTACGAATAGCCCTCGTATTTCCGCAATGTCAACGCGACTTTTTCTTTTTCCGGCAACGCCACCAGCGCTTGTCGCACCAACCGCCCCAACTCCTCGCGCTCCAGCGACTCATGGGCACCGTTGTGCTCGCCGGCGCACAGGAGATCCAAGAATCGTTCCCGTGTCCCCGTCTCCAGCTCGGATTCCCGGACAATCCGCCGATTTTTCCGGATGTGCTTCAAGGTGGTGTTGGTGGCCACCTTGAACAACCAGGTCGAGAATCGGGCGCTGGCGGTGTACCGCTTGCGCGCCAGGTAGATCTGGACAAAGACGTCCTGGGCGATCTCCTCCGCCGCCGCGGGGTCGCGGACCATCCGGTAAGCGAAATTGATGACCGGTTTCCGATAGCGCTCCATCAGCAAGTCGAAACTTGCGGAATCGCCGTCCCGGACTCGTTCCATCAATTGCGCATCGGCATCCATCGGCTCGCTCCACAACCCGGTCAGATAGTTTAATCCCGAGATCGGCGAAAAGTTGCATCCCACATCATCGGATCAATTCCTTGACACGCGGAAAGCGGGTATAGTTAAATACCTGCTGAAACTTCCCATGTGCGCCCGAATCATTTTATTTTGAGAGTGTTCTGCGTTGACGTTGAGTCCCGACGTTGACAATTTGATCCGTCGAACCCGTGATGGCGATGTTCACGCGTTCCACCAATTATACGATCGATACTCCAAACGGGTGCTCAACTTCAGCTATCGCCTCACCGGATCCCGGGAAACCGCCGAGGAGGTCACTCAGGAAACGTTCATCTCGGTCTTTAAAAACATGAAGGCGCTCAAGGACCTTTCCCGGTTTGAACCCTGGTTGTTCATGATCGCTCGGAACTTCGTCTATCAGGTGTACCGGCGGAAACGTTTGCCCACGGTATCCACCGACGAAACCGACGAGGACAATCGGGAGATCGTCCACCTGGAAGACGAGGGCAGCACGCCGGAAGAACAAATGCTCCGGGAAGAATTGCAACAGGTTGCCCGGCAAGTTATCCGATCTCTGGCGCTCAAGTACCGGGAGGTGTTTGTCCTGGCCGTTCTGGAAGGCTTCAGCTACCAGGACGTGGCCAAGATGGTGGGCCGCAAACCCCAATCGGTGAAGACCGATATTCACCGGGCTCGGTTGATGATCCGGGAACGGCTGGCTCGCTACCTGCGAGAAGGATCTGTGGAATCATGAATTGCGCCGACTTTAACAACATGATGTCTGAGTATTTGGATGGAGAACTCCCCACCGAGGAAAGAGACCGCTTTGACGCGCACATCCGGAGCTGCGCCGCCTGCCGCCGCGAAATGACCGCGTTGCTCGAAGCCCAGCGGCTGCTCGCCGCCAACCTGCCGCAGCTGGAACCGGCCCCGAGTCTCTGGTCCACCGTCGCCGCCGCCCTGCCCGAAGCAGGCGCTCGCAACTGGTGGGATTTCCTGCGCATCCGCCCCTGGGTGCTGGCGGGCGGCGCGGCCGCCTTTTTGGCCATTGTTGGCGCGGGGATGTTCATTTGGCAAGCTCAACACACTATGTTCAACTCGATAAACCTGCAGCGCGAATTGGAGGCCCATGTCCGCTACCGCGCGTCGGTGGTCGCCCACGGCAATCCTTTCCAGGCCGACCCCGCATCGATCAACAACCGGGCGAAGGATCCGGAGAATCCATTCTCTCCCTACCTGCCCAGCCGCCCAGCCAATCCTTTTATGGAGATGGAAGATGGTGAGTAAATCCTGCGTTCTGTTCGTAATCACCAGTCTGGTGCTCGCCGCCACGTTTCTGGGCGCTGAACCTCCCGACCAGACGCTGGATGAGAAGAAGTCTATCGCGGTTTCCCAACACGAACTGCTGGTGCTGCTCATCGACCAAGGCCATTACGACAAGGTGCCGCCGGAGCTTCAAAAGATTCTGGACCTCAAATTCACCGGCAAACACGAGAAATACGTGGTGGACGAAATTCTCATTCTCTCCGAGCTGCTCTCACAGAAGAAACAGCACAAATTGGCCCTGCAACTGGCGGACATGGGTTTGAGTGCACTCCGCGAGAAGGAAAATCAGGCTCGTCTGTACAAGGAAAAAGGGTTCATTTACAAGCAGATGGGGCTGCCGGACAAGGCCATGGAAATGTTTGAGAAGGGGCGGGCTCTCGAGGTTCCGGGCGGAAAATAGTTGTCATCTTTTGTTCGGTACGGCCAACGTGCCCCGATGCCGTTCGCTTTATCATCGGAGCCCACCACCTGGCGGGCACCCCTCGCCAAACGTTCCGAATGTGGGCGGACCGGGATTGCGGTTCGAATCCGTTTTCCGGTTTCATTGAACATCCTTCGTCCGGTCGCATCGATTCCCTGAAGGGAAATTGTGATTCCCAGCATCTCAAACAGGACGTTGCTTCCATCGGCAGTTTTTGTACTGTTGGGAATCGGTATGGCCGCCTTGCCGGTGGCCGCCAGGCCGACCGTGACGCGTCTGGCCGCGCTGGAGAGCGATGAATTCAACCGGTTGCGGCGCGAGGGGTTTGACGCCCTCTACAATATGGATTACACGGTTGCCCACGCCCGGTTTAAAACGTTGGACAAACTGGCGCCTGAGCATCCAGCCGCCCAACTGTACGCGGCGACCACGCTCTGGTTGGAAATCCTGAACCGGCAGCGCCGGCTGAGGTCCAACCTGTTCAGCGGAAACTCCTTTTTCGCTGAAACCGAGGAGAAGGTCGATCCCGCGACCGATAAGCGGCTGCGCGCCTGCATCAATGCCGCCATCGGCCGCAGCCAGCATGTGCTGGCGGCCCACCCGAACGACAACGACGCGCTTTACTACCAGGGCATGGCCCACGGGTTGATTGCCAGCTACGAGGCGACGGTGGTCCGCTCGTTTTTCTCCGCCCTCCGCAACGGGCTCGCGGCCGTCCGGCTTCACGAGCGGGTGCTGAAACTGAACCCCGGCTACGTGGACGCGCGCCTGACCACTGGCACCTACAATTACATCATGGGCAGCCTGCCGCTCTACGTGAAGATCCTGGCCGCCCTCGGCGGGTACCGGGGCTCCCGCGAGCGGGGGCTGGAGGCGATCCGTACGGTCGCCGAGCACGGCCGTTGGGCAAACGACGACGCACGCGTCGCACTGCTGACCTTCTACGCGCGGGAGAAACGTTACGCAGACGCCCTGCAGACGGCTGGCGTTCTGGCTCAAAAGTATCCTCGAAATTTCGTCTTTCAACTTGAGCGCGCCGGCCTGCTGATCGAACTGGGACGCGCCGCGGAAAGCTGGCGGATCTTTGATGCCCTGCTGGCAAATCAGTCCATGCGGTCCGCGGGCGATTTGATTCATTACCAGTATGCCGAAGCCCTGGCCGCTCAGGGCCAACCGGACGACGCGCTCCGCCATTTCGAGGCGGCCGCCGCCTTGCCCGACGCCGCCGCCGAAATCGCCGCCAGAGCCATGTTGCGGGCCGGTCAGATGTCGGATCTGTTGGGGCGGCGCGAAGCGGCCAGGCAGCGCTACCGGCGCGTTCTGGACATGCCGAACGCCTACGACTCCCACAATCAGGCGCGTGCGGGACTGAAACACGCATACAGCAAGAAGGATTGAGACGAGAACTGAGCGCTCGGACCGCTTCAATTCTGTCTGAAACCGAGGCCGGCGATGAGTAAAACACGTGCGTTTCGGGATGCCCAGAGGGACCACCAGAGCTTCCTGGCTCCGCTGGAAAAGAAAGTGCTGATCTGGCTGGCCCAGCGGATGCCGGCCCGGGTCAACTCCGACCACCTGACCCTGTTGGGGTTTGTGGCCATGCTGGGCGTCGGATTGTCGTATTGGTACGCCAGCCGGAGCCGAATCGGACTGGTTTGCGCCAGTGCCTGGCTGGTGATCAACTGGTTCGGAGACAGTCTCGACGGCACCCTGGCCCGCGTCCGCAACCGGTTGCGTCCGCGCTACGGCTTCTACGTCGACCACATCTGCGACGCGTTCGGCACATTCTTCATGCTGGGCGGAATGGCGCTGTCGGGTTACATGTCGCCGGCCGTGGCCGCCGCGCTGCTCATCGCCTACCTGTTGCTGAACATCGAAGTGTATCTGGCCACCTACACGCTGGGCTCTTTTCACCTGTCGTTCTGGAAGTTCAGCCCCACCGAACTGCGCCTGTTGCTCATCATCGGCAACACCGCATTGATCTTCCGTCCCGTAACCAAGATCTTCGGTCCGCCCTTGTTGGTGTACGACGTGGGCGGAGTAATCGGCGCCGCCTGTATTTTGGCCACCCTGATCGTCACCGCCATCCGGCACACCCGCCAACTCTACCGCGAGGAGACCACGTGGTGAAAGCCACCCGGAACGGCGAAGACTGGCGTGACCTGATCCGGCACTGGTTCCGCTTCAGCGCTGTGGGCGCGCTGGGCATCGGTGTCCAGCTCCTCGTTTTGGCCGCTCTGGTTGACGGCATCGGTCTATACTATCTTTGGGCGACGCTGGTCGCCGTCGAGGCGGCCATCCTGCACAATTTCATCTGGCACGAACGCTGGACGTGGGCGGAGCGAACCCGCCGCCGGCCGGGTGATATTCTGCTCCGGCTGGTCCGATTCAACACCGTGACCGGTTTGACATCCATCCTGGGGAACCTCGTTCTGATGCGCGTGTTCGTCGGCGCCTTGGGTCTGCATTACCTGGCGGCCAATCTCCTGTCCATCGCCGGGTGTTACGCGCTGAACTTCGCGGCCAGCGAGTGGTTCGTGTTCAAGATTGGAAAAACGAATGCGTCGCGGACTCCCACCGACGCCCCCTCACGCGACCCGGCGGTGGACAGCCATCGCTGACCGTCAGATCCATCGGATTGTTTTTCGGGGTTCGATTGCTCAGGGTCCGGTGTTTGCGCGCTGCGCCCAATCCTGTTCGGCGCGGCGCGCAACTCCCGCGGGAATCCCCTTCAGCCGCGCCTCACGCCGCAGCAGTGCCAATTCCTGCTTGGCGTCTTCAAGCTCCCGACGGGCGGCATCGCGGACCTGGCGGGCCGCCTCCAGCCGTTCCCGGCGCACCGCGATGGTTTCCGGGCGTTCCCGCTCGACCCGCCAGACGTTGTCCGGCGCTCCAGGCAGGTAGACATCGAAAGGCAGCGCCGACTGATAGGCGGACTGTGCCCGGATGCAATCCGTTTCCGCCTGTTCGCAGGCCGCCTGAGCATCCTCGATCGCCTGAAACTGGTCCATGAAACGCTGTAGAAAATCCTCTTCGGAGTTGACCACCGACTGAGCGATCCCTTCGGAGTCCGCAGAACGCGTCGCGGCAGTCGGCGATATCGGTTGCGGGAGGACGGATTGGGAAACGTTTCCCTTGGCGTTTTTCAGGTCCTGGTTGGTGTAAACCCTGGCCGGGTTTCCCTTGGCCGCTTCCTGGCGGTTGCTATTGGCCAGTTTGGCAACGCTTTGGGCGCCGCACGAAGTCGCGGCAAAAAGAATTGCGGCAATCAGCAGCGGTATGCGAATGCTCGTCATCTGTGGCATTGCGCTTCCTCTCGTTTTCATTATACACATCGGCTCCGGCCGGCTGCCCATTCTCATCCCGTTTGAGATGTTCGGGCCCACCGACAGATGCGCCTGAGTCCGCACACCGGGAGCACAGCCGGCCGCAATCGATCTGCTATAATACCAATTGGTTTCACCCAGGCGCGTTCAGTCGGGTACGGGAGTCATGCGTCACATTCTTCTCACCGGGGCAACCGGCTATATCGGCCGCCGACTCATGCGGCTGCTGGCTGAAGATCCGACAATCAGCTTGCGAGTCATGGTGCGCAGCCGCACCAAATTATTCCAGCCGCCGGAGCGCGTCCAGGTGATCGAAGGCAACACCTTCGAACCCGCGACCCTCGCCGAAGCTGTCCGCGGCGTCGACATGGCTTACTATCTCATCCACTCCATGGGCTTGGGTGCGGATTTTGAAGAGAAAGATCGGGTCAGCGCCCACAATTTTCTCGATGCCTGCCTCCGCGCCGGCGTCCGACGGATTGTCTATCTCGGGGGACTGGGCCGGCCCGAAACCGCCAGTCCGCATCTGCGCAGTCGGATGGAAACCGGAGCCATTCTTTCCTCCCGCCCTGACCGGATCCAGACCGTTCATTTTCGGGCAAGCGTGATCATCGGCTCCGGCAGCACGAGTTTTGAAATCATCCGGCACCTGGTTCAAAAACTTCCGGTGATGATTACGCCACGGTGGGTCTCGACCCGGACCCAACCGATCGGGATCAACGACGTCCTGTCATATCTTCTAGCGGCCCGCACGCTTCCCATTGATGACTCGGTCGAAATCGACATCGGCGGCGAGGCGATGACTTTCGGAGAAATGATGCTGGCCACCGGCCGCGCCATGGGCCTTCGCCGTTGGATCGTCCGGGTACCGGTACTCACACCCAAATTGTCGTCCTACTGGCTGGTGCTCTTCACTCCCGTGCCGTATCGGCTGGCGGCGGCGCTGATCGAGGGGCTGCGTTCCGAGACGGTCGTCACGAACAGCCGGGCGCAGCAGCTGTTTCCGGAGATCCGAACAGAAAGTTTTGCGCAATCAGTCCGCACCGCGATCACCGAGATCGAACACCGTCAGGTGATCAGCCGCTGGAGCGACAGTAGCGGCGAGATCCGCCAAGGCCCCGGAGCGTCCATCGATCAGGCCGTGTACAAAGATCGGCGGTCGCGTCCTCTGCACGGAGTTTCCCGGGCCGCGGTTTTCCGGGCGGTCTCTTCGATCGGAGGTGAACACGGCTGGTTTTCCTACGATCTTTTGTGGCGACTGCGCGGCCTGATCGACAAACTGCTGGGCGGTTACGGTTTGAATCGCGGACGTCGCGACCCTCAGCAACTTCGCGTCGGCGACAGCGTCGATTTTTGGATCGTCGCCGATTTGGTGCCGAATCAGCGTTTGCTCCTGCAAGCCCAAATGAAACTACCCGGTCGGGCCTGGCTCGAATTTCTCGTCGATGACGAGACGCTCACCCACACCGCTTACTACTACCCAAACGGTTTATGGGGCCGCCTTTATTGGTATCTGGTACTGCCGTTTCACGGCATCGTTTTCAACGCGATGGGCCGAAGCATTATCCGCGAAGCCCAGCGTATCGACACCAACCCTGACCAGCCCTTGGAAACAAACCATGATCGACAATGCCTTTGAATTTGCCCATTGTGTGTTTCAGTCGCTGTCCGGGGGCGAATCCGCAGCCGTGGCCGTGGTGATCAGCCGACACGGGTCCGGGCCCCGGGAGCCGGGCGCCAAATTGGTTCTGAACTCCGCCGGAGAGATATGGGGTACCGTCGGCGGCGGAGATCTTGAATTCCAGGTTTTACATCGGGCGCGGGAGGTACTCCAAACCGGCCGACCCGAGCGGATGGCCTTCGACTTGCGAAATGAGGATGCCGCAAATGCCGGCATGATGTGTGGCGGCCGGGTCGAGGTTCTGGTGGACTGTCTCCGGCCCGACGATCACCACGTGAGCCGGGTCATCCAACGCGTCCAATCGGCGCTTGCCGCCCGGCAACCCTGCGTTCTGGTCATCGCCGTGTCTGGTCAAGGCCTGTCGGCGCGCTCGACGTGGGACTTGATCGTCAACGGACAATCGTTGACCGGATTTCCTTACCCCGACACGGTAATGGCGAAATGGGCCGCGCCGCCCACCGGAAACACTTTACCCGAATTCCAGGATTGCAACGGCGGCTCTTTCTATATCGAATGGATTCGACCGCCGGAAGCGGTTTTCATCTTCGGCGCCGGCCACGTCGGCGCTGAGCTGGCGTCCTTGTGCCGGCGCGCCGGCTTCTGGACGGTGGTGCTGGACGACCGGCCCGAATTTGCCAACCGCGACCGTCTTCCCGACGCACACGACATTCAGATTCTGGACCGTTTCGCCGACTCTTTCAGCGCGCTGGCGATCGACCCGCGCTCTTTCATCGTCATTGTCACCCGCGGTCACCTCCATGACCTGGAGGTGCTGGAGCAGGCCCTGCGCACCGATGCCGGTTACGTCGGGATGATCGGCAGCATCCGCAAACGATCGTCAATCTACGCCCAGTTGGAGCGGACCGGATTCTCGGCCCAGGAGCTGAACGGGGTTCACTGCCCCATCGGACTCTCCATCCAAGCGGAAACACCGGCGGAGATTGCGATCAGCATCGCGGCCGAGTTGGTGGCGGTTCGCCGGGGAGCGTTGCCGTCGCGGCGTTTGACTTGAGCGGCGGACACCGCGAACGGCTTGAACACACCTGACTTTCGAACGTACAACACTCTAGATGACTCCCATGAGCCGCTTCTTTCCACTTCATCATCGGATATTTTGGTGTCTCGCGGGCGTTCTTGCGGTCGCATCGCTGACCTGCGCTCCATCCCGCGTGGAGATCCAGCCGGCCGGCCGGCCCACCGATACGCCAACGTTTCCGGACTATGATCCGGCCGGTAGCCCGCCGGAACTCATGCTGGCAATTCCCGGCGCGCCGCCCTTTCATCCTGGACCGGGACTCCTATCCAATGCCTTGTCCCACATGCTGGAGGGCAATTTCCTCTCGGCGGCCAACTGCCTGTCGGATGATCTGTCCCGGCTGGAGCCGGGTAGCCCACGGACCGCCGCGGCCGACCTGCTGGGCGAAAACTTGTTTTTGCTCGGCGATTGGGCGGGTTTTTTGCGCTACACGGCGCATTACAGTCCCGGGCTGGACGATGACCGTGTACTGGCTGAAGCGTTCAACGGACAGGCCGAAACAGCCGTCGTCATTCCCACCAATCCGACGGTCCTGCCCGTCACCAAGAGTCCCATCGGCACGCCGGTTCTCACTGTCGGCGTGAATGGACGGACCAGCCGCTTCTGGCTGGATACCGGCGCCGGCATCACCGTGCTCACTGAAACAGCCGCGCGCCGCGGCGGTGTCGCCGCCCTCGGCGCGGCAACAACCGCCGACACATCCACCCGGCACAAGGTGGTCGTCCGGGCCGCCATCATCCGGGAATTCTGTATGGGCGACATCGTATTCCACAACCTGCCGGCAATCGTTCTGGCGGACCGGGCGCTGCGCTTTCCCGGTCCGCTGGGGCACTCGGTGTCTGTCGACGGTTTGGTGGGCTGGAACGTCTTGCGCCACGTCGCCGTCGATCTGGATCTTGCCGCAGACGCCTGCCGGTTCAGTCAAAGTCGGGCCGGATCAGGCGGCCCGCGCAACTTCTTCTGGCTGGGATACCCCTGCGTGATCGCCGCCCTGGAGAACGGCCGGTCCCTGGTATTCGGATTGGACACCGGCGCCACCTCCACCAGTCTGCGTCCACCGCTCGTGGAGAAACTGAACCATCGCCGCCTGGGTTGGCGCAACACACGAATCGCCGGTGCTGGAGGCGTAGAGAGTCGTGACGTCCTGGTTGTTTCCCGCCTGACTGTCACGCTGGCGGGTCAGACAATCGTCTGGCGGGATCTAGCCGTCTGGCCTGCCGCGGCGTACGCCATGACCCCGCTGGACGGAGTGCTCGGCGCCGACTTGCTCGCCACCGCCCGAATGGAGCTGGATCCGGCAGCCGGACGCTTAGTTCTGCATCCCCACCGCCGCTGATGTTGTTCGATTGGGCGGATCTGTCGATATGGTAGAATAGCGGTGTCGGCGGAGGAAAGATCGTATGCGACGCACAGTGTTCTGGATCGTTATGGTTGTTTCGACGCTGTCCGTCACCGGGCAGAGCCTGGTCGGCCTGTCCCGGAAGGAAAAAGCCCGTGCCGCACAGAAACCCGCCCCGACGACAGCGGTACAACAGGCGCCCGCGTCCTCTCCGGGAACCCTGGCCGGGTTGTCCAAAAAGAAGGGCCCGGCTTCCGCCAAGCCGGGGGGACGGGCGTTCACCAACAAAGATCTGGCAGCAGCCCGCGGGAGCGTGAGTCAGTCCCGGGTGCCCGATTCGGTGGCCCAAGCCGCCCAGCCCAAAGGCGGACCCGGAAAGCCCCGATCCGTTGCCCCGCAGTCCGGGACCCGCGCTTCAAGTCCGGCGACCAATCAAATGACACCCATCGGCGCCGCGGGTGTGTCGTTGCGCCGCACCGGTTGAAGCCGGCGTTAAGCCGGGGTCGGTCCGATCCCGCTCATCTGCATAACCCCTGGTCAGACGTAACGCCGTCCTTGCCCCGATGCGGGTCGTGCTGTTGCCGGATTGTATTTTCAGGATCGATATCCGTTATTCGAAAAAAGTCGTCCACCCTGACGAATTCAGAAACATCAACCACTGATCCTGGCGCCGCACTCACCGCAAAATTTTGTTCCGGGAGGAACGGCCGCGCCGCATGCTGGACACGTCGTCTTCTGTTGGAGCGCCCCACCGCACTCGGGACAGAATTTCTGTTTTTTGGCCAGCGGCACGCCGCAATGGGGGCAGGTGGCCCGCGCGCCTTCGCGCCAGCTGCTTTCCTTGAGCATCTCCCGATCTTCCTCGGCCATTTTTGAATGGGCCCAGATCTCCTCGACGGTGCGGGAGGACTGCGCGGCGGCCATCTCCACGCCCAGGTCGGGGGAGCAATTCTTGCACAGACCGCGCCGGGTGTTCCAGCAGCTCTTCCGGCACACCCAGCCGGAGCAGCGCGGGCACTGGATGAAATCGGGCCGCAGCTCCTCCATGGCTGCGGTGAACGCGTCGTCGTGCGCTTTTTCCCAACTGGCTGAGCGGGCACGTTCACCAAGGTCCGCCGCCTGGCCGAACAGACCGCCGAACAGGCTGCCGGCCGCGTTCAACGCTTCGGTGACCCGACTGAGGGTTGATGCCTGGAATCGAGTGCGGAAACCCGATCCACAGCGGTCGCAATAGAACTCGAACTGGAATCCCTGGTTTGTGCTGAGGTCGGAATGGTTCTTGGTAAATGCAATCTTGTCACTCATATCCCGTCACTCCTTCCGAATGACGATTTGGCGCGGCTATTATACACCTGAACCTTTTGCTCGTCAGGAGGATCAGATGGAGTGTCCGGCAATCCCGAGCTGGAGGGGGTCCATGTTCCGGCCGGTTATAGTCATGATGATTCTGGTGTGTGCCGGCACGCTGTGCGCCGATAACAGCGAAACCACTCCCGGCTGCTTCACCGGCTTGCAGGCAACGTATTCCGGCTCATGGGAGCGTTGGGACATCGATTCAGCGAACGAGGCTGGAACGTTGACCGCCACCTACTCCGGCTCTGTCGACAGGTGGAACGTCCGGATCGGAGACCGGAGCGCTTCCATCAACGCCACCTATTCGGGTTCCATGGAGCGGTGGGACTACGGCGATGTGGATATCCGAACCGTATACTCCGGCAGTTTTGAGCGGTGGGACGTGTCGCGCCGCAGCCGGACATTGCGTGTTTCCACTGTTTACAGCGGCGATTGGCAGCGATGGACCGTCTCCGGCCCCGCCGGCACCATGCGAGTCTCGGCGACTTACAGCGGCGATTGGTCGCGTTGGCAAGTGGACGACCGGATGTGCGCTGAGGATGTGGAATTGCGGATGGGCGCCGTGTTCGCCTGCATCATCTCCGCCGTCTGGGCCCATCGCACCGCAAAGTGACGAATGGCCGGACCTGTCGGTGCGACGCTACTTCGATTCTCGGGATGGGCCGCTCGGCGTCGTTTTGGATGCACCGGCGGACGCCGCGCCGGTGGTCCTGAGGCGACCCGCCCGGCGCAGCGCTTCCTGCAAGACATATTCGATCTGGCTGTTCACGCTGCGCAGGTCATCGGCCGCCCACTTTTCCAAGGCGGCATAGACGCGGTCGTCGATGCGCAACAGGAACCGCTTTTTCTCGCTCATCCAAACAGCGTCCCCGTGTTGATGATGGGCTGGACCTCCTGTTCCGAGACCAGGGCAACCAGCAGATTGTTCACCATGGCCGCCTTGCGCTCTTCATCCAGCTGCACCAGTTTTTGCTCGCTGAGCATGTTGAGCGCCATCTGCACCATTCCCACCGCACCCTCCACGATTTTCTGGCGGGCGGCGATGATGGCATGCGCCTGTTGCCGCCGCAGCATGGCCTGAGCGATCTCCTGCGCATAGGCCAGGTGGCTGATGCGGGCGTCGAGGACTTCCACCCCGGCAATTTCCAATCGGTTTTGAACTTCGCCGCGCAGATTATCCGCCACCTCGGACGGGCTGCCCCGTAGTGATTGATCTCCTTCCTCGTGGCTGTCGTACGGATACGTGCTGGCCAAACCGCGAATGGCGGTTTCGCTCTGAATGGCCACGAACTGCTCGTAGTTCTCCACGTCGAACATCGCCTTGGCCGAATCGACCACCCGCCAGACGATGACCGCGGCGATCTCGATGGGGTTGCCCATGGCATCGTTCACCTTTAGTTTCTCGCTGTTGAAGTTGTGCACCCGAAGGGACAACCGCTTCTTGACGGTGAACGGGTTGGTCCACCAGAAACCGCTGTCCCGGACGCTGCCCACATAACGACCGAAGAAAATCAGCACCCGCGATTCGTTGGGATGCACCACAAAGAAACCGCCCGTCATGATGCTGGCCACGATCATCCCCACGATGCCGAATCCGAGCGGTCCGACCAGCGATGTGTCATCCAAACGGGCCGCAGTGATGATGCCCAGCACGCTCCAGAAGAAGAACACGAGGTTGATCAGCAGCAGCAGAAAACCATTGGCTCGCCAGGCAGGCTGTTCACAAATGGCATCCATGCCACACCTCCATTAGAGATATTAAGATGATATCAATACGAAATCATCCCGTCAAGCTGTTTGAATGGCGACGTAAATATTTCATCCGACTGATTGGATGCTTATAACCTTACAGATGAATGTGTTCACGTTTCACCTGGACGCGCGCGCCGGCGCCGTCGGCAAATGGTATGCCACGATGAACTCCTGCCGTGCGAGAATATCAACACCCCTCAATCGGTTTGACATCGGAGGTTGTCATGTCCGCACGGTTATTTCACGCGTTGCTAACCGCCATCATGTTGCCCTTTTACCCAACCCGGTGGCGCGAGGCGACCCGATTTCACTGGACAGCTGTCCTTGGCGCCGTGCTGGTATGGTCTCTGTTGGCTCATGGCGGTCTCGGAATTTTCAGGGTTTTCGAAATGGGGCAGGAGGCTCGACTGTGGTCGGCGAATTTCGACCGGCACTATGATCCCATCATCATCGACGATCAGGGCGTTCGGGTGGAGGGTTCACGTTTGTTGCGGGTTGATGCGACGGATAGCACGCTGTTGGTGGACCCGAATGAAACGGTTTCCTCCAGCGCCATCCACACAGAACAGTACCTGGTCATTCGTCGACATCATGTGGAAGTCAAAAGACGTTTCCAGGGTGTCGAGTATTTTTCCGTGTCAGATATTCTGGACTTTATGGGCGGAGGACCAATCGAGATCCGCAGCAGTACGCTGTCCAGTTTTTGGAACTCGTGGGGCTGGGTGTGCCAGTTGAGTTTATTGGTGCTCATGGTGGGCGTCATGATTCCAGTCGACCTAGCGGTACTCTCAGCCAGTGCGGCGGTTGCAGGTGCCGTCCTCCTGGGTATCAGGGGACGAAGTCTTGGCTTGAACTACGCCGGCTGCTTTCAACTGGCGCTTGCAGTGGCACCCTTTTGGATCTTGCTGACATTGTTTCTCAACATCCTGGGAACCGGTCCTGGCTGTTGCGGCACCGTGTTCCTGCCTGTGCCGCTTCTGCTCTTTCTGGGCTGGCTGGCGCTGGTGATGCGACGGAACTCCGCGGCCGCAGATCAACCTCAATAGCCAGCAGATCGACACCTGAGCTGAGACGTCCCCCATCCTATCCTGTCCCAGTTCGGACAGACGCGGGTCGATGAACCGCGCACCGGCAGTCCGAAACGTTTGGATGACTCATCGGTGCGGTGAATTTCTGGCAGGTTTGGTTTACAATGGTGGACCCAGGATCAAGCCGCCACGCTAGTCGGAGGAAGCTGATGGATCAATTTGTCATCGAGGGCGGACACCCCCTGCAGGGTGAGGTCACCCCATCCGGAAACAAAAACGCCGCCCTGCCCCTGCTGGCAGCCTGTCTGCTCACCGAGGAGCCGGTCACCCTCCACAACGTGCCCGACATCGGCGACGTGCGTTCCATGCGCGCTCTGATGGAGAGTTTGGGCGTGGACGTAAATGATCTGGGCGGCGGCACGTGGCGCGTCCAAGCGAGTCACGTCCGGCCTGCCGATCTCGATCCGGAGCTTTGCCTGAAGATCCGCGCCTCCATCCTGCTGGCCGGTCCGGTGACCGCTCGCTGCGGCAACCTGCGGCTGCCCCCGCCGGGCGGCGATGTCATCGGGCGGCGGCGACTGGACACCCACCTGCTGGCTCTGCAGGCGTTGGGCGCCCGGACCGAATTCGACCGGATCCGCAAGGAGTTTCATTTCTCCAGCGAGGGCTTGCGCGGCGCCGACATCCTGCTGGACGAGGCGGGCGTCACCGCCACCGAGAATGCCATCATGGGCGCGGTGACGGCCCGCGGCATCACCCATCTTCGCAACGCGGCCTCTGAGCCCCACGTTCAGGAGTTGTGCCTGCTGCTCAACCGTATGGGCGCGCGCATCGATCATGTCGGATCCAATGTGCTGCGCATTGAGGGCGTGCCGAAGCTGAGCGGCGCGGAGTTCACCATCGGTCCCGACTACATGGAAGTAGTCAGTTTCATCGGTGCGGCGGCGGTTACCCGCGGTTCCATTCGGATTCGTCGCGCCGGGCCGCAGTATTTGGGCATGATCCGCATGACCTTTAACAAATTCGGCGTCGACTGGACGATGGATGGCGATGACGTGGTGGTTTCCGCCGAACAGCGGCTTGTCGTCGAACCGGAGCTTGGCGGCGCCATCCCCGAGGTTCGAGTGATGCCGTGGCCGGCGTTTCCCACCGACCTGATGAGCATCGCCATCGTCACCGCCACTCAGTGCCGCGGCAGCGTGCTGTTTCATGACTGGATGTACCCCAGCCGGATGTTTTTCACCGACAAGCTGGTGGCAATGGGGGCCCAGATCGTGCTCTGCGACCCCCACCGCTGCATCGTCCAGGGACCCAGCAAACTGTACGGAGAGAAAATGGAGAGTCCCGACATCCGCGCCGGCATGGCCCTGCTGCTGGCCGCGCTGGCGGCTCAGGGAGAGTCTGTCATCCGGAACATCCACCAGATTGAGCGCGGCTACGCTCAGGTGGATTCCAAACTCCGCGCCCTGGGCGCCCATATCACCCGAGTCAGCAAAAGCTGATCCTTAACGCTACGTCCGCCGCGGCCTCACCTGATCGAGGGTTTTCAGCGATCATCTAATGGTATCTCCGGCTTGTAAAACCACCGCTCGATCTCCTGCCGCGGGACCGTGGTCCGGGCGAAGACCGCCCGCCGCTTAGCCAGAAACCGGGGCATCAGTCGGACGATCAGCACAAACGCTTTCAACGAACGGGGTTCGCACAGCGGGACATAGCCCGCCACGGCCAGGTCGCGCAGACTGATGGGGATGAACCAACGCAGGTACATGCCGAGCGGCATGTCTTTGATCCGCAGGAGCCATCGGTTTTTCACCGAGTGCAGATTGATCTCCGGATGCGTGCGGCGGCGGTTTTCAGGCAGCACCCGACGGACGTGCCAGGCGGTGACCGCCGGATCAAACACGCAGCGCCAGCCGCGCCAGGCGGCCCGCCAGGCAAGTTCGGCGTCCTCGCGGTAGGCGAAGAAATCCTCATCCAGGATTTCTCCCTCCACGGCCACGTCGGCCAGGCATGACCGACGGTAAAACGCGGCCGCGCCGGTTGCCCCGAACACGTAGGCCGGCCGGTCGTATTGCCCCTCGTCGGGCTCACCGCCGCCCCGATCCAGATGTCGTTGGTTGCGCAGCCAATAGATGCCCGCAGAATCCAGCACGCGCGTCCGCGCCCTCCCCGCATCCGTCACTGCGAGCCGCCAGAGTTTGGGGGACAGGCTGCCGCATTCGGGTTGACGCGACAGTCGGTCCACTCCCCGTTCGATGCAATCGGGTGCCAGTTCCGTGTCCGGATTGAGAAACAGGACCTGTTCGGCGGTATGGTTGGCGAGCAACCGGTTGTGCGCCGCGGCGAAGCCAAGATTGCGCGGCGCGTATACCAGCGCGGTTAGCTCAGCCCGATGCTCTTCCAAAAATGTGCGGGTGCCGTCGGTCGAGGCGTTGTCCAGCACGTGAATCTCGAAATCCCGGAACGTCTGCGCCGCCAGACTGGCCAGACAGCCGGGGAGATCCTCCCGTGAGTTGAACGTGACCAGTTGGACGGCGAGCCGGACGGCCATGATTCAACTCCCGTCCGCGCCGGTTGTGCGGGTGCGTCTCATCAACCGGCGTCCTGCCTCGCGCAAGGCCCGGCGGCGGTCGGCGGACGTCGTGACAGCCGCCCGCAGGTACAGCCCGGCCGGTACCAGCCGGCGGTAAAGCGTTGCGAACACCGGGTGGTGTTTGGTGTAATACCGGCAAGCGTTGCCCCAGTAGACGGTGAAAAATTCCTCCAGTGGCAATGCCGCCGCACTATAGCCCCCCTCATGGATGAACCGCGCGTCCGGAATGAACCAGAGATCCAGCCGGCGGTCGCTCAAGCGCCGGCACAGATCCACGTCTTCAAACCAGGCGGGGCTGAACGCCTCGTCGAACCCTCCCAGTTCGCGGAACGTGTCCGTCCGCAACAACAGGCAGGCGGCTGCCGGTTGCTGCACCCGGAAGGGGAAATCCCACGGACAATTGGCGTAGAAGTGACGTCTCAACCCCCAGCCGTTGGTCCTTGCCTGCCGCGGCAGGAACAGTTCAGCCAGCGCCCAGGCCGGAGACGGCAGTCGCCGGAGTTGGAAATGCCGCTGCCGCCGGCCCTCCGTATCCACCAAGCAACCGCAGCCACCGACGGCCTCCGCTCGGCCAGCCACGCCCACAAGAAGACGGTCGATGTTGCTCGGCGTGTGGATGATATCGGGATTTAAAAAAAGCAGCCAATCCGCACGGGCTTCCCGGGCGGCTGTGTTGGCAGCGGCAGCAAATCCGAGGTTGGACGGAAGCCGGATCAGGCGGGCGGTTGCATCAACGGCAATTGGGTCGGCGCTGCCGTCGGCCGACGCGTTGTCCACGATCAGAACTTCGAGGCCGAGCGGATCGTTTTCCCGACGCAGGCTGTCTATGTTCGCGCGCAGACGCGGGCCTGAATTCCAGTTGACGATGATGATACTGAGTCGCGGCTTCATCCCGTTATTCCGATCGTTCCGCCGGTGCTTCCGTGGTCTATTTCATCACAAAGGCCGATCCGCCTCAAAAGAAATCCCGATATGATCCGTTTCGCATGATCGGATCTCCGATCGATGCCGCGTCCGCTGATCGATTAGGCCGGGAACCATCGCCCTGGCTGATACGTATTAGTGAATGCAACTCGAAACAACAGTAAACCTTCTCTGCCGCCCTTTCACTTGAAAGGGCTTTTTACCTATTATCCGTCCCACTCGCCGGCCTTTCTAAAAACCGTGGATGACCCGTAGCGCCTCATAGGTGACGATTCCCACGCTGGTGGACAGGTTGAGGCTACGTACCGCTCCCCACATGGGGATGGTATAGGCTCCGCCCGCGTGAGCCAGCAACAGGTCGTCGGATAAACCGTTTTCCTCGTTGCCGAACACGAGCGCGTCTCCGGATCCATAGGGCGCCCGGGTGTACGGACGCTTCACTCGGGAGCTGAACAGGTGGAACGCGCGGTCGCCCAAAGCCTGTCGCAGGTGTTGGAAATCCGGCCAGACGCTTACCGCCACGTGCTCCCAGTAATCCAGGCCGGCTCGTTTCAGTTGGCGGTCCTCCAGGCTGAATCCCAGTGGTTCCACCAGATGGAGCGCGCAGCCGGTGGCGGCACACAGCCTCGCCACGTTCCCCGTGTTGGGCGGAATCAACGGCTGGACCAGCACAATATGCAGCATCGGTTCGTTCATTTCTGGTTCATTCCGCCAGCTCGCTCAGGAACACGTGTCCGGCGAACGTCGACACACGCACCCTGGCTGGTGCCGCGGCGCTTGAATTCGTCAACCAACGCCTGGCGCAAACGCGTTTTGGACCACGTCCAGCGAGGCGCCAGCAAAACGGTCGTCGGCTGATCGCCCGCCAGGCGGTGGATCACGAAATCTGCCGGCAGTTCTTCCAGCACATCTGCCAACAGCGGCACATAGTCCTCTTGAGCGATCGTCAGAATCCGCCCCGTCTGATAATCGTCCGCCAGCGGCGTGCCCCGAACAACCTGCAGGTGGTGGATCTTGACGCCGTGCAGCGGCAGGCGGGCGAGCCAGCGGAAACTGGCCCGCATCATGGAAACGTCCTCACCCGGCAGGCCCAGGATCATGTGCGCAACAGGAAGCGCTCCCGGCAGAGTCGCCAGTTTCAAAACAGCAGATTCGAATGCTGCGGCATCGTGACCTCGCCGGATGCGTTCCAGGGTAGCCGAATGCGTTGACTGGAGTCCCAGATCAACAAACAGCGGACGTCGGCTCGCCAACTCGGCGAACAGTTCGATCACGGACGCCGGCAAACAGTCCGGCCGCGTGCCCACCGCCAAAGCCACAACGCCATTCACAGCGAGGGCCTCTTCGAATTCCCGCCGCAGCATCTCGACCGGAGCCGCAGTGTTGGTCCCCCGCTGGAAATACGCAATGCCGCCAACGGTCGTACCCCGACGGTTTCGAACCTCCATCCCTCGACGCACCTGTTCAGCCACCGGCAGTGGCGCACGCAGATAGGGCGGCAGGATGCTCTCCTCGTCGCAAAACACGCAGCCGCCGCCCGACGCGCGATGGGGACACGGACGCCCGACGTTGACGAGCACTTTGCTGACCCGGCCGCCGAACAACCTGCGGAAAAATACTCCGACATCGTTCCACGGTAGCAGGTTCGGTTCCATGATTCCGGTTTTCTCTGGAATAATCACCTCAGTCCCGACTAACCTCCGCTCGTTGCGCCCAAGCGCCCAAGTTATGGCGCAACACCCGGAGGTCAGGAAACAGGGTCATGAAATGCCGGACCAAGCCCGCCAGAAACCGAAAAATCAGTTCGGTTCGCTCCACTTCCTTGATTGATGACACCCGCACCACCGTGCTATCGCGTTTGTTGGCCACTTCCACGTAGAAACATTCATCATGTCCGTCGAAGACGATGACACATTCCAGCAGCACGGCGGTTGCTCTTGACGCGAGCCATATCTCGTTAACCTTGAACAATGCGTCGCGGTCCCACCACTGAAACGGCTCGAAGCCACGGCAGACGGCATTCAGCTCCAAAGAGGTTGAAAAAACGACGTGGGGCATCTCGCACACCCTCCGGGGGATTCGGGACAACACCGCGGCGGCGATCTCCGCATGCGCATCCGAAAAACCGCTGCCTCGCGCGTAGCGGAAGTAATACACCCCCTTGCCCTGCGACCGGAAGAGGGTTTCGAATTTCGACATGGGCAGATCCGGCACCGATTCCAGCCACGGCTGCGGCACCGCCATGTTGCGCAGCCCGGTTACCGCCAACAGGCTTTCCTGTATGAAATCACGATAAGCCGGATCGTCGGTCCCCACGATGAGTTCCCCTCCCTCGGCCACGTGCCAGAACAGCCGGCGCAAGAATTCAGGCCCCAGCAGGCGGTTTTTGTGGTGCCGCTTTTTAGGCCACGGATCGGGGAAACGGATGTAGACCCGTTGGAGGCTGGCCGGTTGAAACAACCGCGGCAGATGATAGTCGGCGTCGCCCCAGACCAGCCGCAGATTGTCCACCCCAGCCGTCAATGCCTTTCGGGCCAGCGCCAGAACCCGCTGGCGGTCATATTCGATACCGATAAAATCGACCGCTGGCCGGGTGCGGGCCTGTTCCAGCAGGAAGGCGTCCCAGCCGAAACCGATTTCCAGTTCAAGTGGCGCTTCCCGGCCGAACAGCCCCGCCCAGCCGCCCTTGTCGGCCAGACCATTCAGCGTGGCCAGACAAGCGGTGACAGACGGCGGCAAGCTCAATGAAACGGATTTTGTCCGTGCCGGGCGATCATGGGACCGGCTCATGGGGTCCGATCTTAACACACGTTCCCGCAACGAGCCAACACCGGTTCTGTCAATCGGATCAGCACAGATGTCGTGTTTTCCCTGACCGCTTTCTTCGACACACGTGCACATGCGGCCGGCTGACAAAGTACCGACTCACCGGTGATTATATTTCGAGGCAACCACCGGGCGGCAGTATCTCCACCGGCGCATAGGCCTCGGCGAGTGACCGAAACACCTGTGGATCCGCAGCGATGACGGGCCAGGTGCCGTAGTGCATCGGGACAACCCGCTGCGGGCGGACCAGTTCCACCGCCCGGGCGGCCATTTCCGGGCCCATTGTATAACGATCACCGATGGCCACCAACATCACTTCCGGATGGAAGATGTCACCGATTAGACGCATGTCGCCGAACAAGCCGGTGTCACCGGTGTGATACACGGTGTGTCCATCGATTTCAATGACCACGCCGCAGACTCCTCCTGACGGGGAGGTGTGGAACGCGGGGACTAGGTGAATCACGAATCCTTCTGCGCAGATCTTGCCGCCGATATTCATCCCTTCGGCTTGGATGCCAAGTTGGCCGGCCATCACCGCAATTTCGTGCAGACTGTAAAGAATTGCACCGTGTTCGCGGCAGATCGCGAACGCGTCCCCCAGATGATCGGGGTGATCGTGACTCACCACCACTGCGTCAGCCGCCGGCAACGCGTCCTCGGTGATAGGGCACAACGGATTGCCGCTCAGAAAAGGATCGATCAGGATGCGTCGCGAGCCGAGCAGCATGAACGCGGCGTGCCCATAAAAATGGATCTTCATTAAGACTGCCTCGTGGTCGGTTTAGAAAAGGGTAACGGCAGCCCATGCTGCCGTTACGTCATTCCCTACGGAATTTTTCGAATCACTTGGATTCGTCGTTGGAAAACCACCTATTCAGTTTTCGCTGTCTGATGTACTCCTCCAGGAAAATCCGACCTCGTCTCAGGGTGCTTTTCCGGCTGGCTGATCCCTGGTGGCGCTTTTCGCGCGCGGGCAACCCGGTCGGGTCAGGCCCCTGGCTTCCGAAACAGCCAGATTAGCGAGCACCCCCACAATGAGGAAACTTGCGGTTCATGCCCACCTCCTGAACAGTCTCTGCTTGACTAAATATACTATACCACAAAAACATTAAAAATCAACTCCGGTGTCGGCTCCCAGGCATCTTATTCCACGCGTTTTTTGACACGCTGTGCCGGGAGTGCTACCATCTCCTTCGGGGATATCGCCATGGCGCCACAAGTCGTATTTTTAGTAAAGAATCTATACACCATGGAGCGCTTGGGTGTCATGCAGCTCTCTGCGCTGGCGCTGGCTCAAGGGTGGCAAACCGATCTCATCATCGCCGACGGATTGGACTATCCGCGTCTGCTGGATACCGTGCGACGGATCAGTCCGTCAATCCTGGCCGTGAGTGTGATGAGCCCGGAGTATCCTCAGCTGCGCGAGCTGGCGCGTCGCCTCCATGCGGATACCGGCGTGTTCATCCTGATGGGCGGGCCGCACGCCACTTTTTTTCAGGACATCATTGAAGAGCCGTTCATCCAGGCCGTGGCGTTCGGCGAAGGCGATATCAGTTTTCCTGTCTTCCTCGACCGGTTTTCGCGGGGATTAGATTTCCGCGGAACCGCCGGTATGCATTTCCACGTCGACGGCCTGGTGATCCGAAACGGTCCCGCGCCGTTGGTCGAAGATCTCGACACATTGCCATTCGCCGATCGACGGATCATGGCTAAGGGCAATCCGCTCCTTGCTTCGAACCCCACGCACATTTTTATGGCTGGTCGCGGTTGTCCCAATGCCTGTACGTACTGCTTCAACCACACGTACAATCATATGTTCCGATCGTGCGGCACGCTGTTCCGCAGACGGAGTGTCGATCATCTGCTGCGCGAGATGGAAGCGGTCAAGGCCGAGTTCGGAATGCGTTTCGCCTACATCGACGATGACATTTTCACTTTCTGCAGCCCGGAATGGTTGGAGGCCTTCACCACCGAGTATCCCCGCCGCGTGGGCGTCCCGTTCATGATCAACACCCATGCCAACTACACCAACGAACGTCAGATTGAGCAGCTCCGTGACGCGGGGTGTTCCGTGATCTGTTTCGGCGTCGAATGCGGCGATCCGAGCGTTGCGGGGGACTTGCTTAAACGGTATATCAAACATGAACAGTTTTTGACACTCAGCCGGCTCCTCCATCGTTGCAAAATTCGGTTTATGACGCAGAACATCCTGGCGCTGCCGGTGCCTCATCCACTGGCGGTGGACCTTCAGACCCTGGATCTGAATATCGCCTGCCGGCCCCAGTATGCCGTCGCGCATTTGTTCTATCCGTTGCCCGGAACCGAACTCGCCCGTTTCGCTGAGGCAAACGGCTTCATCGACAGCTTGACCGACGACCTTCCGGAACGCACCAACAGCTTTAGCGCCCTGAATTTTCCCAATCCCGTCGAAAAGAGACAGGTGGAGCGATTGCATAAGCTGTTCGGGATCGTCGTCTCGTTTCCCTGGTTGCGCCCCGGACTGCCATTCTTGCTTCGACTGCCACTGGGGCCGGTTTATGCCCTTCTGTTTATGGGGTGGTATGGCTTCTCCATGCGTTTCCGCATGGAGAAGACTCGAAAAACGAAGGCCGAACTCCTGTTTTTCATCAAAAGCCTGCTCCAGTCTCTAGCCTCCTTCATGAAGAAACAGCCCACGCGAACCTGAATCTTTCGCGGGTACCGCCTGTTCTGCGGCGTCTTCCCGAGTGATATTTTGAGAACTTTGCCGGCGGGGATCATCTTACTGTTCGGGAATGCGAATTCCGCCGGCGGCCATTTTTTCGCTGGTATTGACAGGTTCCCTGCTGATTTTCTATGATAGAGGCGGAAGCGTCGAGGTGGACCATGAACAAGAACATTGAGAAACTGGTCCAGGAACTGAACGAGATCCTCAACCAAGTCATCCGTGAGAACAAGGAACTCAAGGAGATTATCCGGAGCATCCACGGACAGGGCTATAACGTGCAGATCTCGTTTAACTCCGGGACGGGCGGCGAGGCCGGTGCCGTGGCCCGCACCGACAATGCCGACGCGGCTCTCGACGACAAGTCCACCCTGAATCTGTCAAAAGACGACTACCTCTTCCTCAAGTCCATCAAGATCGCTGTCGACGATTAACCCCCCACTTTTTTTCAGGCGGCTGCTGCTCGCCACGCTTATAACAATATTGTAATATTCGGTTTCCGTGATCAGGGTGGCGTTCACCGCCCCAACGCCAACGGAACCAGAATCAAAACAGACAATGAAACCAGCGCGCTGGCCAATAAGTTCAGCCACCATCCGGTTTTGATCATCGCGGTGATTCGGATCGTTCCTGAGCCATAGATGATTGCGTTGGGTGGAGTCGCCACCGGCAACATGAACGCCATGCTGCATCCAAGTGCAGTTCCGATGGCCGGCTCCACCGGACTGACGCCGGCGGTCTGAGCGGCACTGATGGCCAGCGGCACCAACATGGTGGCGGTCGCCGTGTTGGAGACAATCTCGGTAAAAAATATGGAGAACGTGGTGAACACAACCGTCAACGCCGCCAGTGACGCGGCCCCGCTGCCTTGCACCAGGACTGTCCCGATCTTTTCCGCCAAGCCGGTCTTGAACATCATCCCGCCCAGAGACAGTCCGCCGCCGAACAGGATGAGTGTTCCCCAATCGATGCGGGTTGCCTGGCTCCAGGTCAGGGTGAATTGTCGGCGCGCCCAGTCGACGGGCAGGACGAAAAGCAGGGCGGCTGCGGCAATTGCAACGCCACCTTCAGGCAAGACCGCCTGAAGCCGGATGTACGCCGGGTGGCTGGTCCCGACGAACAGTGCGCAGATTCCAGGCAGGAGCCACAGGGTGACCGCTAATCCAAAGGCCACGGCCACATTGCGTTCGCCTTTTGTCCATGGACCTGATTCCCGGCGGCAATTTGTCAGCAGATCCGCTCCGGATAATTTGGCTGTTTCGGGAGGATGCAGGATGCGGATGATCACGAACATGAACCCGAGCATCAGCGCCATGATCGGCAGACAGATGAACAACCACGAGAAAAAATCGATTCGCTGATCCGCGAGATTGGCGAGATAGCCAATGGCGATCAAGTTGGGCGGTGATCCGACCGGCGTGCATATGCCTCCGATGGATGCGGCATAGGCGCAGGCAAGCAACAAGCCTGTGGCAAATTTCGGTGTGTGCGATTCGGTCGGCGAATGCTCGTCTCCCGGGTTACCCCGGTTGAGTGCCCCGAGCACGCCAAGCGCCATTGGATAGAGCATCGCGGTTGTCACGCTGTTGGAAAGCCACATGGACAAGCCGGCGGCAATCGCGGCGAATGCAGCGATTACCCGCAGCGGACCGGCTCCAGTCCAGCGAACACCAAGCACCCAACCTGCGGCCCGCCGGTCCAAGCCGTGGGCTTTCATCCCCTCAGCAATCAAGAAGCCGCCCAGGAATAGAAAAATCACCGGATCGGCGAACGGAGCCATGGCCTCCCGGGCGGGTATGACCCCCAACAGTACCGCCAATACGGGTCCGAGCAGCGCGGTCACCGGCAACGGCACCGCCTCGCAGATCCACCACACCAGCACCCACACCATAACCGCCGCCAGGTGCGCACCGGCGACACTGAGTCCGGCCGGTTGGAACATTTCCAGCGCGATGAAACCGATCGGCCCGAGCAGGAGCCCCACCGTGCGGCGCCAATGCTCGAAGCGCCTCTCGAAGGCACTCAATCCGGACTGGGTTTCAAGATGGCTCCGCGAGCGGGTTTTTTCGCTCTTCATCGTGTCCCGGGCCAGATATAATCAAAGGAAACGCAATCTTTCAAACTTCAGCCTCAAACGGATGGTGTTAAGGCCAACGAATCATCAGATTTTGAATTTCTGACGGACGGGTCCGATGGCTGCTTCGGCGCATTTTCCCATTAGGCAGCGTCCGTCCACAACCGCCCCTTCACGCACCTGGACCGTTGGTCCACACAGTTGGCCGCATATGGATGCCCCCTTCAGCAGTTCGAGTGTTCCCACCGCGTAGACGTCACCTTCGATATGGCCTGCGAGCGTCAGTTGCCGGCCGACCACCTGGCCGCGCACCTTCCCTTCCGTGCCCATGATCAGTTCATCCTTGGCGACCAAGGTTCCCTCCAGAAAAGCGTCGAACCGAAGCGTATTCTCCGAAAGCAGATCGCCCTTGATATGAACATTCGGGCCGAGATATCCGTCCAACTCGCTCTTGTTCTTCATGATCGCACCATTATCCTTCAACTCGACTGAGAACCGAATACAGGCGCTCCAATTCTGCGGCCGAACCGTAATGAATCACTATTTGACCGCCGCGCCCGCCCGTTTGGATCCGCACCCGAGTACCCAGCCGCTGGCAGAGTTTTTCTTCGGCGGCGAGAATATGCGGATCCGCCGTCGTTTTCGCTCGACCGCTCGGCTGGGTTTTCAAAAGCCGACTCACCAACCGTTCCGCTTCCCGGGCCGAAAGGTCGCGCTCGGCAATCACGCGGGCTATTTCCGTTTGCATCTTGCTGCCAGGAAGAGATAAGAGGGGGCGCGCCTGTCCTGCGGTTAATCGCCCCTGCTCCAACATATCCTGCACACCCTGAGGAAGCTGCAACAACCGCAACGCATTGGTGATCGTCGGCCTGGCTTTCCCCAAACGGCGAGCCAGATCGTCTTGCTTGAGTTTTTGGTCCTGGATCAGCAGGTGATAGGCCCGAGCCTCTTCGATTGGGTTCAAATCCTCACGTTGGATGTTCTCCAGCAGTGCGAGTTCAAGCATCTTCTCGTCGGGAACTTCCCGGACCACGACCGGGACCTTGGTCAGGGCGGCTGTTTGCGCCGCGCGCCAGCGTCGTTCGCCTGCAATGATCTCGTATCGGTCGCCCCGGCGGCGGGCGATGATGGGCTGTACAATTCCGTGTTCGCGGATGGAAGCCGCCAGCTCATCCAACGATTCCTGACCGAAACTCAGGCGGGGCTGCTTCGGATTGGGATACAGCAGATCGATGTCGACGGTCAGGGGGGTACCATCAGTTTCCACCGACGGCAGCAGGGCGTCCATGCCCTTACCGAGCACGCGTCTTTTCATTTTCCAGTATTTCCTTTGCCAGAGAGATATAAGCGTTGGCTCCTCGTGAGCGGGCGTCGTACAGGATGATCGGCTTCCCGAAGCTGGGGGCTTCGGCCAGGCGCACGTTTCGGGGAATGATGGTCCGGAAGACCTGATCCCTAAAAAAATTGAGCAGATCGTTCCGGACCTGTGTCGACAGGTTGGTCCGTTCATCAAACATCGTCAGCAACATGCCCTCAATGGACAACTGGGGATTGAAACTCCTCCGGACGCGGATCAGTGTGTCCCACAGCTCGGTCACTCCTTCGAGTGCAAAATACTCGCACTGGATGGGGATCAATACCGAATCCGCCGCCACCAAACCATTGATTGTCAGCAGGTTGATCGCCGGTGGTGAATCGATCAGGATGTAGTCGTACTGGTCTCGGATTCGATCCAACTGTCGCCGAAGCAGATACTCCCGCTCATCCATGTCGATGAGTTCGATGGGAGCGCCCGCAAGGTTTTTGTCAGCCGGGGCTAAAAAGAGGTTGTCCAGCTCGGTGGGTTGGATGATGTTCTCGACGGGCTCCCCCATTACCAAAACATGATACATGCTCTTGCGACCATTGCGCCGCTCGGATCCAAGCCCGCTGCTGCAGTTGGCCTGAGAATCACAATCCACCACCAGCACTTTCAGGCCCGCCAAAGAGAAGCACGCCGACAAGTTGATGGTTGTGGTCGTCTTGCCGACTCCGCCTTTCTGGTTGGCGATTGCGATGATCTTGCTCATAATTCAGCCCGCAGAATGTACAAATTTAGCACAACCCCCCACCAAGGGAAAGTGAAAACTCCAGACCGGGTTTCACGTGAAACATCAACCCAGAATACGGGCCAGCGTCACCGTCCGCTGTGGATCTATGTCCGACGTTTGCCGGCCAATCACCAGCAAAGTTCCCTGGCCTTCGATGAATACCCGCGTTGCGGGGGACGTTTTTCCCGAAAACAGCATCAGCGTGTCGCCGGGGTGCCCGCGCAATACCGAGAGCAGGACCGCAGGGGCGATTTCAAGAGCCCTGGCCATCCACAACACGTGCATGCCCGCCGGGGCAGCATACTCCTCTAGTCTCATTGCCGCCACCTCGAAATTGGTCATGCCGAGTTTATGCTTGACCACTCTCAAAAAAGCGCATTTCTTTTGCCGGGGTTCTACTGCGACAACCCGACGCTCCGGGTACGCCAGCGCCAGTGGCACGGCCACCAATCCGTTGCCGGATCCTATGTCGACCGCCAGCTGCCAGGCGACCGGCGTGAGAATACTGAAAGCGGCAACCACCTCGCCCAGGTGCTTGCGGCGGAAAGTCTCAGGGTCTCGCTCGCCCACCAGCCGGATGCGCCGGTTCCAATGGTAGAGCAACGAAACGTACGTATCCAGCGGCTCGTGCTGACGTTCAGACTGGTTCACCAGATGTATCCTGGGCTGCCGTCGAAGCGTCCATTTCCATAAAAACGCTTAATGCCGACAAGGCAGCCGGTGTAATGCCCCGCATGTGTTCGGCGGCAAGCAGCGAGTCAGGCCGTGACCGTTTCAGCCGTTCACGCATTTCCTGCGAGAGCGATGGGACGCGGTCGTAGTCGAAATCCGCCGGGATGCGGCGATCCCGTTTTTTCTCAAGCCGTTTCAATTCGTTCCGCTGAAGATCGATGTATCCGGCATACTTGAAATCGTGCTCAACCTGGTCCAGGATTTCCGGCGGCGCGGCGACTTCGTCGTGCACGAGCAGTGGCGCCAGTTCGCGAAGCCGGATTTCGGGCATCTTGATGAGTTGGGCGAGCGCCCGGCCCGATCCGATGGCCTGCTGTACATGCTCCGGCAGGTCTCCCACCGGATCCCTGGCGCGCGAGATGTGCTTGCTCCGCACATAACCCGCCACGGATTCCAACGTGACATACTTGCGGGTGTACGCCTCCCAGCGCGCATCGTCCACCAGGCCGATTCGGCGTCCGACTGGAGTGAGCCGCTCGTCCGCGTTGTCAATGCGGAACAGCAGACGCAATTCCGCCCGTGAGGTGAACATGCGATAGGGTTCATCCACTCCGCGATCGGTCAGGTCACGGATCAGGATGCCCAGGTAGCCCATGGAGCGGTCAACTAGGAATGATTCGTTCCCGGCGGTTTTCCGGGCGGCATTAATTCCGGCGACCAGTCCCTGAGCCGCGGCTTCCTCGTACCCGCTGGTACCGTTGATTTGTCCGGCATGAAACAGCCCCCCGATCCGCCTGCTTTCCAGCGATGGCCATAATTCAGTGGGTTGGATGAAGTCATACTCGATGGCGTATGCCGGCCGGATGATCTCCGCTTGTTCGAAACCTGGCAGCGCGTGCAGCATGCTGATCTGAACGTCCAGCGGCATGCTTGAGGAAAAACCGTTGAGGTAAAGCTCGCGGGTGTCCAAACCCTCCGGTTCGACGAAGAGCTGATGGCGGTCTTTGTCGGGGAATTTCACCACCTTGTCTTCAATCGACGGGCAATAGCGAGGGCCAATCCCGGTGATCTGGCCGGAAAAAAGCGGCGAGCGGTGAAGGTGTTCCCGGATTATACGGTGTACGCGGTCATCGGTATGGACGATGTGACAGCAGGTTTGGGGTAACGTGGCGGCGGATGTCCGAAACGAAAGAAACGTCGGCTTTTCATCTCCTTCTTGAACGGCCATCCGGGTGTAATCGACCGTCCGACCGTCAATCCGCGGAGGAGTGCCGGTTTTCAGCCGTTCGCAGGTATAACCCAACCGGCGAAGGCATTCGGCCAAGGCCACCGAAGGCGGTTCTCCGGCCCGGCCCGCCGGAATCCGGAGCGGACCGATGTGAATGAGTCCGTTGAGAAACGTGCCGGTGGTGAGGACGACGGCGCTGGCCCGATACCAGCGCTCATCATGAAGCGTGACTCCCGTGGCGCTATCGCCCCGCTCCGTTATTTCAACAACCTCGCCTTGTATCAAGTGAAGATTGGGCACGCCTTCCAGCGCTCGTTTCATTTCCTGCCGATAGCGATCCCGGTCCGATTGAGTTCTGGGACTCTGAACCGCCGGACCCCGCCGCCTGTTCAGCAGTCGGAACTGGATGCCGGTCCGGTCGGCGATCAGGCCCTGCAGTCCGCCCATTGCGTCAATCTCTCGGACCAGGTGTCCTTTGGCAATCCCGCCGATGGCCGGATTGCATGACATGGATGCGACCAGGTTGAGATTGGGTGAAATCAAGGCAGTCCGGGCACCAAGGCGGGCGGCGGCATGGGCCGCCTCACAGCCGGCATGACCGGCCCCGATTACGATCACATCGAAAACGCCCGCCTCAACCGCCATGCGTCACCGCCGATTATTTCTTTTTAGCGGCAGGAACAGGCTCCAGGAACAGATCATCGGTCAAGCCAACGTTAAACTTGACCTCTGCGTATTCCACCAATCCCGTGTTTTTCTCACGGGTAAAGAATTCGACCCGATGCGGCGCCATCACCCCGTCGGAGCTGAACCAGCGAAAAAACATCTCCGATTTGGGCAGAACGATCCCGTCTTCATTCCGGTCCTGATATTCCACCTTGACAGGTAGGGCAACGCCTTCTTCAAACAAGACGGTCACCGTGTAGTTTTCTGCATCGATAAACTCCAAGGCCTCCATGGGCTTAACCGTCTCAATTTCGGAAGGGCCGTAGTACAATACCTTCATCCCGTCTTCCTTCCAGCGGCTCCGAAAGATGTTGTATATGTTCCGTTTCTCCGACAGGCGAAAGCGCCGCAGTTCCTCCTCGGTTTTGGGTTTGACCCGGCCGTATTCGTACGTCCAGCCTTTGCCGAGTTCAAGGTTGAAGATGTCCGCCAAAGCTTCACGCTGCTTTTCCAGTTCTGTCCGGGATTTGCCTTCCCAACGATAGTACTCCCAGAATTTCGTCCAAGACTGTCCATCCCTCTTGATGATAAAAAACCGGCCAGTGCCATACATGTCTTTCCATGTCAAAAACCTTTGTCCACCTAGAGCCTGGATGGTCCGCTGGATCACCGTCTGCGCGCGGGGATCGTCGGCGGCTCGGGTCCAAGCTCCGGTCGACAAAAACATCAGCAACAGAATCGGCCACGTTTTCTTCGACATCACACACCCCTCGGCACAGATTCACAATCAGGGATTCTTCCTGGATCCTGATCGTTTCAATCCTCGATGAAATAGCATCGAAAAGCGAACGCTAGCCGCCGCTAGATCGACATTGAAATACTGATCGGCAGGCGTCAACGTCTTTACGTATCTGGGTAATTAGTTCCGCCAACGTAGGAAAACTGTATTCGGGCCGGATCATCTCCTCAAAATACACCCGAACGGAGTGGCCGTACAGATCTTCCGCACAATCAAACAGGTGGATTTCCAAAACGCGCTGCCGGCAGGACAGAGACTTGCCGGTTTCAATCGACGGTCGGACACCCAGATTGGCCGCGCCGTCCCATCGCTTGCCGCCGGTTTGGAGCGAGGCCGCGTAAACTCCGTTTGGAAGCAGCAATTGTATCGGCGATTGCACGTTGGCCGTCGGAAATCCGATCTGTCTGCCAATTTTAGAACCACCCTCCACCCGGCCGTCTACAGCATAGCGATGACCCAACAGTCGGTTAGCCGTCGCCACTTCACCGGTCATCAACAGGTGTCGGATCCGGGTGCTGGAAACCACTTCTCCGCCAGCCTCGGTTTCCATCGCGGGGATCACATCGAACCCCAAGGCGGCGCCCATTTCATGCAGAAGCTGCGTGTTGCCCCGTCGGTCGTGGCCGAAGCTGAATTGGGCGCCGATCACCACGGCGGACATGTCCAGATCGCGGAATAACAAGTCCCGAATAAATTCCTCCGCGGTCAGAAGGGACATTTCGTGACTGAACGGATAGACGACAACTCCATCCAGCCGTGCGTCCGCAAATAGCTCCAGTTTCTGTTCCAACGTTTGGAGCAGCGGTGGGCAACGCTCCGGGGCCAGCACGGCCAGCGGGTGCGGATGGAAAGTCACCAACACCGCGTAGACCTTTCTTCGATCGGCCTCTCGGCGCATCAGCTGAAGCAGGCTGCGGTGGCCGGAGTGCACTCCATCAAAGTTGCCGATGGTCACAACCGGTCGATGAAAAGCACCGGCGATCTGGTTTACTTCCCGAATAATCCTCATGAAAGGGTGATTCCGCTGCCACTTTTCTCGACAAAGCGGAGTTGCAGGTTTGCAAGGAGGCCGTCGAGCAGGCGCTCCTCCTCAGCAGTCAGGTTGCCGCGCGTTTTTTCCCGAAGCACGACCAGGGAGTCAATGAACAACTTGGCCACCGGCAGGTTGAGCTGGGTTTTGCCCGTGGCCGGGTCGGGAATATCGCCCAAGAATGCCACAGCCGGCATGGCCAGATTGTTCAGAATGAAGGTAAAATCCGCCGACGGCGGCCCGTCTGGCGTGTTTTCAACTTGTGCCGCGTCGGGCGGTGCCGGGTCCCGATCGCCGCCTTTCGGAACGGCTTCTTCTCGGAGACCACCCTCTTGGGTCACTTTTCGCTTGTCCACCACCTGGAAATCATCAGGATTCGAATCGTTGTTATTCATCGGCGCCCCCAGATTCAGTATGTTTCCAGCGGGACAGTTTACCATTTTCCCGTGCCTAAACACAATCTGGCGCGATGCAGGCATTCAACGCCCGGTGGAGGACCATGCAATTCGGGCTGCCAAGGTGCATGCGACAGTCAACAACACCAAAAGATAAATGAGATCTTCCCTGGCTTGATCAGCAGCTTTCGCCTTGATGGGGTGTGGAAGGCCGAAAAGCACGAAGCTGCCCCAATGACGAGGATGATGAAACGCGGGGTCGCGTCGCATCCAACGGCGGGCCGCGCGAAGCGCGAACGCCGCCTGGCCCGAATGCCTGGGCAATTCCCGATAAAACCGATCCATGAATGCCGCCGCGGACATGTCCAGCACAGGTGACAGAGTCAGGAGTACAGCCCGGCTGCCTGACGCCAGCATCGCCCGCCCCAAACTGAAGTTGCCATCCCCGGGAAACACTCGGCCCCGGCCGGAAGAACAGCCTGACAATACAACCAGATTGGCTTGCCAACGACTCGCTTGCAATTCTGACAAGGAAACGCTGATGGTTTGATTGCCTTGCGTGGTCAATAATATCCGGCTCTCCCAAGGGGCCGCTTCATCAGTTTCAATGTGGGTCGCCACATGAATGACATCCCAGGTATGGCCCGGCTGATTGACCGGACCGATACCACGGCTGAACTCTTCACCCGCCACCAGCCGTATTTGGGGCCACCGAAGGGTGCGTGCCGCGACACGCACTTCCTGCTCCGCCCAAGGCAGGCCCGTTTTACCAGCCGCGCCTGACGGAAAGCCGTGAATCCCAAGAAAGCCGGTCACGGATGTTCGATCGGCATCGATGCTGTCCCGAACCGCCAAGAAACGCCAAGCCGGCAAATAGATGACCGGCAATTGTTCTCCCAACGGGAGAGTACGCCCGTCCGACGCAGTAACCGGTAGCAATTCGACAGGAAGGTGGTAGAGGCAACCATCCGGGAGGACAAACAGTTCGTTGCACTGCCGCAGCTTCTGAGCCATTGCGTTCCCTAACAGAATTTGGGCCAGTGATTGTCGCGCAAGCTCTGCCTCCGGTCGATCCCAACCGGCGGCCGCCACTGTTTCCTTGAACCGGTCCGTCGACGTCACTTTTTCCAGGCGGGCATCGTGCCCGCTGAGCTGAAGCCGATAGACCGCCTCGACGCCTTGAAAGATCATGACCGCAAATGCCGATCGTCGTTTCAACCAGCTCTGAACTGCAGACAGTTTCATCATAACGGCTGACGATGAATTCGTTGGAAGCTGACCGCCCATCTCGCGGACAAGAACTCGGCCCCGATACGCTTCGATCAAACGGAACGCTTCCGCTTCGGTCCAGGCGGACGGTGAGCCGCGTCGCATCAGTTCGACAAGACTGGCCAGCGATGCTTCGACTACTTCATCACAATTCTCCAAAAAATGAAGTTGAATCTCCGCGTTGGCGCAATCCTGCTCCAATCGTTCAAAGTCGTCCATGGTCCGGTTAAAACACTCCAGGGCCTGTTCATGCCGGCCAAGGCCCGCCAGTGCTTTTCCCTGGAAAAAGTACATCTCCCACGCCAGGGCGCGATAGCCGGCGGAGCGAAGCTCATCGCCCAGAGAACCAAACTCTTTAACCGCTTGCGCCATCTTGCCTTGTTCAAACAAGAAATGGGCGGAGACGCCCCGGATCATGAACTGTCCAAGAGGGGTGGGCTGCCGGTTATGCAAACGACGGGCTTTCCGCAGAGCCGATTTCGCCGCCGCTTCATGCTTGTTGGCCAGTTGGGTGATGGCCAAATTTCCGGCAATTTGCGCCGCCCGGGCCCATTCGCCCGTTCCTTCAGCCGCAGCGATGGCCCGCAGGTAGCAATTCACCGCCTCATCCCACCGCCTTTTCCGGGAGTAAATGTTTCCCAAATTGCCTTCCGCCAAAACGATCAGCGATGATGCCGCGTCTGACGGGGAAAGTGTCAAGACCGACTCATAATCCTCCTTCGCCCTTTCGATCAAGTTCAAACGCTCCAGTAACGCGCCTCGATTCAAGCGAACCAGCGCTACAGCCGTCGAATCATCTCTTGCCTCATAGTAAGCTAATGCTGATTCATAACACCGCACCGCCTCGGTGGATTGACCGAGTTCGTCCAAAACAAAACCCCGATTGACCATGGCCGCGGCGTGAACACGATCGTGCAGATCCCGCCCGGAAGCGAGGGCCGATTTAAACAGGTCCGCCGCCTCTGTCAAGCGTCCCTGTCGAACGCGCAGCATGGCTGTCACACAGTCCCGCCGACGACACAAAGAAGGCAGGGGAAAGTCCGCCGTCAGCCGGGATGCCTGATCCAGGTGGCGCTCCGCGGCTCCCTCATCACCGACAGAGATCGCGATTTGCGCCAGCAGGATTCGTCCTTCAGCAGCTCGCCAACAATCATCTGCCCCGGATGCCATTTCAACTACCCGGCCTGCAGTCAGTCGGGCGGCATCCAACTGCTCGTACTGGAGCAATATCTCCGCGCGAACCGCGAGCGCATCCAACGCCCGATTCGATGCCAACCGTCCGCTCAATGGCAAACGAGCTACCGCCCGGGCTCCCTTCAGACAATCTCCGGCCAACTGGACAAAGGGATTATCCGTCGGGCCCAAATGCCGCAGGAACAACCGAACCCGTTCGGTTATCAGCGGCTTGAGCTGGCGGACCAACTCGTAATCCCAATAGAAACAATTCGGTGCTGTTTGGATAAGATCTAACAGTACTTCGGGTGAGTTCGGTTCAGCCGTCAGCAACTTGCGGTGCAAATCGATGATAGCCGTCTCCACCGGATCCAGTCCCACCCGCAACTTGTTTCCTGATATGGTTTCCAACTCGGCAATCAGCCGGCCGGCCCGATGAGCGGTGTCAGGGCTATGGATCCAGGTTGCCATGATGCGAAGAACTTCAGCCTGTTTGCCGCGGTGAGCCCATTGGAGTGCGGCGACCTCCGCCTGCCGCATAGCTGATGTTCCACGTGGAACCTGCCGGCCCGCTGAGAATTCCGAGCTCAGTAGAATAAAGATGCAGACAGCCCACCACAGCCCGCAGGAAAATATCGGGACGCGTCGCAAGATACCCTCCCCACAAACGGCATCTCGGCTTATGGAATCAGCTTATAACCCATCCCGTATACGGTGATCAGGTGTTGCGGTTTTTTCTGGTCGGTTTCAATCTTTTTCCGTAGCTTGGCGATAAAATTGTCGACGGCCCGGTTGGTGGGATCGGCGGCCATACCCCAAACCTTTTGAAAAATCGTGTCCCGAGAGACCGGCTGATTCTGATGTTGGTGCAGGAGCTTGAGAATCTCCACTTCATAAAAGGTCAGCGGGATCTGCTCCTGCCCGCATCTCAGGTCGAAGGTGTTACAGTCCACCTGCCACGGTCCAATCTTAAATTCCTGTTTACAAGTTTCCGTGGCCTGACTACGACGGAGCAGCGCCTTGATCCGGGCAAGCAGCTGCGCCACCGAAAAGGGCTTGGTGACATAGTCATCCACACCCGCTTCAAATCCCCGAATGACGTCGTGCTCCTGGCTTCGGGCTGTGAGCATAAGAACGGGAACGCGGCCGTTCTGGGATCGGATCTGGCGACAGACTTCGTACCCATCCATGTCGGGCAGCATGAGATCCAGCACGACCAGGTCGGGTGCCACAGTCCGGATGAGACGCAGGCCGGCGGCGCCATCTTCGGCCAACACCGCCCGATGGTTCTCAAACTCGAGCAGGTCTTTAAGGCCTCGGGCCATCTCCGATTCATCTTCGATAATCAGGATCGTGGCCATCTATATTCCGATGTGTGTCTGTGCTGTCATAATGTAATGGTTGGAAGCTCAATTGTCAATTTTCATTGCTTGAAAGCACGGATTCGTAGCTGGCCCGCACGCCGGGCGGGTCGTGGAAATTCTTCATTTCGCTTTCATTATTGGCCGAGAAATCGGCAATTCAACAGACTGCACCACACCCAGTTGCTGTTCGGGCACCCAGCCATTCCAACCGTTTGGCAGCACCACTTGATACCAACCGTCTGTTCGGGCGGCTAATTCAACAACCAAGCCCTCATGGATGGAGAAAATTACCGGGTTACTGAGCGAAGGACCGCTCCGGACATCCTGTTGGCGTGCCAGAATGACACCGTCAGTAATAGCTGAATCACGCTCTACAACCGCCCAAAAAAGGATAGCCGTTGCAAGGGCAAGCAGCAGCGTCCCCGCCAGAAACCAGAGTGCGGCGCGGCGGCCCGGCAGATGGCGCACACGCAATCCGTACCACCCCGCCATGCAGACAAACGTGAACGCCATCAGGACCAGCCCACTGATTCCATCGACCCCCATCCAGGCGATCATGCGGTCCCGGATGATTTCGAGTATCCCGGGCGGGTTCGGCAGCACCTTGTTTGTCTGTATACTATTGATATATAAGATGTTATGTCGCGCATCACCATGTCCCGGATTCAACCATAAGGTCCGCTGAAAATACAGCACAGCTTCACCTAGACAGTTCCTCCGAAAAGCGTTACAGCCGAGGTTGTAATACAACTCGGCATTCCCCGGCGCTTCTTTAGCCGCCTGGCGCCACGCCTGATCCGCCGCTTCAAACTGACCGTTGTTATACAACCGAACCCCGGCCCGCATCGGCGCTTCGGAATGAACGGTCCCCAACATTCCCATCGACAGAAAACCCAATGTCAGCCACCCGATGAGGCCTGACCGGTTCATGACGAACCTCCATCAAGCACCCGCAAGAGCCTTTCGACCCGTCCCAGGAGTTCCCCGTGTTTGAGTGCTGGCGCGGCGGATGGAGCGTAACGACAACTCTCGCACAGCTGCAGAATTCCCAACAGATCCGTGGTGGCGGTTTCAGAGACGTTGTGTTCCGCCAGCACTTGGCGAAGCCGGGTACCGGTGAGTTCGATGCTGTTGATTCCAAATCGCGCCTGAAGATAATTCTGGAGCAAGCGATGGACACCGGCGAACAAGTCGGCTGAATATCCTTTCCGGCCGATTCGGGCACAAGTCCGCAGCTCGCGCCGGGCCCGCACCGCCGCGCGGGAGCGTTCCCAGCCGTGCTTGTCGCGCTGGAGATAGCGGCGCCGCTCATCAACAGCGATAGCTCCGAGTGTCACGAGCACAATGATGCCAAATGCCGCCGGGAACCAGGGACGACGGTAGAACCGTCCCGAAGGCCTTCGATCGAGTTCGGGCCCTGAGTGGATATGCCGAATATCCCTTCCCTTCATTTCGACTGGCATGCCGAATCCGCCCGCATTACCCAACCCGGTTCCAGCTACACGTTCGCCCTTGGCACTCAGTCTCAGCGCTGGAGAGGATGCGATCCGATAGGTTCGCGCTCCTGGATCGAAGTAGACCAGCCGGGGAATACTCATCTCGAACACGCCGGGTTCAAGTGGTATGACCACATACTCCCAGGTTCGGCTCCCGCGCAACGTGCCATTCACCAGACGGATGCTCTCCGAAATCTTGGGGGTGTATATTTTGCATCCCGGCACTTCCGCCATTTTCTGTTCGGGGATGCCGCGCAGGTTGCCTTCACCCCGCACAGTCAGACGGACGGTGGCCGCCTCGCCTGTTGCAGTTGTCGTTTTATCCAACTCGGCCTGGATGTCGAACCGGCCACACAATCCGGCAAAATCAGTCGGCTGACCGGTCACAGGAAAGTCCATCACATCAATCACAATAGAATTCGTTCGGCGGAGTACGACCTGGCGCCGCGTCATGCCGAAGAATGATCGCGTCTGTGTTTCCACCAGAACCCGGAGGATCCACGGATCTAAATCGAACCGCCCCGACCGCAAGGGAAAGAGCACCCAACGGCGCAGCACCTGGGTGTTGTACTGGCGGCCATCGTGCTCCCGCCGGCCCACGCGGGCCGGGTCGCGGGGATCGAGTTCCACATTCTCAACCCAAAAGCCCTCGAACTTACCTTCTTTGTCCAGATCGGCGCCACCGATACGAACCCGGTGGTAGAGCACCAGATCAAGCGGCACGGGCTGACCGACAAACACCGTGTTGACCGGGCTTTCAAGGCGCAGCAACAGATCGGCTCCCGGGTCGGCCGGCGTCTCAGCCTCGGCGTCCGAACCGAACGGATCCAGGGTGCCGAAGGGTGATCGGGCACCCTGACCGGGCGGCGCGACACTGCCGGCCACAACTTCAACGGGTACAGGATTTGTCCCGGACACCCGCTCACCCAGCCGGATCTTCACGGAGGGCAGTTCAAGTCGTCCGGTTTTGAGCGGCATGAAACTGTATGCGATAACCTTGGTGAATGACGCATTTCCGTTGATGAATCGGAACTGAGTGGAAACGTTGGGACCACCGATCAGCCGGAAATCCGGCGAGGATGGCTTTTCCACAATCTCCGCCCCGGCGGCATCGGAACCCTCAATGGTGATCTCCAGCGTCACCGTATTCTCCAGGCCAATCCGTTCGGCGCTTGCTGCCGCTCGGACCTTCTTCTCTTCGCCCCGCGCGATCCCACACCAAGCGGCCAGGACAACCACGCCGACGAGTACTCTGGCGACGCCGGCACCTCTGTGGCGGTGAATACTTCTAACGCGCACCCCTCGCGGCTCAGCTTCTGGCGTTCTCATCCAACATGCTCCATCGGGCCCTGCGCCCTGTCCACGTTACCAGTCCCGCTCCGTAGGCGGGCGCTTGCGTGCCTGCCCCTGCTGTAATCGCAGCAGCTCATTCTTCTCTTGCTTTTCCAAAGCGTGCAATAACCGCATGGCCTGTGCTTTATCCATTACAGGAACCGCATCTCTTTTATCTGTTCCTTCAGCTGTGGTTTTGGTTCTTGTCCGCTCCGTTTTCTTATCCTTCGGACCGGGTTCGGTAAATGGTGTGTCGGCAGCTTCACGGTTTTTCTCTGAGCCGGCGGATTGATTTTTTGGCCCAGCAGTCCGTTTATCAGTTTGCTGTTCTGATCGCTGTTTTTCCGTCTGCTTGCCGCCCCGGCTTTGAGCACCCGCTCCTTCTGCTTGAGACTCTTTGTCCGTCTGACTGTGCCCGCTTTGTTGTTGTTGGTGTTGTTGTTCCTGTTGCTCTGCTATTTTACGCAGCGCCAGTTCCAGATTCCGCTTGGCATCCGTTTGGGCGGGATCGAGAAGCAGGCTGTCCCGAAACGCGGCAGCAGCAGCCGTCCAATTGTTATCGACCGCATGGGTGTTGCCCGCGTTATACCGGGTGCGGGCTTTCAAACGGTTGTCTGAAGAAGCCATGGCTTTTTGGTACTCGGCTCGAGCTTCAGCCGTCTTTCCCATGGCCAGCAAGGCGTCCCCAATATTGAACGCCAACACCGGATGGTCTGGATCCTCTGCCCGGCCGCGCCCGAATGCCTCCAGCGCCTGGGGGTATTGGCCTTGATCAAAGCGCTCTTTGCCTCTCCGGGTGGCATCGTGCAACGGATCACGCAAGATGCCCCCCGTGGCGGATATTGCCAGCATGATCATGAAGCCGACAGGCCAACGCGATCGCATCATCCCACCCCTTTGTGCGACCGCACCGGCGGCGGCACGGACAGCACCCCTCCCGCCTGCACACGGGGCCGCCGGCCGGGGTCGGCGCGAAGCCGCACGCGTGTCCATGCCCGGGCCGCTTCGCCCAACAGCCGACGGAAACTGCGCCGGCTGTCGGAGAGCAGCCCCTCGATGATGAGACACAGCACCGCCGCCAGAAGCGGAATCTGGTAACGGTCCAAAAAACGACGGGATATCTGGGACTGAAGATCCTTCTTCTCCATGTTGTCGATGTGCCCGGCCAGCAGCGCCACCTCGTCCTCCAACACCGATGCACGGAAGTATTGGCCGTTGCCCGTGCGGGCGACAGCCGTCAGCGTCGCTTCGTCCAGGCGGCTGACGACCGGAGTTCCGTCTGCCTCTCGCTTGTAATCCATAATTTCGTTATGCTCGTTGAAGATGGGAATGGGCTGTCCGGCTGGCGAGCCCACGCCAATGGTGAAAATTATGATCCCCTCATCAGCCGCCCGTTGGGATTCAGCCACCGGGTCACCGCTTAAATTCTCACCATCGGTCAATAAGATGAGCACCTTGTATTTTTGCTGGTGGCGTTGGAAGGTATCGCGAGCCAGACTGATGGCCGATCCGATATCAGTGCCCGGATCGGGAATTTGGCCGGTGTCCATCAGTTCAAGAAACAGTGCCGCCGCCGACCGATCCACGGTGAGCGGACACTGCAGAAACGCGCTGCCGGCGAACGAGATGATGCCCACGCGCGCGTCGCCCACATCTTCGAGCAATGCCTGCAGCTCCTGTTTGGCTTTACCCATGCGGTTGGGCGGCGTATCCGGTGTATTCATACTCAGGGAGGTGTCCACCGCGATGAGCACGTCCACACCTCGACGGATGATGGTCTCCATGCGGGTGCCCCATTGCGGCCGGGCCAGCGCCAGCAGGCAGCCGGCAAACGCTGCCAGGAGCAAAACGGCCGCCATCATCTTCTTTGAATTGCTCACTCCCGCCAGCAAACGCAGCCGTATATCGGGCGAACGGCTGATGCAGGCCAGCTGCCGCCGGTGCCATCCGCCCAATACGATGAGCATCAGCGCCAGGGGTATCAAGCCCCACAACCAATCGAGCCACTGGGGGTCGGCAAATCGCACGCGCCACGTTCCTCGTTTCGAGATCGTCTGCCCGTCAAGGCATCCGGCGGAGGATTGTACCTCCCAACACCGTCCATAAACTCAACATGACCAGACCGGTCACAACATAGGGTGGATACAATTCCACATAGTCCGACCAGCGATGGACATGAATCTTGCTCCGCTCGAGGGCGTCGATCTGCCGGAAGATCGCTTTCAGCGCTGCCGGATCCGTCGCCCGAAAGTAACGGCCGCCCGTTCGCCGTGCCACATCGGTAAGCACGTCTTCATCAATCCGCACTTCCAGCTCCACCAACTCTTTTCGACCCGTATACGGATTCAACACCGGAAACGGGGCCGTTCCCTCCCGGCCCACTCCCACCGTGTAAACCTTGTGGCCCAGAGCCTTAGCCATCTCGGCGGCGGTGAGTGGATCGATCTCGCCCGTGTTGTTGACACCATCGGTGACCAAAACGATCACGCGCGACCGGGCTTTCGATGCTTTCAGCCGACCGACCGCCGTGGCCAAGGCGGTGCCGATTGCCGTTCCGTCAGGTAACGCGCCCAGTTCCGTGGCATCCACCAGCCGGAGCAGCACGTCATAGTCCACCGTGAGCGGACAGCGGGTCACCGCTCGGGCGGCGAACACCACCAAGCCGATCCGATCGGAGACGCGTCCGTTGATGAAATCACGGACCACCTGCTTGGCCACGCCAAGCCGGTTGCGCGGTTTGAAATCGCGGGCGTCCATGCTGCCAGAAGTGTCGAGCGCGATCATGATGTCCACTCCGTCGGTGGTGGCTTCCTCTCCCGCCATGACCTTCTGCGGCCGGGCCAGGGCCACCACCAAAAGAACAATAGCGGCGATCTTGAGCAGAAAGTGCAGGTGCAGCCAGAACTCCCCGCCGGGCTTCAGAGCGAAACCGGCGGGGTGGCCCATCGCCGCGCCGTCCACCCGCAGGTTACGCCAGTGCCGCCAAACCAGGAACGGCAACGCCGCGAGCAACCACAGCGCTTCTGGGTTGCGGAACAGGTTCACGACGCCACCTCCGTCACGCGCGCATCGACGCTGCCATTCATGCCAGGAGCGGCCGCCACCAGCTCATGCACCAGCCGAATGATCTCGAATGCCTGCTGTAGCGCGACGTCGCCATCCTTTGGTGTCGCCGGATAATTGGCGAACTTGATCCGGTCGGCATCCTGAAAAAACCGGGCGATGAGCATCACCACATTTCGTGTCAGGCGATCGTCGCGAGGAAGTTGATCCACGATTTCGGCGGTGGTGCGTTCCAGAACCACTACGCCCAGTTCTTTCCCCAGGTAGTCTTTGACAATTTCAGTAATCCGGAAGTAGAACTCCCGAACGTGTCCCCGCCGAGGCAGATCCTGACCGGCCAGGTCGTGCAGACAGTCGCGGGCCAGCAGATCTGGCGGGATGACCGGCGCCTGCCGCTGCTTGCGCCGGCACCGCAACCACCAGACCAAAAGCCCGATCGCGAACAGGATTGCCAGTCCGGCCCCGATCACGATGGCCAGGCGCCAAGCCGGAAATGGAATAATCCAAGGCGGTTCAGGCTCATCCAGCGTCTCGTCGTTGTCGGGTCGCAATGCTCGGATAACCACAGTCATTGAACCTGTGCGGGCTTCAAGCGCCTGTTCTCTCTCCCGGCAGACATACCGAAGTGACTCGACACGCCGAATTCCGGTATTAAAAAATGCCAGACGTAAACGGCGGCGTTCACGAACTGTTCCATTCAAAACTTTCTGATCCAGCCGGTCCTCACCCAAGACAGCCACATCGGATGGTAAATCGCGAACCAGCTCCGGCCGGCTGGCGCCGGCCGGATAGCAGAGCTCCAGTTCCAGCACGACAGGATCGCCGACGGCCGGTTTTGCGTCAGGCTCGGCCTGTCGCACTGACACATCAAACCGGTTGGATTCGGCCGCGATGGCCGCACCCACTACGGCTGCCCAGACAATCAGAAATGATAGATACCAATGACGCATCGCCAGACCGCTCAGAACGGATCGAAGGCTAATACTATCAAACCGGGCTTGCGGATTCAAACGCCTCAGGGCGGGAGCGATGCCGTCCGTGGGTCCACAACGGGAGTGCTCAGCACATGATTTTCAGTTATGGTTGCGTCGGTGCATTTCAACAAACTGAGTGCATCTCATCCAACGTGTGAATCCCGAACTGACTTAATGCCGCAACTTTCTCACGGCAGCGATGATCCGGGCAGCCGCCGCACGGATCTCTTCCTCGGTGGTCGGACGTCCAGTGGACAGTCGCAGCGTGCCGAGCGCGTAATGCGCGGGAACGCCCATGGCCTTGAGCGTGGCTGAAGGCTCCCCGCCCGCGCCATGGCACGCGGCACCGGCGGAAGCGGCCACCCCTTCCAGCGTCGCCATGAGATCGGTCACCGACACGCCCCCAATGCCGACACTCAATGTGTTGGGTAACACGGGTGCCGGCACACCGTGCCGGCAAATGTCGTCCAGTTCCGAGTCCAGCAGAGCCAGCAGCAGATCCCTCATCTGGCCCAGGTGAGTAGGACGGCTTGCCCCTTCGGCGGCCGCCAGCTCGCAGGCGGCGCCCAGGCCGACAATCCCGGCGACATTCTCCGTTCCCGGCCGCCGGCCGCCTTCCTGACCGGCACCTCGAACAAACGGCTCAATTCGGACCCCTGTACGTACGTACAGCGCCCCGACTCCCTTTGCCGCGTACAGCTTGTGCCCGGCCACCGTGAGCAGATCCACACCCAGCTCATCTACCCGGCAGCGGAGCTTGCCAACGCTCTGAGCGGCATCGGCGTGGAACAGAATGCCCCGCTCCCGGAGAAGGGCGGCGATCTCCCGCAACGGCTGGATCGTCCCCACCTCGTTGTTGGCGTGCATGACGGAGACCAGACACGTATCAGGCCGCACGGCCCGCCGCACATCGTCAGGATCCACGCGCCCGGCGCCGTCCACCGGCAACCAGGTGACGGACCATCCGTCGGCGGCCAGCTGGCGGCACACTTCCACCACCGCCGGGTGCTCCACCGACGAGGTGATCAGGTGGCCGCGATCCCTTCGACACGACCGCGTTACCCCAAATATGGCCAGATTGTTCGATTCCGTCCCGCTGCCCGTGAAAACGATTTCGGCGGGTGTTGTGCCCAGAAGGCCAGCCACCCGGACGCGCGCGGTCTCCAGCCCGTCGCGCGCCGTCTGACCGAAGCTGTGAGTCGAGGATGGATTGCCATAGCATCCTTCCAGGTATGGCCGCATCGCCGAGAAAACTTCCGGCGCAACTGGGGTTGTGGCGTTATAATCCAAGTAGACGGTTTTCACAAATTCCGCCTCCCACGCTTGTTTCAGTGTCAATTTCGACTCAGGAATTTGCTGCCGCCGGGCCGCCGGTAATGCGGTGCGTTGCCGGCGCAGGAAACACCTTCCGGTAAGCGGCCATAACCGCGCCCATGGTCACGGGCAAGACCAGAAACGCGCCGACGTAACAGAAGCAGGCGCCTGCCACACCCAGCAGAACCTGGAGAACCATCACCCGGAAGGCGCCCCAGAAATTCGCCTGGGCCGCCCTTGCCCCCAAACGGACTGCCGCCGTTCCGGACAGCCCGTGCTCGGCGATCAAAGGGAAGGCGAACATGAAAAACGTGCCCAGGATGATCGCCGCTGCCATGATGCTCAGGACAAACACTCCGATTATGGCCAGGTAGAGCGCGAAGGCCACGGTCAGTCCGCCGCGGTCGATGAACAGCGGCAGCATGATCACCACCCCGCTGAGCGACAGCGAAAGGGGCAGGGTGACCATTAGACCGGCCCCGAACAGCAGCACGGTCGCCACCAACCCGGACTGAAAGTACTGAAACCCGTCAAACAGTTGTCGAAATTCAACCCCCTCTCCCCGCAGCCGCGCCAGGTAACACAGATAGATGCCGCACATCATGGCGCCGAACAAAACAATGGGCACCACGGAGCCGATGATCATGCCGGCGGCGGTAATGCCCACGAACAACCAATACCGGCCCCGAACCAGCTCCCATCCTTCGGTCAGGCAAACCCAAGGCCGCACCGCTCCCCGGGTGAACCGGATAGAATCGCCTTCCTCCATCGTTCGCCTCCATTCGCGCCGCTGCTCCTGTCGTAGACCCCTATTAGACGGCATTCGCCAGATAAAGTAAACCTTCACCGAAGCCGCTCTGTTAAAATGATCCGCATGACAGGTGCCATTTGTATTCTGTTCTTCCTGTCTGGTGTTGCCGCCCTCCTGTTCGAATCTCTCTGGTTTGTTCAAGCCAGTTTGGCCTTGGGCAACAGCGTGTGGGCCTCCGCCCTGGTGCTGGCCGGCTTCATGGGTGGACTCGGCGTGGGCAACGCGGTCGCAATCCGGCAGGCGGATCGCTGGTCCCGGCCACTGCTTGCATATCTGATTCTGGAAGTTGCGGTGGGCGGCACCGGTTACGCGCTGGTTTGGCTGTTGCCGGCCTTGTCACCCCTCTTGGCGCCGTTGTTCGGTCAAATTTTGGACAACGCCATCCTGCTTAACGGGATTCGCCTGGCCCTGTCGTTTCTACTGATGCTTGTTCCCACTACCGCCATGGGCATGACATTGCCGTTGCTGGTCCGGGCGATACATCGCCAAGATTCAAACTTCGGTCGGGCTCTGGGCAACTTGTACGGTTGGAACACACTGGGCGCAATGGTCGGGGCACTGATCGGAGAACTGGGCCTGGTCGCCAGCGTGGGTATCCGGGGTGCCGCCGCAGTCGCCGGTGCCCTGAATATTCTGGCCGCCTTGCTGGCCTTCCGTCTGGACCGCCGTCAACCCAACAACCGGGCCGTGGAACTGGAACATCACCGCGAGGCGCCAAAGCCCTTTCCGCCGGCAGTGTGGCTCTTGGCTGCGGCAGCGGCCCTGAGTGGAGCTGTGTTCCTTGCGCTGGAAGTTGTCTGGTTTCGCCTGCTGCTCATCTTCCACAACGCCTTCAGCTGGAATTTCAGCCTGATGTTGGCAGTCGTACTGGCCGGCATCGGCTCCGGTGGATTGATCGCCGCACGTTTTTTCAAACGGTTGGATACGGTCTATTGTCTCGCGGGACCAGCGGCTTTGCTTGCCGGGACTTGGGTTGCCGGCGGATATTTCCTGGCGGGACCGGTTCTCAGGCCCGGCTCCGGTTGGTCGCCGGATCTCGCCGTTCTACCGGGTGCCATATCGCTCATGTTTCCCGTGGCGCTTGCCTCGGGCGTGCTATTCACTCTGCTGGGACAAGCCATCCAATCCAAAGTGGTCACCGTCGGCCGGTCCACCGCGGTGACGACGCTGGCCAACACCGGCGGCGCAATGGTCGGTTCCCTGGCGGGAGCGTTCATGCTAATACCGGCATGGGGTATTGAACAGTCTCTTTTTATCCTGGCCGCGGCATACGGTGGCGTCGCCATCTTGACTGCAATTGCCTTGCCCCGCCCACCATCTGTTTGGCGGATGGCCAGCTGGTCTGCGACCATTGTGTTTGTGGTCGCCCTGGGCTTGTTTCCTTTCGGTCGAATGGCGGATGTTTACCTGAGTGCCGCCAGGTCCGGTTTCGAAGCCGCCGGCGAGCACCCCGTCGTTATCCGGGAAGGTTTGACCGAAACCATCCAGTACCTGCGGCGTGAGCTGCTGGGTGTGCCGTACTACTTCCGGATGGTGACCAACAATCATTCCATGTCAGCCACCGACGTTCGCAGTCGCCGGTACATGAGCCTGTTCGCCTGGCTGCCGGGCGCCGTGCATCCGGCTCCCCGACGCGCCCTGCTGATCTGCTTCGGTGTGGGCACGACCGCTGGCGCGCTGACCGACATACCCGGATTACAATCCGTTGATGTGGTGGATATCTCCCGCGATGTGTTGGAGCTGGGCTCCATCCCGTTTCCGAATCCCGGGATGAATCCGCTGTTGGATCCGCGCGTTCGGACCGTGGTCGAGGACGGCCGGTTCTTTCTGCAGACCACGCCCAACCGGTACGATATCATCACGGCCGAGCCGCCGCCGCCAAAGCATGCAGGGATCGCCAGTCTGTATTCCCGGGAGTATTTCCATCTGGTGCGCGACCGCCTGGCCGACGGAGGGATCGTCTCTTACTGGCTGCCGGTATACCAACTGACCGAGTTGGAAGCTCGGGCCATCTCAGCCGGCTTCCTGGACGCCTTCCCCGAGGCGTCGTTGTGGACCGGCGCCGGCCTCGACTGGATGCTGGTCGGAATCAAACCGCCGCTTCGCGCCACCACCCCGACGGCCATCGATCGCCTGTGGACGCAGCCGGCCACGAAAACCAAACTCGACGCGCTGCTGTTATCCAGTCCGGCCCATCTTGGGGCCACCTTCATCACCGACGGCACCCGTCTGCGGGATTGGATCGGAACGGCGCCGCCCCTCACCGACGACCATCCCAAACGCCTGGCTTCGCGTGAAACCGACAACCGGCCGGATCTCCCGGTGTTTATCGCCTTCATGAACAGCCCTTCTTCAGCTGAAGACTTTAGCCGCAGCGGGTTGATTCAACAGTTCTTTCCCGAACCTTACCGGCAGGCAGCCTTAAGACAGTTTCCCCGCCAGGTGACCATCAACGCGGTGCTTTCGACCACATACACCTTGAATCTGGTTCCTTACTTACACCGACATCTCGATGACCCGGAAGTGGTCAATGCGGTGTTCTGGATGCTCAAAAGCGACGCCCATGACGCCCGGGCCATTGTCACCGACAATCTGGGAAAGGGACTGCTTGATGAAGGCGTCTACAATACACTGGCCTTGTCCGCCCTGATTGATAGAGACCTGCCCTCAGCCGATCGTTGGCTGGCAAACGCTCAGCCGTCCGCGCCTTCTGTCTATCTCCCGTTTCGCATCTATTTTCGGCTCCGGCTCGGCGATGTGCCGGGAGCCCGGCAATTGGCCCGTCAATTAATCGCCGGCGCCGACACTGACCGGCCAGCCGTCGAGGACTACCTGATCTGGGTGTTTGGCGTATTCGGTCAGACCATTGACTTCCCCCTCGCGTCTGGAACCTCATCATGAAGCCACTCGCGGTGGTGTTTCTGCAGCAACGGAACAACAAACACAGCGTAGCCGCTCTGGCTGGCGCGCTGGAATCGGTCGAAGACCGCCTCGGATTGACGGTCTGGTTCGCCCGGCCGCGCCAGGTGATCGATCGCCTGAGCCAGGCGGCCGCGATACACCGCCAGGTGGTTCTGGCCTGGTCGTTTCACACACCCGATGTTTTGTCGGTGGCGCCGGCCTTGCGGGACATTCGTCAACGGGCGGCGGCGAACCGCTGGCCGTTGCTCGCACTCGCCGGCGGGGCGCACCCTTCGGGTGATCCGGCCGGGACGTTGCGGCTGGGCTTCGACTACGTGCTGCGCGGCGAGGCAGAAGCCAGCCTCCCGCACTTCCTGGCGGCGCTGGCCGCCGGCGGCGGCCACCGGAATACGCCGGGGCTTGGCTGGCTGGACAACGACGCGTACTGTCAGAATCGGCGCCCGCGGCCCGTCAACCTGGATCTTTATCCTCCGTTCGCCGCCCGTCACAGCCTGTTCGCGCCCATCGAGATCAGCCGCGGTTGCCCTTGTCACTGCGGATTCTGTCAGACACCGGCGTTGCTCGGCCGGCGGATGCGCCATCGAAGTCTTGACACAGTAGTCCATCACGCCGAGGTCATGCGCCGCCACGAGCTGACAGACCTGCGATTTGTCTCGACCAACGCATTCGCCTGGGGTTCAGCCGACGGACAGACGCCCAATCCGGCGGGTATCGAAGCCCTGTTGAACGCGCTGGGCGGCATCTTTGACAAAGGCCGCATTTACTTCGGGTCCTTTCCCTCTGAAGTCCGGCCCGATTCCGTCACACTCGAGCTTGCTGCAATGGTCCGCCGGCTGGCCGGCAACGACAACGTTGTGATCGGAGCCCAATCCGGCAGCGACCGCATGCTGGAGCGCCTGCGCCGCGGGCACGACGTGGCCCAGGTAGTTCGGGCCGTGGAGATCCTGCGCAACGCCGGTTTCCGCGTTTATGTCGATTTCATATTCGCCCTGCCCGGCGAGCGCGAGGAAGACCAACGCCTGACCCGCGTCCTGATGCGCCGTGTTTCGGATCTGGGTGCGATCGTCCATGGCCACGCCTTTCTGCCTCTGCCGGGCACTCCGCTCCACCGCGCCCAACCCGGGCGGGTGGATGCCGAAACCCGCCAGCTGGCGCTGGAGTTGGCCGGCTCCGGCCAGCACTGTGGGCATTGGCGGCAGCAGGAAGAACTGGCCGTCCGCCTGAACCGGTTTTACCGGGAACAATCGCCTGCCGCATCCGACGACAACAGTTCAACCGCTGGAGTTGAGTAATCGGAACTCCCCTCCCGGTATCGATTTATAAAATAGGGTGAATTCCCCAACCGCATGAATTGGCTCCTTCCGGTGGCGCATCGGGCACCATTGCGGTGCGGCGCTTGGGTGCCGCGGACATCAGACGATCATTGGGTGCGGCGCGAAAGATAGCCGGCGAGAAGCTCCCGCAGGTGTTCGCCATCGAACGGATGGTAGTGGCCGGGGTAGACGATCCGGACCGGCAAATCCAACAGACGGTGAGCGGAAGCGGCGTATGCCGCACGGTCGCTGCCGGGCAGCTTGTCCAACAGCTCACCGTCGTAAACGACATCACCGGAGTAGAGTTCCTGGCTGGCGGGTTCGTACAGGGCGATGCATCCCGGTGAATGGCCCGGCAAGTGGATCACCTCCAGTTTCCGGTCTCCCAGATCCAGCAGGTCGCCATCCGCCAACAGACGGCTGGGAACAACCGGCCGGAAACGGTAGTCGGCGGCCCGGAATCCCGCTACCGGCTGGCGGGTGAAGTGTTCATCCAGGATCCAGCCCATGGCCGGGTCGCTGAGAGTCATCACCGGATCGGCGTCCGCCAGCGCAGCCGCCTCCGCCGCGTGAATCGCCACATCAGCGAACGCGGCCAAACCGCCCGCATGATCAAAATGGACGTGGGATGCCACGGCCAGCAGCGGCTTGTTGATACGATCCACCAGGGCCGCCCGCAGATCGGCGACGCCGGTGCCCGCATCCAGGAGCAGGTCTCGATCCCGACCGCGGATGAGCCACACGTTCGCCCGGTTCCACTGCCAGTAGAAGGGTTCGGTGATCCACACCAGCCGCGGGTGGAGCGGCTGAACATTGAACCAGTGTTCGGCGATTGGTATCACGCGACTTTCCAGGAACCCGGCTGCCGTCAGTGATCAGCGGGTCGCCGCCTGCGCGTGTTGCCTTGCGGCGTATCGCGCCAGGTATCCTTTGAACCAGCCTTGATTGGCGTATCGGATGAAGTAAAGCTGCTTCCGATCGAATTCGAGCTGGTCGGCCAACAGAACCATCAGGGCGCCTCCGGCGACGAGCTGCTTGACATGGAAAATGTCCCGGATGTTGAGAATCTCCTGCAGGGCTTCCTGCTGCACGACCTCGTCTTCGATTTTGGAGAGATCGGGGCCGACCACCGCGGTCGGATCCTTGACGATCCGCGCATAGAACGTGCGGATATCTTCGGCGGTGAACGATACGGTGGGATCCCGCCGCTCGGGATACGTCAGGGTTACCAGCGCCCACACAATTCCCCCGCTGAGATAGACATCCCGCCGGTTGAGCAATCCGGGCTTTCGTTCGATTTTTTCCGCAAGAATCGGCAGGATGTGATTCCGGATTGTACGGTCAATGCAGGCCGGCTCGTGATCCACAGGACCGCATTCCCGGTCAATCTCCAACGACAGCGATTTGGAACCGACCGGTATGTCCATGGGCACGAACCGGTCTCCCCCCACGCTCTTTTCCAGATATCCGCCTTTCGTGTTGCCGCTGCCCAGATCCAGAGCCAGTGCGGTGTAGATCGCCCGCGGGGGCAGGATGCCCAGCGCACCCAGCTCGGCCTCTTGTTCGGCGGTGATGAATTGGACGGAGCAACCGGTGGTCTGCAAGACTTCCCGCTTGAGTGTCTCGAGGCGGGCCACCGCCCACGGCCCCTTAAGTTCCGCCGCGTTCACCACTCCGCTGCTGCCGGCGATGACGATCCGGTCATCGGGCAGATGATGTCCTTCCCGGACCCATCGGTAGAGTTCCGCGATTTCTCGGACGGACTCGGCGATGGCGTCCGGACTGTAGGTTATCATTGACGAGGTGATATGGCGACGATCCAACTCCTGATAATCGCCCAAGCCCTCCGCGTGTTCGCCAAAGCGGGCGATGACCGCCCGGACCCCGGATGCGCCCACCTCGATGCCGCCGTAGACGCCGGGTGGGACCACATACTCCGGTGCCGTTGGCGCCAACCCCAGCTTGGCTCCGATGGCGGCCCAACCGGGATACACGGCCAGTGCCGCCAGCACCAGCGCCGCCAGCACCGGTGCCACGTAGAGCGGCCGGCGCGCCAGCGCCTGCCACCAACCGGCCCGAGCCGGCGGACCGAAGCCGGCGGCGCGCGTCCTGCCCGTGGTCTCCTCGTCCAGAGTGGAGGTGTCGCTGGCGGCGCTTGTCCACGGGGTGTCATCAGGCCGCAGAGCACCCTCCGGCCCAGCGGTCTCAGCCGGAGCGATGGCATCGAAGATCGTCTCCAGCCCACCATCGGTCAGCCCCTCCTGCCGCCGGGTGTCCTCGCATAATCCGGCAAAATCCGACAGATTGGCCAGACGGTTGCTGCGCTCCTTGTTCAGCATGCGCGCCACGGCCTCGCTCAGAACCTGGGGACATCCGGACAGCGTGTTGCCCAGCAGGGGGGGATTGTGGGTGAGTATTCTGTAGAGCACCCCGGTGGCGTTCTCGGCCTGGAAGGGATTGTCGCCCTGGAGCAACTCATAGGCGATGACACCGAGCGAATACTGATCCGCGCGGGCATCCACCGGTTCACCCCGCGCCTGCTCGGGGCTCATGTAGGCGAGGGTTCCCACGGTAACCCCTTCGCGGGTGTGAATGGTTGACTCGACCAGCCGGGCGATGCCGAAGTCGACAATCTTCACCGAGCCGTTTCGGGTGACGATCAAGTTGGCCGGTTTGACATCCCGGTGAACCACACCGTTTTGGTGGGCGTAATCAAGCCCCCGGGCCACTTGGGACAGGATATTCAGCGTCTGCGCAAGGGAGAAGCGGATTCCGGCATCACGGAGCTGCTTCAGGTTTCGGCCTTCCAGGTACTCCATGACGATGTAGGGCATGCCGTCTTCTTCATAAAGGTCATGGATCTGGACAATGTTGGGATGTGGAATTTGGGCCAGCGCCCGGGCTTCCTTCAGAAAGCGGGCGGCCTTTTCCGCATCGTCGATGAATTGGGGAAAGAGCGCTTTGATGGCGACATAGCGAGCCAGCCGGCGGTCGTAGCCCTTGTAGACCGTGCCCATGGCACCGGCTCCGATCGTGCCGACGATCTCGTATTTTCCGATGGATTTCATGCGCCTCAATCTATCACAGGAAGACGGCGATGAGAAGCTCTCACCCTTTGAACGCGGTTGTCGTCACAGATGCCGCCGCGAGCTGCCGGCGATACCGGGCCGCGGCGGGGACGCCCCGGCTTACTTGTGTCGGACGTACAGCATTTCCATCGACCGGAACAGCTTGCCGTCGGGGCCGACATCGAACGCTTCCATCCGGCGGTGATCCGCGTCGTCCTCATACTCCACCGCCCGCTGCTGGCGGTACTTGTTGGCAACCGGGTCCGGCAGGTCGCCGATGTACTCCACCGATTTCCCGTCGGCGGCGGGCGTGCCTTCGGAGGTCATGATGCCCGTGCTCATGCTGTCGATCCAGACGGCCACGTACTTTTTCTTGATATTGTCAAAACCGAGCAAACCCAGTCCGCTGAACGGCTGCCCCAAGGCCGTGCTTTCGATTTTCTCCAGTACGTACCGGCCGCCCATGATCAAACTGCATTCACTGACGCCTTTTGATTCCTCAGCCGGTGCTCCGGGGGCCGGCCACATGCGAACCGTGACATCCCAGGTGCCCGCGCGTTGCCGGAACTGCCGGTGCGGTTCGCCGATCTCCGCGTAGCGGGCGTAGGCGGCCATCGTCGCCTGCATCGGGTCTTCCTTGGCTGGAGTCGCCTCCTGGCCCAGGGCCGGTACGCCCAGAACCAGCAGGGTCACAACGTTGACAAGTGCACACCAACAAATCCAGTTGGTTTTCATGTTTTCCTCCTTAGACACGGCTGTCCTGTATCAGTCCATTTCCTTATTGAATGCTATCGGACTATTTAAATTTAGATTCATATCGAGGCGGGTTTGATTCTCCTGATCCCCGAAAACTGCTCGGCTGATTGCATCCAACCGTTGGCGGAGGTATCATCACGCGATCACGTCCGGCGCCGGCTGTCGGCTTCGGTCCTGATTGATTCTACCCCACCATCGCCAGCCCAGGAGATCGTGATGAATATCCGGGATTTTCAGCTGGAGCGTTATTTTGCCGCACACGAGTTCCGCGCGCGATTCCTGCTCAGCCCGTCAGACTGCGAGAGCTTGTCGCTGGCGGAGCTGCTGACGCACGCGGATGCGGACAGTCTGGCTCTCTGGCAGGAGATGCAACTGGGTTACACGCAGTCAGCGGGCCACCCGCTCCTTCGGACCGAAATCGCCAGGCTCCACATCGAGGCAACTCCAGAGGACATCCTCGTCTGCGCGCCGGAGGAGGGCATCTTCATCGCCATGCACTGTATCCTCCGGCCGGGCGACCATGTGGTGGTGATGGCTCCCTGCTACCAGTCGTTGGCGGAGTTGCCACGCGCGCTGGGCTGCACTGTCGACCGGTGGTCGGTCCGCGTGCAGGGCGATCGCTGGAATCTTGATCTCGAGGAACTGGCCGCCCGGATCACGCCGCGGACCCGGCTGGTCGTGGTCAATTTCCCGCACAACCCCACCGGCTATATGCCCGACACCACCGTCACGGCCGGCCTGCTGGAACTGCTGCGGGCCCATGACGCGATGTTGTTCGCCGACGAGATGTACCGTTTTCTGGAGCACGATCTCGAGCGCCGTCCGGTTTCGCTGTTGGACCAGCACGAACGAACGATCGTTCTGGGCGGGCTATCCAAATCGTTCAGCCTGCCGGGTCTGCGCATCGGCTGGCTGGCCACCCGTGATCGTCGATTACTGGACCGCTGCGCCACGTTCAAGGACTACACCACCATCTGCAGCGCAGCGCCATCGGAGATTCTGGCAATCATGGCCCTGCGTCGAAAAGACGGCATCATCGCGGCGAACCGGCGGATCATCGGCGCCAATCTCGACTCCTGCCGGTCGTTTTGCCGGGAGCATTCCCGCTGGCTGGAATGGCTGGAGCCGGACGGGGGCTCCACGGCTTTTCCCCGACTACGGCCCCCGCTTGAAGCGGATGGTTTCTGCGACCGCCTGCTGCATCGCCGCAGTGTGATGGCCGCCTCCGGCCGTCTGTTCGATTGGCCGGGTGAGCACGTCCGGCTGGGCCTGGGCCGCCGAAACCTGCCGGACGTGCTGGCCGAGGTCGCCGATGAATTGGCTGCCCGTGATCAGTAGTGATCACGACTCCGCCGACACACGTTCGCCATCCCCCTGCGTTTTCGCCGAACTTGTCTGTGGACCAATCGTAATAATCTGAAGTTGAATGCGTGTGGCTTTTCCGGATTGCAACCAGCAAGGGCTGATTGTTCCGACCCCGCAGCCGCCAGGAGGTTTAGATGAAACAACTCGGTGTCCTGGGAACCATCTGGTTGCTGGCGGCGCTCCTGCAGGCCGCTTCCGCTGGTTCGATTGACGCAGTCGGAATCTGGACCGCCAGCGAGCATCAATCGCAGCGGATCCGTTGGCCCGGTTATGAGCCCGGCCGCATTCCGGCGGCCATCTTCGACGGTTCCCACACCTGGCTGTTCTGTCACCCCCAGCCGCCAAATGGTTTTCTGCCGAGGCCGGACATGCCGGGCGTATACATCCACCCCGGCCTGCATCCCGCCATCCGGGCCAACACATCCATCGAGTTGAACGGCGTGCAAACCGCTACGATCATGCCCTCTCTCCCACGGAGTGCGGGCGCCGGCGAGACGGAGACAAACCGTCTGGCCGGTGTGCTGTTGCACGAAAAATTTCACGTGTTTCAGCACCACCGTCATCCGGACTGGGGGGCGAACGAAGCCGCGCTCTTCGTTTATCCCGCCACGGACGGGGAGTTGCTGGGCTGGCGGCGCCTGGAGACCGACGCGCTCCGGCGGGCGCTGGCAGCGGCTTCCGCGGATGAGGCCCGTCGCTGGGCGGCCGCCGCCCTGGACTGGCGGGCGCGCCGTTACGGCCGGCTGGCCGGGGAATTCCAAACCTACGAGCGCGAAACCGAGCGGGTTGAGGGGACGGCGTTCTACGTGGAATCCGTCGTCACTGGGCGCACCGCCACCTCATCCGGCGACAACGCAGAGTATACACCCCGGGATGTCCGCCGCTGGTGCTACACCACCGGCAACTGGCTGGCCCGGTTGCTGGACCGGTTCGATCCCGGTTGGAAGGACGCGCTCGAAGCCGGATCGTTCGCCTATCTGGACGATCGTTTGCGGCAGGTGACGCCCGACAGCATAGCGGCAGCCGAGTTTGATGACGCGACCGCATCCCGCTGCCTGAAGCAAGCCCTGCAGGATGCGGCCGATTTGCGGCGGGAGCGCGAACGCCTGCTCGAGGACTATTTGAGCCAGACCGGCGGCCGGTTGATTCTCATTTCCGAACAGCCTCTCTGGCCGGCCGGCTTCGATCCCATGAACGTGGACACCCTGACCGCCACGGAAGTGTTGCATCGCCGTTGGCTGAAACTGAAAAACGACAACGGCTCCCTGGAGATCCTCGACGGCCGCGTGCTGACGGAAGGGGCCGGCCCCCACCCGCTCTTCAACGGCGTGCGCAGGGTGACGCTCACCGGTTTGACCGGCGCGCCCCGGGTGGAGGTCCGCGACGGGCGCACGCTGCTGGAGTGGGGGCCGCTGAAAGGAGATTTTGCCTCCGCCTCCGTCGAGCGGGCGGGGCGGACCGTGATCTTACAAATGCTGCCGCACTGAACAATCACCGGCCGTGGATAACTTCCAACAACCAACACGGGGGGCGGCAACGAGCGTCCGCCACAACCTGATCCGTCGGTGAATTCGTAATCGTTGGCGACGTCAAGTGGTTATCGTAAGTTCTGGATTGGCGTTTGTTCCATTTCCGCAAAATTCTTCATCATCGTGGACAGCATCCCATACGTGTCTTGGCGCTTGTTTTGCAGCTGCTGCATTAATTGTTCTCGCATTTGATCCGCCATCGCCTTGCTCCCGGCCTGGATTTCTTCGGACCGCGCGAACCGTCCATGCCGATCGAAGCGGCCGTAGCGATCAGACAAGCCGAGCCGGTCGGCAAGGGCGCGAAGCGCCGTCCGCTGTTCAAAAAAATCATTCTGATTGTCAGCGGCCGCACCAGCCGGATCTCGGCGGGTTTGAATACCTTGCTGATCCTGCTGCAACGCGTTTTGGGTCATCCGGATCGCCCCCTCCGGCAGCGTGTCGCTGAAACCCGTTGCGGGCAGCTGTCGCATGGTGTTCCCAAAAGTGTCCATCGTCTGTTCAGTCGAATCCTGCAGGTTCTCCGACGCCTCTCCTCGCGTGAAGTGCGCTTCCAATTGTTTGAATTCGGCGGATCGGGCTTGCCAACCCGCGGTGTCGGCGCTGGCTTCCGGGAAAGATTGCGTTTTGCCCCAGTGTGGAAACGGCATCGTTTCCGGTCAGGGGCACTTCTGACGCGCCCGGCTGGTTTGTTCACTGGAGCGGATTCAACGGATGTTGCCCGAGCCCGTGATCCGGGTCCGATGAACCTCTCCGGTCGTCGTTTGAACAATTATCGTCTATCGTCCTCCACGGCTATTTGTTGTTCAGAAACGAACATTCAATGATTCAGGCATCCCGGAGGTCAACCGGTCACGATGTCAATCCCGAAAACGGAAACCGATGCCGATGAATCCGGCGGTTTGATAACTCTGCTCGTTGAGGATCTTCCCGCCGGCATCCGCCTGGCCGAGCTTGCCGCCCAATTCCACGCCTCCGATCAGATTGACCTGAAGGCCGGGCTGGATCCGCCAGATGACGCCCCCAAAGACCGGCACCTCCCGATTGCTGCCAATCCCGCCCTGCTCGCCGCCGCTGTCCCGAAGCCGGAAATCGGTCTGCTCGTACCGGCCGCCCACAAACACCCGCCACTTGCCGGCGGGATCCCAGTTCAGCACCAGTCCGGGGCCCCGGGTGGCGCCGAGCCCTCCGCCTGTCTCTAGGCTCAGCTTTTCGGCGATTCGCCAGTTGACGAACAGCACCGGGAAGACACTCGGATCATCTTCGATCTGGCTGATGACGCCGATGCCGGGTCCCAGGGTCAGGCGGTCACCGAAGCGATAGGAAAAACCGGCCAGACCCCCGCCGGTGATTGCATCGCCGAAATCGGCGCCGCTCTCGGCCGTCGTGCGGAGTGTCGGAATCATGAAGAGCGTCCACTTCCGGTTAATGCCGTAGCGGACGAAGGCCCCTATGCTGATGGTGTGGATCGTTCCCCAGGGTGCCTCTGGCGCAATGCCGGGTTGTCCCTCATAATCGTAGGCGGTCCGGTCGTACCCGACCGCAATGGAGACACTCCGCCGGAAATCCGGCGCATACGTGAACCCTCCCTCGAACAACAACCGGCTGGCGCCGAACGAACCACCGGAATCGATCCCGCTGTCGAACTGGTACAGAAACGCGCCTTCGGTAAACACCGACCACTTGTCCGCCGTCCCGGCCGGCAATCCGCGGTCTGGCCGTCCCTGCCCGGCCGCCCCAGCGATCATGGTCAACGCCAGCGTAACCGCCAGCACGCAACGACGGTTCTGCCGGATGCCCCTGTAACACGAATGATCTCTCGCCATTTTGACTCCCCAATATGATCAGTGTACTCGGCCTGCCTGAAAACGCTCTCTGAGATGCGCGGTGCAGCGTGGCGATTCTCAGATACTACGCGGATCATAGAAATTCCGCTCTGCGGTTGCCGTGGCCCTGGTCCGGCTCATGACCCGCAACGCGTGCCGCCCGCACCCGATCCCACAAATTGTGCTTGACACATACTCCCTGCTTGGATATCTTGTGCGGCGAGGTCAACGAATGGTTACCGCAACAGTCTCCCGGCATCATCACCACCATCACCCGAACCCCGGGCCGGGCACCGGTGCGCGCGCTGTTTAGTCATCTACTTTCACAGCACAGATCACACCAACCCCCGGCCTTGGCCGGGGGTTTTTAGTTTATGGTGCCGTTTTGTGAAAAATGCTCGCTTCGTCGTAGGATGAACACATGAAACCAAGCAAGGCAGAATCGATTAACACCCAACAACCAGCATTCAGCCGCCGGTCATCTGACGCTGAACTTTTCGCTGCGCCGTTTCACGCCCATTACCATCACCACATCCACATCCCTCCCGGGTGACGGCGCACGCGGCACATCGTCCCACGTTTCCCTCACCCGGGCTCAGACGCCCGGGTGTTTTATTTAAGGAGCCATCATGATCAACAATGACCGAATTCAGTTGGCGTTGCCCAAGGGGCACATGTACGCCGCAGTGGAACAACTGCTGGGGGATGCCGGCCTGGCCGTGCTGGGCAACGGCCGCAACTATCGCCCGGTCTGCGCCGACGACCGGTTCGAGCTGAAGATCCTCAAACCCCAGAACATCGTCCGGATGGTGGAGCTCGGGTCCCACGATGTGGCTTTCGCCGGCTACGACTGGGTGGTGGAACTGGGCGCGGATGTCCGCGAGCTGCTGGATACCGCCCTGGACCCGGTCTGCCTGGTGGCTGCGGCGCCGCAGGAGCCGGCCGGGGATCCGGCGTTCTTCCGCCGTCGGTTGCTGGTGGCCTCGGAGTATGAAACCATCACCCGCCGCTATCTGGACGGCCGCGGCGCGGATTATCTCTTTATCCGCAGCTATGGCGCCACCGAAGTGTTTCCGCCCGAAGACGCCGACCTGATCGTGGATAACACCGCCTCCGGCCGCACGCTGCGGGAAAATGGGCTGGCCGTCGTAGACGAATTGCTGCGCTCATCAACCCGGCTTATCGCCAATCCCGCCGCCATGGACGGTCCCAAAGGGAAAACCATCGCCGAGTTGGCGATGCTGGTTCGGGCTGTGCTGGACGCCCGCAACCGGGTCATGCTGGAAATGAACGTGGCCGATGAGCGCTTGCCCGCGGTATTGGCTGTCCTGCCCTGCATGCGCAAGCCCACCATGTCCAGTTTGTCCGACGAAGCCGGTTTCGCCGTCAAGGCCGCTGTGCCCCGGGCCCAGGTTGCCCGGCTGATTCCAGAGCTGAAAGCCGCGGGCGCCACCGACATCCTTGAATATCCCTTTTCCAAGGTGGTGCTGTGATGGCCGGCTCGGCGCTCCCGCAAATCCGGCCGGCCCTGCGCGGCATCACCCCCTATGCGACTTCTACCGGGCGGGGCGAATACCGTCGCCTCGATGCCAACGAAGGGCCGCCTCCGGCGCCCGGTCTGTTGCGCGAGCTGCTGGTCGAGGCCGCCTCCCGGCTCTCGTATTACCCCGAGTACACCGAGCTGCGGCGCCAAGCCGCCGTTCACTACGGCACCGCTGCCGATGGCGTGCTGCCTGTGTGCGGCGCCGACGAAGGCCTCCGGTTGGTGATCGGAGCGTTCGCCGGGCCCGGTGACCGGATGGTCACGGTGCGTCCCACCTTCGGCATGTACGCCTTTTACGCACGGCTTTCCGGCGCCGTTGTCGCCGCAGTGCCGCTGGCTCCTGATTTCGAGCTGGACCTGGATGCGATCCGTGATGCGGCCGGTGGCGCGGCGCTGATTGTGCTGGCGTCGCCCAACAACCCCACCGCCCGTCCCATCCGTTCCGGCGACCTGGCCGGACTGCTCGAGCTTGCGCCGGAGCGTCCGGTGCTCCTGGATGAGACCTACGCCGAGTTCTGCGGCCAGAATTTCATTCCCTGGATCGAACGCTTCCCCAACCTGATCATTCTGCGCACGCTGAGCAAGTCGCGCGGCCTGCCGGGATTGCGCTGCGGTTTCATCATCGGCAATCCCGCGGTGGTCTCGTCGTTGAACACTCTCCGCTCACCCTACAATCTGACCGCCACGGCCGCCTGGGTCGGATCCGCTGTCCTGGCGGGTGACACGAACTTCCGGGAACGGCTCGCTGCCGCCACCGCCGCCCGGGCGGACCTGCAACGGGAGCTGGCGCGCTTGGGCGTGCCGGTCTGGCCGTCAGCCACCCATTTCTGTCTGCTCTATTTGGGCGGCGCTGCCGGATCCGCCGCGTCCGCTCTGGCCGAGCAAAGCATCCTCGTTCGAACGTTGGACGACGACCTGTCGGGTTTCATTCGGGTCAGCGTCACCGGACCGGACGATGTCGCGGTGTTTTTGTCCGCCTTCACCCCGTGGCTGGCCTGCCGCCGCCCCGAACCCATCCCTGCCGCCTGGAGGTTGCCATGAAGTCAGACCGCGTCACTATCAAACGACAGACCGGCGAGACGTCGGTCTCCGGAGTCCTGAGCGGTGATTCGTTTGTCCGCCGGATCGTCACTCCGATCCCGGTGTTCTCCCACTTTCTGGATCAATTGGTCTACTACTCCGGACTGGGCCTCGAGCTGGACGCCCGCGAGCTGGTGCCGGCCGACGATCACCATCTGGTGGAAGACACGGCTTTGGCTGTCGGCGACGCGCTAACCGGCTGGCTCGGCGACCGTGGCGGACGCCGGCGCTTCGGACAGTGCTGGCTGCCCATGGATGATGCCCTGGCGCTGGCCGCTCTGGACATCGGCGGCCGGCCCGGATTCTGGTTCCGCGGGCGTTTCCGGCGCGAAGCCGTTGGCGGTCTGGCGGTGGAAAACGTCATTCACTTTTTCCGTTCCCTTGCCCACGCCGCCCGCTTCACGTTGCACCTGCGAGTCAGCGGGCAAAACGCCCACCACATGGCCGAAGTGCTGTTCAAAGCTACCGGCCTTGCCTTGGAAGAAGCTCTGCAGCCATGGGCCGGCGTTGTCCGAAGCACCAAGGGTGGCCTCCGATGATCGGCGTTGTGGATTACGGTGCCGGAAACCTGCGGAGTCTGGAGAATGCGCTGGCGGCGGTGGGCCTGCCGTCGCGACGGGTGTCTCGACCCGGGGTGCTGTCGCGGTGTTCCCGCCTGGTGCTGCCGGGAGTTGGACACTTCGGGGCCGCGGCGGCGGCGTTGCAGTCGAGCGGTATGGCCGCCGCCTTGCAAACCTGGGTCCGCTCCAATCGACCGTTTTTGGGGATCTGCCTGGGTCTGCAACTCCTGTTCGAAGCTTCCGACGAGGCTCCGGGCGCCTCCGGGCTGGGCGTGTGGCCGGGGCGGTGTCGGCCCTTCGACGCCGACTGTCTGAAGGTTCCCCACATGGGGTGGCGCACCGTGCACATGTCAACCGGTCCGGAGATACCGGCGGCCTATTTCGTGCACTCATACTACGTCCCTATCGACGCCGGACCTCGGCAGTGGGACTGGCGCGGAACGGCGCGCTACGGCGTCGAGTTCCTGGCTGCCGGACGGTCCGGCGCGCTGACCGGCTGCCAGTTCCATCCCGAGAAGAGCGGACCGCGGGGGTTGGATTTTTTGAAGGAGGTTCTGTCATGCTGATGAAACGAATCATCCCCTGCCTGGATGTCAAGGACGGCCGGGTGGTGAAAGGCGTCCGGTTTCAAGGCCTCCGCGACGGCGGCGACCCTGTGGAGCTGGCCCGGCGCTACTATGCCGACGGCGCCGACGAGCTGGTTTTCCTCGACATCACCGCCGGCCTCGAGGGGCGGAGAACTGTCGGCGAGCTGGTGGCGAAGACCGCCCGGACGGTGTTCGTGCCCCTCACAGTGGGCGGGGGCATCTGCAGCGTGGCCGACGCCCGGCGTCTGCTCCGCTCCGGTTGCGACAAGGTAGCGGTCAACACGGCGGCCGTGCGGCGGCCGGAGCTGCTGTCGGAATTGGCGGACGGGTTCGGACGCCAGTGTGTGGTTTTGGCCGTGGACGCACTGCGGACGGAGACCGGTTACCGGGTGGTGGTGGATGCCGGCCGGACGGTGACGGAGCTCGAGTTGACCGATTGGTTACGCCGGGGCCAGGCATTGGGCGTCGGTGAGATTCTGCTCACCGTCATCAACGCCGACGGCCGACAGGAAGGGTACGACTTGGCGGGCCTTCGGCAGGCCGGTGCTGTTTGCCGGGTGCCTGTCATCGCATCGGGCGGCATGGGCACCGCCGCACATATGGTCGACGCCGTGGCGGCCGGTGCGGATGCCCTCCTGGCCGCCTCGGTGTTCCATTACGGCCGGTACACGGTCCGTTCGCTGAAGGCCGAATTGAGCCGCCGCGGCGTTGAGGTCCGGCCATGCTGATCCCGAGCATCGATCTGATGGGCGGCCGAGCCGTCCAGCTTGTGGGCGGGCGCGACAAGGTGTTGGAACAGGGCGACGTCGAAGAGTTGGCCCGCCGATTCGGCGTGTACGGCGAGATCGCCGTGATCGACCTGGATGCGGCGCTTGGCCGTGGCGACAACGGCGAACTGGTCCGGCGGCTGTGCCGTATCGCCCGCTGCCGCGTCGGCGGCGGCATTCGCGACGAGCGGTACGCCGCCGAACTGCTCCGCGCCGGGGCAGCCCGGCTGATCATCGGTACGGCCGCGGAAGAAGCACTCCTGACCCGGCTGCCCCGAGACCGGGTCCTGGTGGCCGTGGACCATGACCGCGGCCACGTGATGAGCCACGGTTGGCGTCAGGATACCGGCGAGTCGCCCGCCACACGCATCCGCCGGTTGGCCCCTTTCTGCGGCGGCTTTCTGGTGACGGGAATTCACCATGAAGGGCGGATGGAAGGATTCGCCATGGAAGAGATCCGGGAGTTGCGTGAGGCTGCCGGTCAACCCGTGACTTACGCCGGCGGCGTCACGACAGCCGCCGAGGTGGCGGCGCTTGATCGGTTAGGTGTTGACGCCCAGGTGGGTATGGCCTTGTACACCGGCCGTCTGGACCCCACCGAGGCGTTCCTCGCCTGTCTGGATTTTGACAAAGAAGGCGGACGCTTGCCGTGTGTGGTCCAAGACATCGCTGGCCGGGTGCGCATGGTCGCATGGCAGACTCCGGAAAGCCTGCGTGAGGCCTTTCGCACCGGACGCGGCGTATATTTTTCGCGCCGCCGCCAGAATTTGTGGACAAAGGGTGAAACCAGCGGCCACGTCCAGCGGCTGGTCCGGGTTGGGCCCGATTGCGACCGGGATACGCTCCTGTTCACGGTGGATCAGGAAGGCCCGGCTTGCCATACCGGTTCGGCCGGATGCTTCGGTTTGCTGGACTTCGCCACGGCGGACCTGGAGGCGGTGTTGCGCCAGCGTGTCCAAAACCCCGTCAACGGCAGCTACACCTGCCGCCTGCTGCGCGAGCGGGGCCTGCTGGCGGCCAAACTGCGCGAAGAGGTGGATGAAGTGATCGAGGCCGCCGGGCGGACGGACGACCTGGTGTGGGAATGCGCCGACGTTCTGTACTTTTTGTTGGTTCAGATGACGGCCGGTGGAATCAGTTTTAGCAACGTACTCAGTGAACTGGAACGACGGAGGAGGTAATTGCATGATGCGATCAGTGAATGTGGAAGAAGCTATGGAATGGGTTCGACAGTCTCGCCTGTCGGCTCCACCGCCGGAGGTTGCCCAGATATTGAACGATATCCGGCGCGACGGTGGCGATGCAGTGCACCGATGGGCCGGCCGTCTCGACGGCCACACCGGCGGCGGCTTTGAAGTGCCCCAAGAATCGGTGCAAGCCGCACGCGACGGCTTGGACCGAGAGACCCGGGCCCAGTTGGAGGACGCAGCCCGAAGGATCCGGACCGTGGCCGCTCGCCAGCGGGAACTGTTCACTGATCTTTCGTTCGAACTGGACGGCGTGGTCCTCGGCCACCGGGTGATACCTGTGGAGCGCGTGGCGTGCTACGCACCGGGGGGGCGTTACCCGTTGCCGTCGTCCGTGCTCATGGGCGTGATCCCGGCGCGCGTGGCCGGAGTGAAGGAGATCGCCGTGCTGAGTCCGCGCATTCACCCCGTGACACTGGCGGCCGCGGCAATCGCCGGCGCCGACCGGGTGTTCAACATCGGCGGTGTGCAGGGCGTGGCCGCCGCCGCATGGGGTCTGGCCGGTCTGCCCCGGGTTGATTTGATTGTCGGCCCCGGCAACCGGTTCGTCACGGCCGCCAAACAGGCGCTGTACGGCCAGGTCGGCATCGATTTCCCCGCCGGACCATCGGAACTGCTCATCATCGCCGATCGGACCGCCGATCCCGTCCTGCTGGCCGCCGACCTTCTGGCCCAGGCGGAGCACGACCCTGACGCGCTGCCCGTCCTGATCAGTCCGGACGAGGACCTGCTGGAGCGCGTGCGGCAGGAGCTGGCCGTCCAGATCGAGGCGATACCCGCCGCTTCACCGGCTCGGGTCAGCATGACCAACGGTTTGCTGGTGCGACTATCCAACTGGGGTGACGCGGTGGAGCTGGCTGACCGGATGGCGCCGGAACACCTGGAACTGGCCGGGCCAGAAGCCGAAGCGTTGGCTGACCGGTTGACCAACTATGGAAGCCTTTTCATCGGCTCCCTGTCAGCCGAGGTCTTCGGGGATTACGGATCGGGCACAAACCACATTTTGCCTACCAGCGGCGCCGCCCGGTTCACCGGCGGCGTGTGGGTCGGCACTTTTCTGCGTGTTCTGACCCGGCAGCGCGTGCGTGCCGACGGGTTGCCCGCACTGGCGCGCCTGGCCGAAGGTCTCGCTCGTGCCGAAGGCCTGCCTGCCCACGCCGCTGCCGCCCGGCTGCGCATCGAGCGAACCGCTAACAGCCACGGCTTCGTCCATTGAGAAAGTCGAACCTGTGTTGACCGTCACCTCGTCACCGGGTGAACGGGAAGCGGCACTCGGCGGAAACACCGGCAGCCGAAATCTCCACCCATGCGTAGCCGCCGCGGACGAAAGGTCCGGGGTTCAGAATCCGGGTGTTCCCCATGGTGTCTTCACCGGCGGCTTCGTGTATGTGTCCGCACAGCAGCAGATCGGGGCCGTGCTCCTCGATCAGGCGGCGGACCGATCGGCTGCCGGCGTGAAGCCCCAGCCGAGTGCGGTCGACCCGTGTACCCCGCGGCGGCGTGTGGCTGATCATCAGCCGGAATTTGCATCCGGCGATGGCGCGGAGTGGAGCATCCAGTTGAAGGTAAATCTCCTCTTCACTGAGTTCAAAGGGCGTCGCGAAAGGTGTGGGCGCGGATGCGCCCAGTCCGGCCAGTCCCGCCTCACCCAGTGTGCGGTGGCGTCCGTGCAGGCTGATCCCCTCGTTCTCCAGCAGATCCAGCACGTCCGGATGGTCCACGTTTCCGGGTATCGCGAGGACGTGCGGATTGATGCGTCGGAACGCATCCAGCATCCGAGCGGCTTGGTCGGCGTGGCCGAACCGGGTCAGGTCTCCCAACAGCAGCACCCAGTGGGCGGACGCGATGGTATCGGCCAACTGCCCCAAGAATTCCAGCCGTTCGTGGATGTCGCTAACAGCCAAAATTTTGAGTGTGTCCATCGTCGCGAGCACCTCCCGGCTGAAGCCAACGATTGCCATCATAGCAAACTCATCCGCACCACTCCACCCGTCCGAACCGACTATGATCCGATAATCGGTCGCCACAGCGGAAACACATTTACGATTTTGGGGGAATGTAATTGAAGCATATATAAAAAAGTGTTTGCCATATATCTAAAAAGAAATTAAAATACTGCAAGATCAAACTCCCGCAAACATGATTCAACTACCGAGGATGCTTTATGTTGAAGAAAGTGCGTATTTTAATTGTGGACGATGATCCGGATGTTTGTGAGTATCTTCACAAATTCCTGTCCAAAGACGGTTATGACGTCACCACGGTCGCCAACCCGACCCAGGTGCTGGACGAGCTGAAAAACAAACCCTATCAGATCATCATCCTCGATCTGAAGATGCCCGGCATGTCCGGTGAAGAACTGTTGCGTCGGATTCGCGCCATTGACTCAGACATTTGCATCATCATTTACACCGGCTATCCCTCGGTGGATTCTGCCGTTGACACCATGAAACAGCAGGTGTTCGACTATATTAAAAAACCCTTCAACATCGATGATTTCCGAGCGGTGATCCGCAAAGCCATCGAGGAACGCGGCCTGATCATCACTCCCGAAGCACGCCTGAATCAGGAGATCGGCAATAAAATAAGGACCCTGCGCAAGAAGAAAAACTTGACGCTCAAGAAACTGGCGAACCGAACCGGATTATCAGTAAGCCTGATTTCCCAGATCGAACTGGCCAAGACCTCGGCGTCCGTGTCCACCCTCTACAAAATCGCTTCTGCGTTGGGAATCAAGATCGGATATTTTTTCAGCGATATTTAAGTCATCGGCTAAGATCACTGCTTTTTCGGCCGGTGGTTTTTTCCGCCGGCTTTTCAGTTTCTGCCCATCGAGCGTCTCCCTGATTAAAAAAGCGTTGTAAACCGTTTACAATCCGCATACAATTATTCCGGTCTTCATATGTCCCAAGCAGCGCTTCCCATGAGCATCGATTTGCTCTGCGGCCTCCTGCACCGGTCGGCGGGAATTTCCATCTTTTTGTTGGATAATGACTTCCAGGTGGTGTGGAAGAATTCTGAGGACGAGTGCCCGATCCAGCACGTTCCCCAGGCCGAGGGAACTTATCTTTACCGGACGATCCGGTCGACGGACGGCTGCTGTGTACTCAGTTCTCCTCCTGTTTCCGGCGACCCCGGCGTCTGCCAGCAATATCACGAACACGCCGATGACCGGGAAACCGTTTATCACGTGACGATCTCTTCACGCCAGAAGAAAACGGGTGAAAAAACCGGCTATTTGGTGGTGCAGCAGGACATCACCCAATGGAAACAGCGGGATGAGCAGCGCTACCAGGATGCCAACCGCCAATATCTGCTGCATTTGGCGGGTGGTTTCGCCCACGAAATCAACAATCCGCTGACCGTTCTCAGTGGCACGCTCCAGGAATACTCGCAGATGAACGGGCTGGACGAAGAGCGCCGGCAGGGTTTTCACACAATGGTCAAGGCCTGCAACCGGATCCGGGAGTTTGTCAACCGCATCCGCGCGTTGTCTGCCGAGGAGTCGGAAGACAACAATGCCACCGATGTAGCCACAATTTTCAATCGTGCCGCCGGGTATTTCCAGGAATTTTTCCGGATCAAGGATATTCACATCGCTTGGGATCTGCCGGATCACTGGCCCAACCCGGTCATGAATCCCGGCGTTCTGGCAAAAATCGTTTTCAACCTGCTGCACTATATCGCCGATTCCATCCGGCCCGGCGGGACAATCCGGATCGAAGTCCCCCCACCCAATGATCACCCCTATCTGCAAGCCGTGTTCTCCAGCGACGCGTTCATCAGCCTGCCCCACAAGCTGAACAACATGTTTCTGTCGCCGGGGAACCCTTGCGAAGTGGACACCATACACGCCCTGGGTCTAACCACGGTGCACAACCTGGTCAAGGGCCATCACGGGAACCTGCGCATCGAGCAGAAAGCGCCGCGCGGGATGGCTTTTTATCTGGAAATCCCTTTACGTTAAAAATGTGACTGGCTCGGTTGTGGGCTCGTAGGCGCTGAAATCCGGTATGTCCGGAAAGGCGCTGAGATGGGAGATCTTGGCGAACGGGACGAACACCTGGGTTTTGGACAATTCCACCTCTCCCGTCCGTTTGTTGGTCAGCGGAAACTTGTCGTGCTCAAAAAAAATGCCATGTTCATCGACGCCTGTCATTTTGACAAAAATTAACCGGGTCGGGCCGGGCGGTTCATAGCCGGCAATCACCAGGCTTTGGGTAAAACCGATATAGACAAAGCTGCCGACGAGCTGTGGGAGCGTCAGGATGTCCATGGCTCACCCTCCTGAGAACCGTTTGCGTCTATTGTAGCCGAGGGCTGACAGCCGGCCAAGCACTTTAGAGCGACGCCCGCCGGAATCCTTCGCCCATGATCTCGTACACCTCGCTCACCATCACGAACGCCTCGGGGTCGTGATCGCGGACGATGTTCTTCAGGCGGGGCAGCTCGCGGGGCCGGATCACCACGAGAATGATGGGCCGGTCTTCGCCGGAATAGGCGCCGATGCCGTTGAGCAACGTGGCGCCGCGTCCCATCACCTGGAGGATCTCGTCGGCGATCTCGCGGTACTTCCGGCTGATGATGAGGAACTTTTTCCCCTGGTTCATGCCCTGGATCAGAAAGTCAATGGTCTTGGAGTTCACGAAGATGGCGATGATGGCGAACATCGCCATCTCGGCCCCGAACACGAATCCCGCCCCCACCGTGACGAGGGCGTCAATCATCATGAGGCTGCGCCCGATGGGAATCTCGGTATATTTGTGGAGAATGCGGGCCAGAATATCGGTCCCGCCGGTGGAGGAATTTTTCAGAAATACCAGCGCCATTCCGGCGCCGGTCAGAATGTCGCCGAAGATGGTGGCGAGCAGGATGTTTTGGGTGATGCCCTGCTCGGCCAGATTGGGTCCCGCTCCCAGCAGGGGCGCCAGAAAATAGATCCCGTCAATCATGAACGACAGCGCCACCGTAGTGACAGCCGATCGCAGCCCGAACTCCCGTCCCAACGTCATCATGGCGACCAGAAACAGCACGCCGTTGAACGCCAGCATGGACAAGCCCACCGGTACGCCCAGCAAATGAAACAGGATCGTGGAGATCCCGCTGACTCCCCCGGCGGTGATCCGGTTCGGGATCAGAAACAGATCCAGTCCCAGAGCGACCAGGAAACAGCCGAAGATGATCGCCGCATAATCGACGACCGGCTGCATCCGCCCCAGTTTAACCAGTTTTTTCGCCACCATGACAACAACCCTCGCCACAATGAGGGCCGGATTATATCATCGGCCGCCCCAATTTCAAGTTTGTCCGGAACCCCGTGTTAGAATAGTCGCATGGCGGCCCGCTTCTTCATCGGTCCGGCCGGTTGGAGTTATGGCGACTGGGCCGGAACCGTCTATCCACCGGATATTATCCGACAGCACCAGCAGTTGTCCTGGCTCGCGCGTCAATTCAATCTCGTTGAAATCAACACCAGTTTTTACCGCATCCCCTCACCGGCGATGGTGGACCGCTGGTTGCGCGCCGTGCGCGACCGGCCGGCTTTTCGCTTCACGATGAAGATGTTCCAAGGGATCACCCATGAACGCCGCCTGGACGCTGCCACTGTGGGCGCGTTCCGGAGCATCCTCAAGCCGCTGCACGGTGAGGACCGTCTGGGAGACTTGCTTCTTCAGTTTCCGTGGTCGTTTCGGTGCGGTCCCCGGGAGAAAATTTTCCTTCGTCAAGTGCTGGACGCCTTTGCTGAATTCCCGCTGGCGGTGGAAGTCCGGCACGGGAGCTGGAACCAGGAGGCCTTCTTCGATTATCTGCACTCCCGCGCGGTCACGTTCTGCAACATCGACCAGCCGGTTATCGGAGAATCGATGGGTCTGCTTTCCCGGGTCACGGCCCCGACCGCCTATCTGCGCCTGCACGGCCGGAACCAGGCGGATTGGTTCCGGGCCGATGTCGGCGTGAACCAGCGCTATAACTACCTCTACGGTGAAGCCGAAATCTCTGCGCTGGCGGCGGCGGCGGCGGCCATGGGCCGTGAAGCGGACCAAGTCTATATCGTGACCAATAACCACTACCGCGGCAAGGCGATCGTGAACGCACTCCAGCTTTGTCGCCGACTGATACCCGCTTTTACACCCGTTTGGGAGCCGGATCCCGGGGCAATTCTTTAAAACTTTTCACTCGCGTCCACCGTCTAATGGAATGATGACTAGCATGATCCCGTTGGCACGTATTCTTTGCCCGGCCGTCTTTGTCTGGCTGATGGTGTGGTTCTGGCCCGCCTCCGCTTCAGCTCAGGGTGAGACACGCGAGTTGATCCCGGCGGTGACACGCGAGGCGAGTCTGCCGACACTGGCCATCAAGGCCGATTTTCACCTCGGCAAAACCTGGCACGAGACGCTGCAGCCATTTCCGGCCCTGGAGAAGCGGCTGTTAGTCGTCAATCTGACCATCACCAACACGAGCGACCGACCGCAAAGCCTCTATCTCGACGAGGTCTGGCTATACCTGCATGGCGAAGACCAGCGGATCAGCCGCGTGCACGCGGAAGAACTGGGTCCGCAGGTCTTCATCTCCCCTCAACAAATCTTCTCCGACCCCGACGCCGGCCGGCAATCGCGAGTTCAAACGGCCGCTCCCGGCCCGGTGTACCGAGACGGCCAGGTGCTGGTCAACCCGACCAACAATTCGGGCGTCATGGTGGATCTTGGTCGAACCAAGGACCAGACGTCCGCCATTTCCCTGCAGAAATTCGTTCTGGCTCTGTTCGAAAAAGAATTCAGCGCCTCCTATTTGAAACCGGGCCAGCTCGCGAACGGCTTGTTGTACTTTTACCTGCCGTGGGAAATGGATTCGTTCGCGGGGATGACGTTCCACCTGGACGAGATACTGGGAGGAACCGAACAGTTGCAAATGGACATCGCCGCGTCCCCGGCCCCCTGACACCCCGGTTCCGACCGCTGCCCGCCAGGCGGCGCGTCCGCATATCAGAAAGAAACCTTGCCATTTCCAGTTCCGTTCTGATATAAAAAAAGCAACATGCGGATGCACTTTTTCGCCAGAACGGAAACTCAGTCTCACAATCGAGGATCACGGGAGACCATGCGGTCTCTATCGCCCGATCCAGCCCACTGACCATCAAACGCCTGCCCCGGGGGGCGTCGGATAAGGAGTTGATGATGAAACGAACGGTGTTCTTCGTTTGGCTATTGTCGGTCAGCCTGCTCAGCACCGGCCTGGCGATCACGCCCCAGGAGCTGATCCAGAAAAACAGGCAGGCTTTGTCGTCAAACCAGGAGTCCCTTTTCAATCTGTCCACCATCCGAATGGTGGGGCAGATCGAAAAATACGGACTGCAGGGTAACGTCGGCATCTTTGTCGCGCTTCCTGAGCGATTCTCCATGGTCCACGAGTTTTCTCTTTTCTCTGAAAAATGGGTTGCCAGAGACAAGGAAGCCGAAATACTGGATATGACCGGATGGCGCCGCGCCGCCGCCAGGGGCGATCTGTTCCATTTGCGCGCCCTTCAGTTCATTCTCGGTCTTCAATATCTGAATCCCGACATGGCTCCGCCCACCGACATCCGCGAGGCGGACGGAGAAGTGAGTGCGACGCTGCTCACAACCGAAGGAGTCCCGATTCGAGTGGTTTACGATGCCGCCAACTTTCTCCTCCGCAGCTTCGCCTTCACCGGGGCGGACGGACTGGGTGTGGTCATGCGGATTGAATCATACCGCCAGTGGGACGGCGTGCAACTACCCGGCCGACTGCGCGAGGAATCGCTCAATCCGGCGACCTATACGTTCACCCAGTGCGAAGTCAATCGGGGCGTTGACGGCTCATTCTTCAACATCCCGCTCTCGCCGGCTGACAGCAACCTTCCCGATCGGGGCTCGGTCCGACTTCCCGTTCAGCGATATTTTGGCCTGCCGCTGATCAAGTGCTGGATCGGCAACTCGCCGGCGCTCACGTTTCTGATCGACACCGCCCTGCCTTTCTCGATCATCGACCGCAGCATTGCCTCCCAACTGGGCTTCACACCCCAGGGCCGCCGCACGGCCGCTACCCGGTATCCGCTCGGCGACATGGCGTTTCTGCGACTGCCCGCCGTGTTATTGCGCGAGGTGGAGTACCGGAATAAACTGTTCCTGGCTGCCAACATGATTCCCGCCAGCACCAACATCCAGCTGCCGGTCCACGGCATTCTCGGGGCCGACTTCTTCCATCAGAATGTCGTCAACCTGGACATGGCAACGGAAACGTTCCGCATCAGCTCCGCCCGCGGCTTTTCCCCGGAGCAACAATGGGCGCGTGTGCCGCTGCTCACCTCCGGCGGCACGTTGGCCATGATCGCCACGCTCAACGGGGTGGAAACAGCGATGGAGCTGGCCACATCCTACAGTGAGTCTGTGGGCTTCAGCGCCAGCAGCGAGCTCGCGCGCGGACTCATCCGCCGCCAGGGTCCCTCGGCCGCGGGTTTTTCTGTGGGCTTGGGCTTCGGCTTACCCGAGACGATCGTACCCCTGGGTTCCCTCAGCCTGGGTGGCTTGTCCGTCGGCAATCCCCTGGCTCACTTGATTGAGTTTTCTGAGGATTTTCCGAGCGGCCGTCGTCAGGCCGGCTGGTTGGGTAGCGGTCTGTTGCGTCGTTTCTCCGTTCATCTCGATATTCCGGGTCAGATGGCTTATCTTGAACCCACCGCCGCCCTTCGCGAGACGGACACCTTCAACGCCGCCGGTTTGTACCCTGTAAAATCGGGCGGCAAGCTGGTGGTGCAACGAGTGGTGGCGGGGTTGCCGGCGGCCAACGCCGGGATCGAACCCGGTGATGTCATCACCCAGTTGATGGGATATCCCGGCGAGCAGATCCTGTTCGACCGGGTGTACGGTTTTCTGAATGTCCCGCCGGGTCAGAGCATCGCGCTTCAGATCCAGAAAGGCGACGGAACCGTGCTGGACCTGCAGCTCCGGAACGAGAGCGCTTTCTAGCCCCGGTCCGGCCCAAACGCACTCAGGAAGCTATTTCCCACCGGCAAAACCAAACCGAAATTTTCGGCGATGGTTTGCCCCACGTCAGCCAGGCTGGTGCGCGTGCCGAGATCCGCGCCGCCCGGCAATCCGGGCGTCCACCCCAGCAAGGGCACGTACTCCCGGCTGTGGTCCGTGGAAACGGTGGTCGGATCGCAGCCATGATCCGCCGTGATCAACAGACAGTCGCCAGGGCCCATGGCCGCCATCCAAGACGGCACGGCTTGATCAAGCTCCTGCAGCGCGGCGGCATAACCGGCAGCGTCGTTCCGGTGGCCGAACAGCATGTCGAAATCCACCAGATTGGTGAAGATGACTGATCCGCGACCCGATGCGATCATCTCGCGGGTGACCCGGATTCCGTCGGCGTTGGTCTTTGTCTTGATTTCCTCTCCCGTATGACGCCAGGCGAAGATCGATGCGATCTTGCCGATGGAGACAAGCTCCCGCCCTGCCATCGACAGTTCGCTCAACAGGTTGGGTTCGGGCGGGGGCAATGCAAAATCCTTACGGTTCACGGTCCGGGTGAATACCCCGTGTTCGCCGATAAACGGGCGGGCGATCACCCGTGCGACACCGTGCGGTCCTTGAAGCAGTTCCCGTGCCGTCCGGCACATGCCGTACAACTGGTCCGGCGGGATGACGGCCTCGTGGGCCGCCAATTGAAACACGCTGTCGGCTGACGTGTATAGAATCGGGTATCCGGTGCGGACATGCTCGTCGCCCAATTTCTGGATAATCTCGGTCCCCGAGGCCGGGTAGTTGCCCAACACCAGCCGGCCGATCCGGTCTTCAAACGCGCCGACAATTTCCGGCGGAAATCCTTTGGGATAAGTGGGAAAGGGCTGTTCCGTCAAAATGCCGGCCATCTCCCAATGGCCCACGGTTGTGTCTTTGCCTTGCGAGGCGGTGGCCATCTTGCCGTGGAGCGCGGCGGCATCGGCCCGGTGGGGGTGGCCTGGAAGCGACGCGATGTTGCCCAAACCCAGACGGTGCAGGGTCGGCAGGTACACGCCGGTGGCCGCCAAAGTATGGCCGATGGTGTCCGAGCCGGCATCGCCCCACTGGTCGGCATCGGGCATCGCCCCGATGCCCGCAGAATCGGCCACGATCAGAATGATGCGATGAAATCTCATGGATGCTCGCCTGTGATGCGCCGGATTGCGCCCCGGTGACTCGCAGCCAGCCGCGCGAGCCGTTTCGGATCGAGCGTTAACAGCCGCCGGTCTTTCATCAGCCACTTTCCGGCGACCATGGTTCCGGTAACCGCTTCGCCGTGTGCGACGTACACCAAGTGGGAGTAGATATTGTGGACCGGCTGATACACCGGCCCACTGAGGTCGAGGACGATCAGGTCCGCCTGTTTCCCGGACTCCAGCGAGCCGATCTGCTTGTTTGCGCCGATCGCCGCCGCCCCGTCGATCGTGGCCATCCGGACCACGTCCCGTGCCGGCATGACCTCCGGATCGTTCTCCCGGAACTTGTGAATCTTCGCCGTCAGATCCATGGCATCGAAGAGATCCAGCCGGTTGTTACTGGCGGCGCCGTCGGTGCCGAGACCGACGGGAATGCCGCGCCGGCGGATTTCGACGACCGGCGCGATACCGGACGCCAGCTTCATGTTGCTGTCGGGATTATGCGCCACCGCCGTCCCGCTGTGTTGCAGGAGATCCAAATCCGCCGGTGTCAGTTGAACACAATGGGCGGCCAGGCTGCCTCGCCCGAGCAGTCCTATCTGCGCGGCATGTTCCACGGGGCTCGCGCCATAGCGCTTCCGGATGTCGGCGACCTCGTTGACGCTCTCCGAGAGATGGAACGTCAGGGGCGACTTCATACGCGCGGCCAGCTCGCGGGCCTGCCGCAGCGTTTCCGGGGAACAGGTGTAGCAGGAATGGGGTGCGGGAATCACCTTGACCAGCGGATCAGCCTGCCAGCGGCGCATCGTCGCCTCGGCGTACTGGAGCGCCTCGGCCGGCGTGGCGAAATCGGGTGCCTTGAAATCGATGATGGTCTGGCCCAGCCAGCCGCGCATGCCGGCTTCGCGAACCGCCCGGGCGACGTCATCCTCAAAATAGTACATGTCAACGACCGTCGTCGTCCCCCGGCTGATCATCTCGGCACAGCCGAGCAGGCTCGCCTCGTACACAAAACGGGCATTGACCAGCTCGGCCTCGAGCGGAAAGATGTACCGGCGCAGCCATGCCATCAACTCCAGATCATCGGCCACCCCCCGCATGGGATTCATGGCGATATGCGCGTGCAGGTTGACCAGCCCGGGCAGAATCCACCGGTCGCCCAGCTGTTCTGTCCGGCGGGCCCTTACCCGCCCCCGGATTGTTTCCGGAGCTCCCACGGCCACGATGGCGCCGCCCCGGATCGCAATCGCGCCAGGTTCCCAGATCGCCAGGTCGCCATCCATGGTCACCACATGGTCGGCGACGATCAGGAGGTCGATCGGCGTCCGGGCAGCGGCCCGCATACCGGGTACACTCGTCGCCAGGCAAGCGCCGATGATCAGAATAGCCCATAAACAAGGTCGAAGTTTCATTGGGTGCGCTCCCATTCTGCGGAAACTTGCCGATGCGGCATCCCTATTGTATCCCTAATGCTTCGTCCCGTCGCCCCCGTTCAAAAAATTTCCAATTCGGCCGGAGGTTATGCTACATTGGGGTCCGGTGAAGGGGTGCGCTGATGAAAGACCGCAAGGCTGTCCTGGCGGCGAAAATCCTTGAAGTCATCCAAAAGGCGACGGCAAAAACCGCCGACGTGCGGATCATTTTCAGTCACAAGGATTCCTGGAAGAGCATTGACATCAGCGGCGAGGACATTCTTCACATCGACAGCACCGAGATCACCGAAAAGTATGGCGCCCTGCTGTTGATGAATAAGCTGATCGCCCCGTCTGACCTCAAGAAGGCCACCGCGAGTGATTCCAAACCCTGGCAGGTGGACGACGCGCTCATCGCCTCACTCAAGCTGGATGCCAGCCAGGTGCGCAAGATTTTTTCTCTTCAGCTTTCCCGGCTGATTCACACCCTGCTGGACTGGCCAACGCTCAGTTTCAAAATCAGCACCCGCGATTCCGGCCACCGCCCGGCCAGCAAAAAACCGTTGCCGCTCAGCGAGCTGAAACTGCACCTGCTCCGGCTCGCTCCGCCGGAAGAGCAGATCCGTGAAATCCGGGAGAAGAAAGACCGACTGTTCCTTTTGGATTCGAGCAAACTGGCGGTTCTTCGCCATCTGCCGCTGAACGCCCGGGAAGGCAATTTGCTGAGCCGCATCAAGGGTCGGCTGACCCCCGAAGCCATCGCCCGGGAAGGACAACTGCCTCCCGAACAGGTGTTTGAGCTGGTCGCCATTTTCCGAGCCCTGGGCTTCATCGAGGAGGACGGCCACCTGCCGGCGATCCCTCCGGCACCCGAACCAGCCGCCCCGACGGCCGAGCCGAAGGTTACCGATAACGATATCTCGGCCATCCTGAAGGAAATTCGCGATTACCGCGAAGAGTTGGACAACAAGGACTACTATGAGGTCTTCGGCATGACGCGGGATGATTTCTCCGCCTCGCGCCTCAAAACCAACTATTACGCCCTCGCTAAAAAATACCATCCGGACAAGTTTCGGAAATACGGTTCCGAAGAGATCAACCGCCTCATGGAAGATGTGCTCAACCTGTTCAATACCGCGTACGACGTCCTCAAGGATCCGCAGCGCAAGCAGAATTACGACACCGAATGCAACACGTCCGAGCTGAAGCCAACCGTTGCCTCCATGGCCAAGGCCGGACCCCGCCCGCAGGAGATGGACCAGATCGCGCTTGATAATTTTCAACAGGGCCGGAACTTGATCCAGTTGCAGAAGTACGCGGAAGCCATATCATTCCTGCGACGCTCGGTTCAGATCAAACCGGAGAACGCCGAGTACAACGCCTACCTGGGATACGCGATGTCGAAGGTGCCCCAGTTCCGCAAAGAGGCGGAAAAGCATTTCCTCCGCTCAATCGAGATCAATCCGATGAGCGTCAACACCTATCTCCATCTCGGCCGGCTCTATAAAGACGCCCACCTGGCCAACAAGGCACTGGCCGTCTTCCAAGAGGCCCTGCGATGGGACCCCGAGAACAAAGTGGCCCTGCAGGAAATCGACGAGATATCCGGTGTGCGCAAGTCCCGGGGCGGCCTGTTCGGCGGACTGTTCAAGAAGTAGTTGCCGCGAAGGTCATATTCCGAACAAACAATCATGACAACCGCGTTCCGGACCATGCAGCGGGCTGGGCTGCGGCACGGTCGCTCGCCGCGTCACGACGTCGTCTTGTGTTGCCGGATCCTTGCGCGGTCTGCAGTTCCGGGTCATGCTCCGTCATTCAGACATATGAAAAAATGTTGACGAAATTTAAAAAAATCTTTTTCTCTCCTCCATTTTTTTCTTGAACTGCAAGGGTTTTTGATCTATTTATGAAGCCGTCAAGGGGGAAAACCCTTATCAGACGGGCACTATGACAGAAAAGCCATTGAAGATCCTGATTGTTGACGATGAACCCGAGGTCACCCGCTCCATTGCCGCCTATCTCGAGCGAATCGGCTATGAGCCGCGCGAGTTGAATGATCCCGAACCGTTCACTGACACCTTCCTTGACTTCAAACCTGATTTGGTCATCCTGGACATCATCATGCCGAAGGTGGATGGCGTCGAGCTGTGCCGATCCATACGCCGGCTGCCGCTGTACTGTCCCATAATCATGCTCACGTCAAAGAGCGATGTCGTTGACAAGATTGTCGGATTGGAAGTCGGCGCTGACGACTACGTTCCCAAACCGTTCAGCCTGCGTGAACTTGAAGCCAGGATCAAGGCCGTTCTCCGGCGGCAGATTCTTCAAGCCAAAGCGCTGGACAGTGCCGCCGCCGCCAACTTGCTGCAGCACGGTAACATCACGATGGATCTGAAGAACCGGATCCTGAAGATCGGCAAAAAGAAAATTGAGCTCACGCCGAAAGAGTTTGAGCTGATGCGCCTTTTTCTTTCAAACCCCGGCCGCGCGTTCAGTCGGGAGGAGTTGCTGGAAAAAGTGTGGGGAAATACCTATCGCGGATATCACCGGACGATCGATTCCCATATCAACCGGCTGCGCGCCAAGGTCGAATCAAATCCCGACCACCCGGAGATTGTCGTAACCGTCTGGGGTGTCGGCTACAAGTTTAACGAAGATTATCAACCCAAAACCTAACCTTCAGGAGGCACTATGAACAAAGCAGATCTGATCAAGAAGATGGCGAACGACGCGGAGATTTCCCAGACCCAGGCGGGCCGAGCGTTCAACGCAGTCATCGACGGCATCGCCAACGAGCTCTCCAAGAGCCGCCGGGTCACCATCGTCGGTTTCGGCACCTTCTCCGTCACCCGCCGCAAAGCCCGCATCGGCCGCAACCCCAAGACCGGTGCGCCCCTGAAAATCGCCGCCCGCAAGGTCCCGAAGTTCACCCCGGGCAAGGCGCTGAAAGATCGCTTCTAGTTTTATCCAAAACAGAAAACAACAGAGGTCGGGCGCAAGCGCCCGACCTTTTTTTCATCTTCGCAACAACGCCGAAGGTGCCGCCCTCGGCAGTTGAATCCGTAATTAATTGTTGTTGTCTGACCGAATGTTCCGCCGGTCCCGCGCCGCCGATGCGCCGTGTGTCAGATCGACATGGGCATGACGATGTATTTGTACACGTAATCGAGTTCCCCCGCCGGCCTAAACATGCCGGCGATGTTCTCATCCGTGAATTCAAAAGCGACCTGTGGTGTCTCCACCACGTTCAGAAACTCCAGGAGATACTGGGAATTGAATCCCAACTCCACCGGGTCTCCCTGATATTCCACCTCGAGAACTTCTTCCGCCTCTCCCTTGTTGACGTCCTCGGAACGCAGGAGAATCCGCCCGTTTTCCATCCGGAAAATAATTCGCTTTGAAACCTCGTCGGCGAGCACGTTGAGGCGATTGATGACGGCCCGCAATTCTCCGGTTTTCAATACAAAACGGTAATGCAGACTGCGCGGGATAACCATCTCATAGTTTGGAAACTGCCCCGCCAGCAGTCGCGAGACCAGCAACCGATTCTCAATCCGGAAAAACAAGTTGTTTTCATTATGAGCGAAATGCACCGTCAACTGCTCTTTCGACAACATCCGAGACAATTCCAAAACCGTCTTCTTCGGAATCAGGATCCGGATGTCGGTTTCCAGATTTTCCAGAACCTTCGGCGCCTCCACATAAGCCATCCGATGCCCGTCCGTGGAAACCATTTTCAAAAAATTATTGTTCATGAGCAGCAACAGACCGTTCAGAGCAAAGCGCGACTGCTCCTGGGTTGTCGAAAAGATGGTCATCTGAACCATCCGTCGCAGAATGTCGCCCGGAATGTCCAGAAAATCTCCCTGGAACACGGAGATGATGGGAAACGTGTCGACCGGCAAACAGACCATCCGTGACTTGGACCGACCGTGACTGATGATGACTCGCTCTGAATCCTCACTGTAGATCTCGATCTCGGCCGATTCCGGCATAAACCGGATGATGTCGGTCAACTCCCGTGCCGGCATCGCCAGCGCGCCATCCTCCTCGACCATTGCGGGACAGTTGGATTTAATGCTGACCGTCAGGTCGCTGCCGGCCAGTGTCAGACTCTGTGACTCCGCGTGTGGCTCTACAAGGACATGGGCCAAAATGGGCATTTTGGAGCTTTTTTCCACGATGGGCGTGATATAGCCCAGTTCGGTCAGAATGTCCTGTCGCTTGACTTTGAATCTCATCAGCAACTCCTGTCCTATTTCCTGATCAAACGTAACTTATATAACGGTTGGACCAGTAGTAGTAATAGTGCCTGTGGAAAGTGATGATAATCAACGGAATGATTGTAACATGAACAAGTTGTTTTGTTGAAAAAATGTTTGAAAATGACCGAGCAGTTGTGGATAACCATGCATCGGATCAACGGAAAAGTTTTTCAGAGAAAATTCACAGGCTTTTCCACAGAATAATTGTATTAATGTGGAAAAATCAGTCAAGCAGGGCGCGAAGACGGTTCAGGGTGGAGCGGAGTTCGGGATCCTTCTCTTTTCGCTGTTCGATCTTTTCGATAGCGTACAGAACGGTGGTATGGTGCTTGCCTCCGAACTCCTTCCCTATTCTTGGCAGGGAGTGATCGGTGTGCCGCTTACAGAGAAACATGGCGATCTGGCGCGGCTCGGTGATGGCCCTGGAGTTGTTCTTGGAGATCAGGTCGGACACTTTGATCTTGAAAAATTCAGCCACCACTTTCTGGACCCGGTTGATGGTGACGACACGCTGTTCCGGCGATTTGATGTTGGTCAGAATCCGTTTGGCCAGGTTGAGATCCAGTTTCTCGCCGGTCAGTGACGAGTAGGCGATGAGGCGGATCAACGATCCTTCCAGCTCACGGATATTCGACTTGATGTTCGACGCGATGTAGTAAATCACATCATCCGGGATGAGCATACCCTCCAACTCCGCCTTTTTGCGGAGGATGGCGATTTTGGTCTCCAGCTCCGGCGGTTGGATATCGGCGATCAGGCCCCATTCAAAACGCGAATGCAGCCGCTCCTCAATGTTGGGGATTTCCTTGGGTGGGCAATCGCTGCTGATGACGATCTGCTTCTGGGAATCGTACAGCGCGTTGAATGTGTGAAAGAACTCCTCTTGGGTCCGATCTTTACCCGACAGGAACTGGATGTCGTCCACCAGCAGGACATCGATATTTCGGTACCGCTCACGGAACAGCAACATTTTGTCATAACGGATGCAGTTGATCAGCTCGTTCATGAAGCGCTCGGAGGACATATATACCAGTTTTGCCTGGGGCCGTTTTTGCAGGATGTAGTGTCCGATGGCGTGCATCAGGTGCGTCTTGCCCAAGCCCACCCCGCCGTAAATATACAACGGATTGTATGCCGTGGATGGTTGCTCGGCCACGGCCATAGCGGCGGCGTGGGCGAACTGGTTGCTGGAGCCGACCACGAACGTATCGAAGCGGTATTTGAGATTCAACCGCACCTGGCCCAGCAGCGCCTGTGCGTGCTCGCCCGTGGCCAGCGTTTTTTCCGGACGCAGGTAGCCGTTGGTGGCCGTGTCATTGTCCGCCAGAAAACGGATGCGGTAGCCGTCAAGATCCAGCGACTGCTGGATGCTCTGGAGGAGATCGGAGAAGTTTTCCGTGATCCACTCCTTGTAGTATTTATTGGGTACCCGCACGAGGATTTCGTCGGCGGTCACCCGGGCGGCCTCCGTGGATTCAAACCAAGTCTTGTAACACTCGGTCGAAACTTCGCCTTTGACCTTTTGAAGAATCTGCTTCCACTGATTCATGCGGTGTTCCTTCAGCAGACCGAAAAACCCCTCGTCCATCTCCACGTGGCTGGCATGGCTTGTGTTGGGTGGACGCTATAGATTTACAGCCGAGGTATTTTATTTAAGCACAACCCCCAGCACGGATCAATCGAAAAAATAGGCTACCTTTTCTTCTCGACCACGGTCAACACATGACACGGCGCTTTGTGAATAAGCGCCTCTTCGACAGAAGTGAAGAACAAGCGGGCGAACGCGCTCTTGACCGAGTTGCCCAGAATGATTAAATCGATATCGTTCTTTTTGGAGAAGCGCACGATCTCTTCGACGGGATCCCCCGTGACCGTATGGTAGGAAGCCGAGACCGAGGAGAGAAACTCGGCAGGAACGAATTCCAGAATTCGCTCGCGCAATTCATCACCCGAGTGCCGGGCCGTGTGCAGGGAGCCGGCCACCAGGCTTGGCGCACCGGACAGCGGATCATCGACGTGCAGAAAACAGACTGTGGCTTTGAACAGCGATGCGAACTGAACGGCGGTGCGGGCGACGTCGTCGATCAAATCGTCAAACTCGACCGGCGCCAGAATCTTGTGTATTTGCAGCATGGTGTTCTCCCCGAACGGTGGCTTCAAACGTATTATAACCGCACGGCTCACCGGAAAGAAGAGGGCACCCGGATGTGTTCGACGATGAGCCGATTGTGAGCGGAGAAAAGTGAGCGCCGCTCCGCTTGACCACCGGTACGTGCAGGCGGGTCAAGCCGGTAGATGCAAGCCGCAGGCCGACCAAGCGGCGTCAGCGACGGTTTCCCACCCGCGGTTGGCGAGTGGACTCGCGGGGCTCGGGTGCGGCAGGCGGCCGTGGAGTACGGGAGATCCGCTCAGCGCCACCTCCGCACGGCGGGAGGCGAATTGGCCGATGCCGATCACCCACCGTGGCCGAAGGCACGCAACCATCGCGCGCAACGCCTCGTCACACGCGGCCAGAAGCGAAGCCCGATCGTGTGACGGCAGCTTGTCGGGCGTCAGGTTGGCTCCGCCGGCATCAAAAAACGCCATAGGACAATAATTGGCGACAAAGCCGTGGCGGAAAAAAATTTCCGGAGTCTCCCAGTGCCGACGGATCCACCCCCAGAGGCGGCGACCGCTCACCTCGCGGCGCCGGCAATCGAAACCTTCCACGGGACGGCGGGGATGCAGTCTGGCCGGCTGACCGACTGCGGCTTCGATACCCAACCAGTCGCGAACGGTTGGCACTTCGCCAAACGGGATGCCGGTCTGAACCATGCCCCAGGGGCCGGGATTCATTCCGACAAGAACGAACTCCTTGGCTGGATTTCCATATCGGTTTGCATATGCAGCGTACGCCGACCGGGCATAGGCCAGCGGGTTGTACACACAGTTGACCGGAGGGCCAAAGCTCAATCCATCGAGCCGCCGGGTCAGTTCGTCAGCGAGGGCGAGCAGGGGGTGAATCATGCCGCCCAGTCTAGCACAGTACGGAAATCCCCATTTACTTTATGTGATCAAGTGCTTATAATGCCGCGCTTAACGAGAACCGACAGGAGAGTGTCCCTGTGGACAAGCCGTTCAGTGTCAAAGATTCCGTCAACCTGCCAAGAACCGATTTCAAGATGCAGGCCAACCTGGTGCAAAACGAGCCGAAGATGCTCCAGTTCTGGGAGTCCATCGGCCTGTACGAGCAAATCCTGCGGAAGAACGAAGGACGCCCCCCCTACATCCTGCACGACGGCCCGCCGTACGCCAACGGCAACATCCACCTGGGCACCGCGCTGAATAAGGTGCTGAAGGATTTTGTCGTCAAGTACAAATCCATGAAGGGTTTTTACAGCCCCTACATCCCCGGCTGGGATTGCCACGGCCTGCCCATTGAAAAACGGATGGAGACGGAATTGGGATTTGGCAGCAAGCAAATGGACATCCTGGAGTTCCGCCAGCACTGCCGCCGCTATGCCGAAAAATACGTGGGCATTCAACGGGAACAGTTCAAGCGCCTGGGGGTGTTTGGTGATTGGGCCAACCCGTATCTGACGATGAGCCACTCGTACGAGTCGACCATCGCCCGCGTGTTCGGCGATTTTGTGAAGATGGGCAACGTCTACCGCGGCGCCAAGCCCGTGTTTTGGTGCATATCCTGTCAGACGGCTTTGGCCGAAGCCGAGGTGGAATACGACGACCACGAGAGTCCGTCGGTGTACGTCAAGTTTCCGGCCAAATCCGACTTCAGCCGGGTGATCCCTGAGGTTGCTGGCAAGCCGCTCAGCGTGGTGATCTGGACCACGACCCCCTGGACGCTGCCGGCCAACCTGGCGATTGCCCTGCATCCGGACTACGACTACGTGGCCGTGGAAATCGGCGACGAGGTGCTCGTGGTGGCTGAAGGCCTGCTCAGTTTCTTCCTGCAGGACACCGGCCTGGCCCAGGGGGTCGTACTGGCCCAAGTCAAGGGCGCGGTCCTTGAGGGACAGATCTGCCGGCATCCGTTTATCGACCGTGACTCCGTGCTGGTTCTGGCCGATTATGTCACTCTGGAGCAGGGTACCGGCTGCGTCCACACCGCCCCGGGACACGGGCAGGAGGACTATGTCACCGGCCAGCGGTACGGCCTGCCGGTGCTGTGCCCGGTGGACAACGAAGGCCGGTTCACTGACGAGGTGCCGCATTGGAACGGAATGGAAGTGTTCGCGGCCAATGAACCCATCGTGGAACACCTGCGCCGGAACGGGTCCCTGATTCGGGCGACGGCGATCAGCCACAGTTATCCCCACTGCTGGCGTTGCCATAAACCCATCGTCTTCCGGTCCACCAAGCAATGGTTCATCGCGCTGGACCTGAACGACCTGCGTGCCAAGGCGCTGGAAGAAATCAAGCGGGCAAAGTGGTACCCGGAATGGGGCGAGACGCGCATCACCAACATGGTGGCGAACCGGCCCGACTGGTGCATTTCCCGCCAGCGCAGCTGGGGTGTTCCCATAACCGTTTTCTACTGCAGCAAATGCGACGGTGTGCTCATGGATGCCGAGGTGGTGGCGCACGTGGCCGGGATCTTCGAACACGAAGGCGCCGACGCCTGGTACCGGCGCGGCAGCACCGAGTTGCTGCCGCCCGGCACGGCCTGTCCCCAATGCGGCCACACCGAGTTTGACAAGGAGTATGACATCCTCGACGTCTGGTTTGATTCCGGGGTCAGCTATGAGGCGACCAGCCGGAACCGCCCGGAACTGCCTTGGCCGTCCGACATGTACCTCGAAGGCGGCGACCAGTACCGCGGCTGGTTCCACTCGTCGCTGCTGGCGTCGCTGGGTTGCCGCGATACCGCGCCCTACCGGGAAGTGCTGACCCACGGGTGGGTGCTGGACAAGGACGGACTGGCCATGTCCAAGAGCCGCGGCAACGTGATCGAGCCCGAGACGGTGATCAAGCAGTCGGGCGCCGAGATCCTCCGGTTGTGGGTGGGGTCGGTGGAATACCGCGAGGACGTGCGCATCAGCGACGAGATCCTCTCGCGGCTCCGCGAGGCGTATCGCAAGATCCGTAATACTCTCCGCTTTCTCCTGGGCAACCTGGCGGGTTTCAATCCCGCCCGGGATGCGCTCGATGCAGCGGCGCTCCTGGAGATCGACCACTGGGCGCTGGCGCGCCTCCACCAGTTGCTCGCGCGTTGTGGGCAGGCTTACGACCGGTACGATTTTCATATCATTTACCACAGCGTCTATCAGTTCTGCAGCGTCGACTTGTCCGCGGTCTACTTCGACATTCTGAAGGACCGGCTGTACACGGCCGCGGCCGACTCGCCCGAACGGCGTTCGGCGCAGACTGCGCTCTGGACAATCCTGCACCATCTGGTCCGGCTGCTGGCGCCGCTGATCCCCTTTACCTCCGAGGAAGCGTGGCAACACATGCGGCCCATGGCAGACCTGCCCGAGTCGGTACACCTGGCGGATTTCCCGGTTCCAAAGGCCGCGTGGCTTGACGAAAGATTGCTGGCAAAATGGGATCGGGTGCTCGCGATCCGCGAACTGGTCAGCAAAGCGCTGGAGACGGCCCGCCAGGAAGGCCGGATCGGTAACTCGCTGGAGGCCCGCGTCAGCCTCGGCGCCAGTCACGACGACACCGCATTTTTAAGCGACCTGGCCGGAGAGCTGCGCTACATCTTCATCGTATCCGGCGTGACCTTCACGGAAAGACCCGGCGCCGGGGATGGCCAGCCGGAGGTAACCGTGGACAAAGCGCCCGGCGCCAAGTGCGAGCGGTGCTGGAACTATTCCGAGCGGGTGGGGACGTTCGACGATTTTCCGACGGTATGTGAACGGTGCATCCCGGTGGTGCGCGCGCTGGCCGGCAAGGCTTAGACGTTGTGCCTCGGCCTGGTGCGACAGCCACGCCGATCGACCGAAGCGCCTGTTTCGCCGGCGGTCTGCCGGCGGGCGTCGACGTGCTTAATCATTCGCTGTATCAGAACCGAAACTTGCGTCGAGGCGCCGCGGCTATTCATCGGGACGGCGGCTGAGGTGGCGCAGCCGCAGGGCCGGGAGCCGGCGGATCCAGGGCTGTTGCGGCGGCGGCATATTGCGGACTGCGCCAGAAACGGCTGACCAGCTCGCGGACCTGCTCCCGGCGGCCGATCCTCAAGGCGGCCGCCATCTCTTTCTCATCCCAGAGACGGGAATTCCACAGCCCGTTCATCACCAGCCAGCGGGTCAAGGCATCGGGTGTCGCCAGCCGGATACTCTCGCCCAGCTCTGTCAGCTTGATGGCCGAAGCCAGCTGCCAGAGATTCAGCGGACGCTCGGGCAGTGCGTTCAGCCATGCCCGAACCTCCGTCAATTGGCATTGCCAGCCGGCTTCGGACTCAGCGATGAACTGCAGATGAATGTACCCGCGGCCGGACAACGGTTGGCTTTTCATATCGATGACAACCGGCGGGCCACCGGTGGAACGGCGCAGGTAAAGCTGGCGGAGCAGCTCCAGGCGAAGCAGGTCCCGCTCGCCGCCATACGGACCCGGCAGCAAAAAGCTGACCACGGCCCGGGCTGCGGCCGGCTGCTCCGGGATGCTGCCTGGCGCGAAGGAGGCGGACAGCGCGGGCAGCTGGAGGGGAACGAATTCCGACGTTGAAATCAAATCGGTGATGGGTGGCAGCAGCTCGGTGCCGGCAAATCGACCCACCATGGCCAGGATGGGGCGATTGCGATAGAAACGGGTATCGTAATGGGCACGGAGATCAGGCCCGCTCACCGCGGCAGCGGTTGCGGGGCCCCGACGTGCGTACGGACTCTCGGAACCATAGAGTGCTACCAGCGCGTCAGCCAGCGCCGCCCGCGCGGGCACCCGTTCCGGATGGGCGACGAACAGCGGAGCCAGAGACGCGGCCCGGGCCAAATCCACATCCGCCGGCTGGTGGCGATGCAGGATGCGGAAAAACACTTCCAAGGCGGCCTGGCGGAAATACGCCGGGCAGACCAGGGTTACGGCGGTCAGCTCCGGTTCGGCTTCGAGTCCGATACGGGCGCCCAGCATTTCCAGCCGCTCCAGGAGGAGACGGCCCTGGTTGTCGCGGCAGGATAGGAAGCGCGACCAAAGGGCGAGTCGGTTCAGGCCGGGCTTGTCCGCCGGTTCCGCGTGGACGCCGCCGGGATAACCAACCCTGACCCAGACCAGTGGAAACCGGTGAAATTCCTTTAGGAATGCCGCCGGCCCCCGCAGGATGCCTGAGGTGACGATCCGATCCATCTTCTCGGCGTTGAACTCGGGCTCGGGATCGAAATCAGGAACGGCCAGCGGGATATCCGGCGTGTCTTTGAGCTTTTTCGCAGCATCGCGCACCATCGCCGGCAAGGCTTTTGATAGGGATTCACGGAACGCATCGGGAGTCCGATCATGCCGGGCGCCGCCGAATCCGGGCAATTCCAGCACCAGCGCGTGATCAAGTGTCAGATAGGTTTTTGCGGCAGCGGCGATTTCGCGGCGGTTGGGTGCGGCCAGACGGCGGCGCCAGTCGCCGTACCATTCGGACCGGATTGGCTGGCCGCGTTCCAGCATGATTTCGTGGAACACGGGCGCTTCAGCGATGGCGGCTCCCAGGTGGGTAAAGGCCTGGTTTCGCGCCCGTTCCTGGTCGACATCCAGCCAACTGCCGGTAGCCACAAGTTCGGCCGCCGTGAAAAGTCCGTTTTCCACGGCGTCGAAGGAACCTGCCGGGCACCGGAGCTCCACCGTGAATATGGATCGATCGCGGCCCACCCGGAATCCGCACTGCGCCTGCACCGGGATCCAGGACGGCGCCTGCCGGAACTGGCGACCGGCCATCGAGGTCAGTCCGTCGGCCAGCAAACTGGCGGATAGAAGGAACGCGCCCATGCGGGCCGAATTCCAGCCGGGACCCTGATAAAACACCACCACCCGCGGAGGATCGGCCGGGATGTCCCATTGAGCGAAAAGGAGCGGCGCGCCGGCGGCGGGGCCGGGCTCAAGCACCGGGCCGCTCGCGGGCTTGGACCAGCCGCTGGCGCGCTGGGCCAGCAGACTGGCAGCTTCGGCGGCATCACCCCGGCCGGTGATCACGATGCGGATTCGGGCCGGATCCGCCAATAGAGACCGCAGCGAGGCGAGGGCCGCTGAATCCGGAGGCGTCGCGTCCAACAGGGTCTCAATGCGTTCCAACCGGCCGCCGGCTACCAGTTCCGTGGTCAGATCATCCTGGGCGGCATCCCATCCCAGCGTCCGAACACGGGCTGACCGGAGGCGGATCCTGGCGGCGGCCTGCGACCAGAAGGGCTCCTGGACGCGGTCGGTGAACAGAGTGTCCATCAGCAATGCCAGCGCGCGGGGCAGCCCTTCCGGTCGGCAAACCAAGTCAAAGACCGCATGGCGCCCGTCGTACCGGACGGACGACATGGCGTCCAGGGTGGCCAGTGCCTCGCGCGGCGTTTCTTCATCGGACCGACTGGTATCCAGATACAGCGTTTCCAGCCAGGCGGCGGCCTGCCGTCCGCGGGGTAGCCAGTTGGCGGGAAGAGGCAGATAGACCGAGACGTAGGTGAACTCCAGCTCATAGCGGGGTTGGTAGATCAGCCGAAGACCGTTGCCGAGAGTCTGGGTGACGATCCCCTCGGGCGGCGGCGGGACGCCCGTTCCCTGAGCCGCGGCCAATACGGTCAACGCGGCGGCCAGTATGACCGTCCAGCGCCCTCTGTGCACTGTCGATTCCTCCTCGGATGGCCGCTAATGTTCGTTGATGCGGGCTAGCACCGCGTGGGCGGCTTCCAGCGCAGCCAGTCCTTCCTCGCCCCGGCAGCCGTTGGGCCCCTCGCTCCGAACCGCCCGGATGAACGACTCCAGCTCGAGCCGGAGCGGTTCGCCGGATTGGACGGGGACCTCGCGGGAAACCATTTCCCGGCCGACGGGATTATCGGCGGGCTGCACGATGCGCGAAACGACAGATTGACGACCCAAATCGATGCTGAAATACTGCCCCTCTTGGAACCAGCGGAACTTGCGGAGTTTTTCCGCCGAGACCCGGCTGGCCGTCAGGTTGGCAGTCGCGCCGTTGGCAAACTCGATGCGGGCGCTGGCAATGTCGATCTTGCTGGTCAAAACCGGCGCACCGGAGGCCCGAATATCCCGGATGTCCGAATTCACCAGGTTTAAAACCAGATCCAGATCGTGGATCATCAGATCCAACACCACGTCCACGTCGAGGCAGCGGGGGACGAAGACTCCGAGCCGGTGGGCTTCGAAGAATCGGGGATCCCGGACCGAACCGCGGACGGCGAGGAGGGCCGGGTTGAATCGTTCCAGATGACCGACCTGCAAAACAACACCGGTTTGGGCGGCGCGCCGGATGAGGTCGCGGGCGTCGGCGGGTTCGGTGGCGATGGGTTTTTCCACCAGCACGTGACGCCCGGCGTCGAGGAACGGCACGCAGATCCGGTGGTGGTCGGTGGTGGGAGCGGCAACGCTGACACAATCGACCAACGGGATCAGTTCCTGATAGTCCTGAAAATAACGGGTGCCGTAACGTTCGGCCACGCCCCGGCCCTGGTCAGGGTTGATGTCGGCGACACCCACGAGGCTCACGCCGGCGGTGGCGGCCAGGATGCGGGCGTGATGCTGCCCCAGGGAGCCGACACCGATCACGGCGACCTTGATCATGACTGTTTCCTCCGATCAATCAGCAATGAACCGCGGGCAGAACCGGCTGGTATACGGACTGCGGGTACGGCAGGTTGCCGCGGAGTCAGTGCCGGAAGTGCCGCCGGCCGGTGAACACCATGGCCAGTCCCCGGGTGTTGGCCGCGTCGATGACCTCCTCGTCCCGGATGGAACCACCGGGCTGGATCACCGCAGCGATGCCGGCGTCGGCGGCCAGGTCCAGTGTGTCGCGGAACGGAATGAAGGCGTCCGAGGCCAACACTGCGCCGGCCAGCGGCTGGCGTGATTTGGAAATTGCGAGCCGCGTGGCATCCACCCGGCTCGTCTGGCCGGCGCCCGCACCCAGCAGCCGGCACTCCTGGGCGGTGACGATGGCGTTGGATTTGACATGCTTCACACAACCCCAGGCGAAAAGCAGGTCCGGCCACAGCGCCGCGGCCGGCTCGCGAACCGTCACCACGCGGAGTTCCTCCCGCCGGAGTGTTCCCGTGTCGGCGTCCTGCACCAGGAAGGCGCCGTCGATGCTGCGGAACTGCAAGTTCGGCCGCTCGGACCGGGCCGCCGGCTTGCGAATCAGCCGCAGGTCTTTCTTGCGGTTGAAGAGACTCAGCGCCTCGGCATCGAAATCGGGCGCGACGATCACTTCGACGAACAGTTTGCCGATCTCCCTGGCCGTCGGCCCGTCCACGACGCGGTTAAAAGCAATGATGGAGCCGTAAGCCGAGTCGGGATCAGCTTCGAACGCCCGCCGGAACGCCCGCGCGCTGTTTTCGCCCAGCGCGACGCCGCACGGGTTGGCGTGTTTGATGATGGCGCAGGCGCACGCGTCGAATTCCGTGGCCAGTTGCCAGGCGGCATCCATGTCCTGATAATTGTTGTAGGACAGCTCCTTGCCATGAAGTTGTTCCGCGGCCAGCCAGCCGTCCGGCTGGCGTCCGCTGGGTCCATAAACGGCCGCGCGCTGGTGGGGATTCTCGCCGTAGCGCAGGGCGCGCCGCCGGCGAAGCATGTGGCAGACGAGTTCGGGCAATCCATCGGCGGGCGGGGTGTTCCGTGGAGCGCCGTCCGCGATGACGGTATCGTTCAAGTATTGGCAGATGCAGGCGTCGTAGGCGGCCGTGGTCTCAAAGGCCTTCCGGGCCAGCGCGAGGCGGGTATCCAGAACCAGGTCGCCGGATGTGTCCAACTCCCGAATGACCCGCGGATAATCGTCCGGATCAACCACCACGGCCACGTCGGGAAAGTTCTTGGCGGCCGCCCGGATGAGGGTGACGCCGCCGATGTCGATCTCTTCGAGCGCCTCCGGGACCGTGATACCGTGGGCGGTCCGCTCTGCAAAGGGATACAGGTTCACGACCACCAGGTCGATGGGCGCGATTCCCCGTTCGTCGAGGCTGCCCATGTCGGCCGGACGGTCACGGCGGGCCAGAATACCGGCGTGCACCGACGGGTGGAGGGTTTTGACCCGGCCGTCCAGCAATTCGGGAAAACCGGTCACATCCGACACATCACGCACGTCCGCGCCGTGTTCGCGGAGCAGCCGGGCGGTGCCGCCGGTGGAGATGATGACGGCCCCATGGCGCGCCAGCGCGACGGCCAGTTCCGGAAGGCCGCGCTTGTCGTGGACGCTCAGGAGGGCAGTCCGGATACGGGTCACGGTGAGCTCCTCTCGCCCTGTGGGGGCTTTTTGGAATAGGGATAGAACGGCGTCCCGGACAGATCGCCATTGGACCTGCGCCAGCAATAAAGCCACAGATTGGCGATGTCGGTGATGGTGTGTGAAAAATGCAACGACGCGAGGCCGAAAGCGGGGGACCGGTCATCGAACGCCCGGGCACTGCCGCCTTCACGGTACAGTGCCGCGACCCGTTTGGCGTAGTTCCGATTGCGTTGTGCCATCTCATCCAGATAGAGGTCCGACCGGCCGTCCGGAAACAGCAGGGGCGAGTAATTGTTAAACACGGCAACGAAGCGGTGCTGTTTGCGTTGGATGAAGCCGCCGAAATCGGCGAAATATGCCAGCTCGTCAGGTGACTCGGCGAACTGTTCCCAGGCGTTGTGGTCATAGACGCGCCGGGCGATGGCGCCAAATCCCTCGACGACCTCGTTAAACAGTGGCGTGTCCGACAGACGGCGGTCCATCATGGCCAGTTCGGCCACAAGCGCCGCCCGGGTGCCGGACAGATCGGCGGGCGGCGCGGATTTACGAAAACCGCTCAGCAACAGGTGCTGCCGACGCTCCATGATGTCGCGCAGCGCGGGCGGCATCAGTTTCCGGGCATAAATGACGAGCGCATCCGGGGGCGGGGAAGGTTCGGCCGGCGCCGCAAGGGCGGCCCCGGCCGCGCAGCCAGCCAGAAGCCAGGCGCAGACGCCGACCACGACAACGGCTCGCACAGCGGACCGTCGTCGGGTGTCGTGGCGGCGGGGCATCGGTTGGGTCGGGCCCGCGAGGGGCTGGTGAGGATCTTCCCTGATCATGCCGGTGAATATAGCATAGCCAAGCGGGTAATTCCCTTCAAAAAACCACGTTGAATCCCGGTGGGGTTTTGTTATAATGCCGTCTTTTCGGGACTTGGATTTCTGGTCATCGGTTGGAGGCAGGCATGCTAAATTTCATCCGGGATAAGAAGGCGAACCTGAAATGGGTCCTCTGGCTGGTCATCATCGCACTCGGCGCCGGCATGGTGCTCATGTTCGTCACCACGCCGTCCGGTGGTGGCGAAGTGGAGATGGGCAATTATATCGCCAAGGTGGGCGACAGTGAAATAACCATCAATTCCTACCGCTCCAACTTGCTGACGGTCCTCAATATGATGGGGCCCGAGGCCCGGCGGGATGACAAAATGATCCGGCAGTATGGCAACATGGTGCTGGGGCAGATGATCCGAACCGTGGTGTTGTCGCAGGAAGCGGCCCGAAACGGCTTCACCGTGTCGGACGAAGAGGTAATGAACAGCATCGTCAACAGCCAGGGTTTCAATATTGATGGAAATTTCATCGGCACCGAAGAGTACAAGACCAACCTCAAGCGGCTGGGCATTTCCCCGGAAGAGTACGAAGCCAATGTCCGGCGAAGCCTGCTGAGCCAGAAACTGCAGGATTTTCTATCCAGCACGGCGGCCCTTTCCGAAGCGGAAATCCAGGCCAAGTATGTGGAAGAGCAGGACAAGGCGAAAATCCGCTATGTCGCCTGGGGAGAGTACGCCTATGCCTCCAAGGTCCAGTACAACGACGCGGCCGCCCGGAAGTATTACGAAGCGAACAAAACCAACTATAAAATCGATGAGACCCGCCAGTTCAAATATCTGATTCTGGACACCAACAAGCTGGCGGCGGCGCTGGCGGCGGCCGTGACCGACGCGGAGATTCGCGCCGAATACGAGGCTAACCGCGACGAGCGTTATCAGGAGATGGTGCGCGCCTCGCATGTCCTGATCAAGGTGCCGGAAAACGCCTCTCCGGCCGAAGCGGAGCTGTTGCGACAGAAAGCCGCAACCGTCCGGGAGCTGGCCCTGCGCCCGGGGGCCGATTTCGCCAAGCTGGCCGAGCAGTATTCCGAAGATGAGGGATCGGCCAAACGCGGCGGGGATCTGAACTTCTTTCCCCGCAACCGCATGGTCAAGGAGTTCGAGGATGCGACGTTTGCCCTCACCAAGGGCCAGATATCCGAAGTGATCAAGTCCCAGTTCGGTTATCACATCATCCAGTGCACCGACCGGCGCGATTTCGATTTCTACCGCTCGGTCATCGCCCGCAACCTGAGCCGGACCAAGGCGGAACAGCAGCTGCAGGGCACCGCCCAACAAGCGCTGCAGAAAGCCCGCGAGAACAAGAATCTCGAAGCGGTTGCCAAAGAGTTCGGCGGTACCGTGGAACAGTCCGAACCGTTCAACAAAAGCCAACCCGACTATTCGTTGGGCCTGCCGCCTGACAAAATCGACGAGCTGCTGGCATTGAAGCTGAATGAGGTGGGTGAACTCCAGCAGACCAGCCGGGGTTTCCTGATCCCGCAACTGGTGAAAATCATTCCGCCGCACGTTCAAGGGTTCGACAAGGTTAAAGTGCAGGTGGACCGCGACTACCGGACCGCCAAAGCCCGGGAGCTGGCTGCCGCGGACGCCCGCGCGTTCCTGGCCGAGCTCAAGGTTTCGGGTGATCTGGACAAGACCGCCGCCAAATACAAGCTCACTGTCCAGACTTCGGAATTGTTCAACGCCTCCGGATCCATTTCGAGCCAGTTGGGCGCATCACCGGCCCTGGCGCTGGAAGCGCTTCGCCTCGAACCGAACGGCGTGGGTGGACCGGTATCGGTGCGCGACAACCAGGTGGTTTTCCAGGTCATGGAACGCGTCAAACCCGATCTCGCCCAGTTGACCGCCGAGCGGAGCGCGATGGTCGACAAGTTGCTGGGTGAAAAACGCCGCCAGCTCACGGATGCGCTGCTGAACTCCCTGGTCAAGCGGTATCAGGATGACAAGCTGATCCAGGTGAACCAGCCGCTGCTCGATCGGATTCTGAGTTAAAACAGAAAGATCAGATGTTCAATCGCCGGGGCGCCGCCCCGGCGATTTTCATTTCATCCGGGCGTGGTGCTCGTCTTCTGACCGCCGATTGATCGGCTTGAGGCGGTGTGTTATAGTGAGCCAAGCTCCACCGCCTTTAGACGCCACGGGAGGAAACATGCCGGAACCGCCTGAGCTGTTCAGCGCGGCGACAGAGAAGCGACCTTTCCCCTGGAAACGGTTCTGGCTCATTATTTTAGCCGCGGCCGTGGTCACGGCGGTGGTGGCCGCCATCCTGATCGCTCAAAAAACGGGACCCAAATATCGGGAAGGACGCACCCTCCATACCGGCGTGCTGCGGGAGGGCGAGCCCGGTTTCCCAAACTACCTGCCGTACTTGAAGATTATCAACGCCGGAGGGATGGTGTCCGAAAACCTCCTGGGGGGCCAGCAGGCGGTGGTTGCGGGAACCTTGATCAACCAGGGAAACCGTCTGGTCGAAGTGGTTGAAATCCAGGCGTCGCTGTATGATGCCCAAGACCAGTTGATTCAGCAATTCGTCAAGACACCCATCCAGCCGGAGTTTCCCCTTCAACCCATGGAGATGCGCAAGTTCAGCCTGTGGGTGGAGCCATTCCCGGCCCAGTGGCTGACGGGCCGCATCGAAGTCGAGATCCATGGATACCGAGTACGTCGATAATCGGCCGTCCGCCCGGGCGGCCTTGATCCCAGACAGGCAGAAGGAACACGAATGAAGCGCATTAGCCTTTGTTCCGTGGCGCTGCTCGGGAGCGTCTGGCTGCTAACCGGTTGCTCCAAAGAAGCCGCGGAGAAAAAACGCATCGAGACGGAGGTGCGGATCATCCAGTGCGAAGCCGGCCGGTGGGGCGGCGCCGATGACTTTCTGACGCGGTTGTTTCTGGACCGCGCCCAGGAATCCGCAATGCGCCGGCGCGCGGCCATGGCGATGGGCCGCATTGGTCAACCGGCATTCATTCCGTCGCTGCGGCAAACGTTGAATGACGCGGATGCGGAATTGCGGGCGACCACCCTGCTGGCCATCGGCGAGATCCTCGACGCGGAGAACACGGCACTGTACGGCACGGTACCGGACCCGGAGGTGATTGACGCCATCCATCGGTGTCTGACCGATCCGGCGGCGATCGTGCGCGCCCGGGCCGTGGAGGCGTTGGGCAAAACGGGCCGTCAAGAATTTATGCCCGCTCCGGAGGCGATCGCGCCGAATCCGGACCAGCTGGAAGAGGAAACCCGGCAATTCTACGCCCGGGAATGGATCAAAGCCACCGCCCGGGTGGAACAGGCGGCGGCGGTCCCGGCCATGATCCGACTGCTCGCGAGCCCGGTGGGCGGGACGGCGGCGCGGATGCTGGCCCGCCTGGCCCGACGCCGATCCCTGACACTCGAGCTGCCGGCGGAACGGCTGACAGCGATGCTTCGAAACCCTGATCCCCTGCTCCGAGCAGGCGGACTGGATCTGGCGCCGTTTGTCCAGCCGTCGCCGAATGCTGCTGCCCTGGCGGCGCTGCTGGCCGATCCGGACCATGGTGTTCGCCTCCATGCGCTGGGCGCACTGGGCCGGCTGAAAACAGCCGCCGCCGCGGCCGCCATCATCAGCCATGGCGAGTCGATTCTCACGCGTCCCGAGCTCAAGGGCAGAGTCCGTGACGCGTACTTGTGGAAAGAGCTGGAGGCGGCGGTCAACGCCCTCGGTCAGGCCGGCGACCCGGCGGGCCGGACCGCGGTCCGGCGGTGGATGGAGGTGGACGGTTTTCTGGCAGCGCGAGGCTTCCAGGCGCTGGTGGCTGGCGATCCGGCCACACCGATGCCGGTGCTGTCGGATGTCGCGCCGCTGGGCAACCAATCCGCGGCGTCACACTGGATTCAGGCGGCGGCCGCCAGTCAGGATCCGGCGGCGCTCGCCTGGTTGCGGGAGTTGGAATTGGGGCAGCGCCCCGATGGCTGGCGTGGAGATTGGGTGACCGGCGCCCGGTCGTTCTACGTGGCCCGATTGTTGGATGCCGCGCCAGACGCGCCAGGCGAAACGCTGCGCCTGTTGGCGGATTCTGATCCGTTTGTGCAGGCCGCCGCACTGGACTGGCTCCACGAAAAGGTCCCGGCGCTGGATGAGAAACAGGCGGAAGCGGTACGCGCCCTCGTCGCCAAGCGGCTCACGGGCGATGCGGCGGATCCGCTGATCTCAGCGGTGCCCCTGCTGTCGCGAGCCGGCGAGCAAGGACGCGGTCTGCTGAATCAGCTGTTGAAATCGAAGTTTTACCCGGTACGCATGCGGGCCGCTTTGGCTTTGAAACAACTGGGCGACCCGGATCCGTTCGCGCGGATTGTCCCCATGCCAACGGCGCCGGCTGATTTTTACCGAAATTTCCTGAAACGTGGCCGGTACGGTTGCCAGGTGGAAATCCGGACCAACAAGGGTTCCTTTTTCCTTGAACTGTTTAGAAACGACGCTCCGTTGACATGCATGAATTTTCTCAGCCTGGCCGGCGAACGGTATTACAACGGCATCGCGATCCATCGGGTAGTCCCCGATTTTGTGGTCCAGGCCGGCTGCCCGCTGGGCACCGGCAACGGCGGTCCCGGTTACGCGATTCCGTGCGAGATCAGCTCGCTGGTTTATGACCGTGGCATGGTGGGCATGGCCCTGTCCGGCCGCGACACCGGCGGGAGCCAGTTCTTCGTAACGCTTTCACCCCAGCCGCACCTGGATGGCGGTTACACCATCTTCGCCCGGATTTCGGGGGGCATGGATGTGGTGGACAATCTGATTGAAGGCGACCGGATCGAAGGGATCGAGATTTTTTGGGATATCCCGTGGGAAGAAAAACGGCCCCTCAAAATCTGACGCGCAGCCGGACTATCCGCGTATTTGTGGAAGCTGGCACCCCCGGACAGGAGATCCGGTTGGAGGCCGATGAAGTTCGGCACCTGTTCCGGGTGCTCCGGTTGCGGGCCGGAGCCCACGTGACGGGTTTTGACAGCGAAGGACGGGAATACCCGGGCGTGCTGTCTGCGCTGGATGCGCACTCCGGTTGGTTGCACGTCCTGCAGGAAGTGATTGTCCCCCCGCCTGAACCACCCGAAATCTGTCTGGCCCTGGCGTTGATTCGGCCCGACGCTTTTGAGTGGGCCATCCAGAAGGCCACGGAACTGGGTGCGGACCGGCTGTTGCCGCTGGTGGCCGACCACTGCTCGCGGGCGGACACGCGCGATTGCGCCCCCCGCCGCCGGGTTCGCTGGGAGCGGATTGCCAGGGAAAGCCTCAAGCAATGCCGTCGGAACCACCGGCTGCAAATCGCCGAACCGATGTCCTCCCGGGATCTGCTGGGAGTTTCACCCGGCGGCGAGGCCTGGCTCTGCCAACCGGCCGACGATGGCGCCATGGCTGCGGAGGCGGCGACCGGCCAACGGCCGGACCGGGTGGTTGTCGCAGTGGGTCCAGAAGGCGGCTGGAGCGAGGACGAGATCCGTGTCGCTCGAGCGGCGGGCTTCCGGCCCTGTCGTTTAGGGGGCCTCGTGCTCAGAGCCGAAACCGCGGCACTGGCGGCGTTGGCGCTGGTGATGAATCGGTGGCGGTGGCGGTGATGCGATATTGCAGCGGAGGAGAACAAACATGATGTGGCGAGTGTTGCTGTTGTTGGGGATGTTGGCGGGACTTGCCGGTGCCCAGGAGACGGCTTCCCCGCCTGACGGTTCCGCCGTCGCGCCGGCCAAACGGGAACTGGTGCTGCAGATTATCGCCATCATCGAGCCGGCCAAACTCAACGGCGAAATTGAAACGGCCCTCATCGCGGATCTGGAGCGGCGCTATCCCCAGATTCTGGAACAGGTGGTCCCGGGTCTCACCCGGCCGGAGGACGAACCGGGGAGAGAAGCCCATGACCGGGCGGTCACCGAAAGTTTTCAGCGCGTCGCCAAACGTTTTCGGGAGCTGTACGTGGAACGGATTCAAATCGCCCGGATTCTTGAAGAAATCTACGTGCCCTTGTATGATAGATATTACACGGACGCGGAACTCCAGGACCTCCTCGCCTTCTACCGGACGCCCACGGGCGGCAAGACATTGCGCATCATGACCCAGTTGGTCCAGGAAGCCATGGATGGATCCAATGCCCTGCTGATGCCCCGGCTGTTGGGAATTCTTCAGGAGGTCATGGAAGAGGAAAAGGCCGCGTGGCCAAAGCCCGAAGCGCCCCAGGACCAGGCACCGGAGGACGCGCCGGAGAATCCGCCGCCGCCCGCTGCGGGCAGCCATTCATGAATCGAGAGGTGAGGATTATGGAACCACAACCCGCCACTGTGCCCGAGGCGCCGGAACAGGCCGTCCAATTGTCGGAACACGACCGGGAGCGGATCGACGCAATCAAACGCCAGACCGACTTGAGTCAGAACCAGGCCGTCCTCCAATTCGGTGTGGATGTTCAAGGCAAGATTTCGCATTTTGCCGATCAGGTGCTCGGCGAGGTGCGGGCCAAGGACGCCGGAGCGGTCGGTGACATGCTCACCGATCTCCTCCTGCACGTGAAGTCGGTCAAGGTCCACCGGCTGGCCGAAGGACCGGGATTTCTGGCCTCCCTGCCGCTTGTGGGCGGTTTATTCGACCGGATCAAACGGTTCATGGCTGAATACCAGTCGCTCAGCACCCAGATCGACCGGATCACCGGTCATCTCGACAAGGCCCGGAACCAGCTGCTGCAGGATGTGGCGTTGCTGGACAAGCTGTTCGAGCAGAACGTGCTCCACTTCAAGGACCTCGAGATCTACATCCAGGCGGGCGAAGAAAAGCTGGCCGACTTCCATCGGACCATCTTGTCTGAAGCGCGGGCGAAGGCCGCGAGCAGCGGCGATCCCATCGACATCCAGCGCGCCGACGATCTGGGCCGGCTGGCCAACCGCTTCGAAAAACGGCTCCACGACCTGAAGCTGAGCAAGATGGTGTCGCTCCAGACGCTGCCGCAGATCCGGCTGGTCCAGGCCGGCAACCAGGAGCTGGCCGAGAAGATTCAGAGCTCCATCCTCAATACGATCCCTCTGTGGAAAAACCAGATGGTCATCGCCGTCGGGTTGATCCGCCAGAAAAAGGCGCTCGAGCTGCAACGCGAAGTGTCCGCGACGACGGACGAGCTGCTTCGCCGAAACGCCGAACTGCTCAAGGAGAGCACGGTAGAAATCGCCAAAGAGGCGGAGAAGGGGATCGTCGACGTGGAGACCGTCCGCAAGGTCAACACCGACCTGATCACGACCATCGAAGAAGTGATCCGGATCCAGCGCGAAGGCCGCAGCCGGCGCCAGACAGCCGAGCAGGAGCTCGGCCGCCTGGAGCAGGAACTCAAGGAAAAACTGGCCGCCGCCGGCAAATAGACCGCGCCCGGGGCGCGGCGTCGACTGATGTTGCGCCGCCTCCGGAGGCAGGCGAGCTGCTCCCGGTCGCGGTGTCCGAAACCGCCTGCAACCATCCAGCAGCCCGAGAAAAATGAAAGTCAAGGTCCGTCCTGAAGATTTCGTGGTTGAGGAAGTGCTGACAACCGCGATCTGTCGGGAACCGGCGGCGTTCCGCGTGTACCGTCTGCGCAAGCGGGCTTGGGATACCTTCGACCTGCTGGACGCGCTCGCCCGGCGGCTGCGTGTGCGCCGCGGCGACATTTCGCTCGCCGGCATCAAGGACCGCCACGGCGACACGACACAGCACGTGGCCATTCCCGACCGGGCCGACCTGCCCGACACGGTCACCGACGGCAACTATGAGTTGACCATGGCGGGATTCTCACGCCGGCCCCTGTCAGCCCGGGATGTGCGCGGAAACCGTTTCCGGATCACCCTGCGGGATGTCCCGCAGGGCGAAGCGGCGGCGGTGCGGGGCGCGGCTGATTCAGTGGGCCGCGACGGCTTCCCGAACTACTACGATGATCAACGATTCGGTTCAGCCCGCCACGGCCGCGGCTTCATGGGCAAGGCGATCTTTCTGGGAAAACGCGAGCAGGCACTCCGGCTGTTTTTTGAACCATCGCGGTGGGATCCCCCGCGCGAGCGGGCGTTCAAGGCCGCCGTGCTGGGGCATTGGGGCCGCTGGCGGGAGGTGCAGGATCAGGCGTTCGGCCCGTATCGAAAGGTCCTGCAGGTTCTGGCAACCGAGTCCTTTGAACGGTCGTACACCCGGGCCCTGGCCGCTATCGACCGTGACCGGTTGCAGATGGCCCTCAACGCGTATCAATCATTTTTATTCAACGAGATTCTGTCGCGATGGCTGATCCGCCGCCACACGGAGGCAGACGCCCCGCTCCGCCGCCGCCGCTACCTGGTCGGGGAAATGGTTTTTCCGGAGCGTCTCTCGATGGAATTGCGGGCGGAACTCGGAACCTTGAAACTGCCGGTGCCGGCGTCTGACAGCGTGATCGCCGATCCGGTGGTCCGGGCGATGGCAGAAGAAGTGATCGCTGAGGAAGGCATCCGCCTGGATCATCTCCGGGTAAGAAAGATACCCGGCCTGGCGGTTCAGGCCACGGAACGTCCCGCGTGGGTGCTGCCGGAGGGGCTGGCGGTGGCTCCTGCGGAACCGGACGATCTCAATCCAGGGCGATGCTCCATCGGCCTGGATTTCTTTCTGCCGCGGGGCGCCTATGCGACGGTGCTGATCAAGCGGCTGGGTGGTTGATCGGCAACCGTCCGTCCGCGACGGCAAAGGGATTGATGACCGCTGTCACAGGCTGCGGTGACAGTTCCCACCGAATCGGCAGCCTTTGAACTGCTTGCAAGATTACCCGGATGTTTGCTAATCTTGCCCCAAACCGACACTCAGGGGAGGGTGCCATGGAGAGATGGTATCAGCACTGGCTGGTTGGGGTGATCATTGTCGGATTGGGCGGCGGCTTGGCCACCGCACAAAGTCTCGGCAGTCTGGGCCGCAAGAGCAGGCCGTCAACGGCAGCAGCGCCGGAATCGCGGACCTTCACCAATGAGGATCTGGCCAAAGCCAAAGGCACAGCCGCCCGACCCACAACAGGCAAGCGTTCGGTGCCCCAATGGAGCACGTCCGGCAGTTATTCGCCCCGGCGGCGAAGTGGGACCAGCGGGAACACCGTGGTTTCGGGTGGCGCTGCAGCCTCCGCCTCTCAAGCCGGTAACGCGCCGGGTTTTGCATCCATGGAGCCATTCGGCCAGCACAAGTCGACAGTGGACATGCAGACGGACAGATACAACCGCCAGGCTGCCGGGGCATCGTACCAATCGACTCCGGCCACTCCGGAGAGGAGTCCGTTCGCTTCCAACAGCTCGTACGGCAGCTTTAAAAACACGGTCGAGGCGCAGAGAGAGCGGCAAGACGCCGAGTCCCGGCGGTATTTTGAAACGAATCCCCGGGGCCAAAAGACGTTGAAAAATGCTGCGGATCAAGCCGCACGGGATGCCCGCCGGAAACGGTAGTCATCCCCGCCGTGCCGCAGCGCCTCCGCCTGCAGCCCCCGGATGCAACTCCGGTGTGCGGGCACCGGTCCGTTCGGGGCACCCGCCACCCGATTGATCCCCGCCCCGTTTCACGGTAGAATAGTACCCATCGATCGGTGATTCTTCATTTGACTGGCTGACATGCGCAGAGTTGTGGTGATCAATTTCAAGGGCGGAGTGGGCAAGACCACCACGGCGGTCAACGTGTCCTACGGTCTGGCCGAGCTGGGCTTTCATGTCCTGCTGGTGGACAACGATCCGCAGGCCAACGCCACGTTCATCCTGGATCGCACCTTTAAGTACAGTCTGACCGAGGTGTACCGGGAAGAGATACCCCTCGAACAGGCCATCGTGAACGTGCGGCCGAACCTGGACCTCATTCCGGCGTCCAAGTCGCTGTCGAACATCAACACCTGGCTCATCGAGAACAACATCCCGAACCGGGCTCAGGTGCTGGACCGCGTGCTCGCGCGGGTTCCGGAATACGATTTCATGATTATGGACACGGCGCCCAGTTTTTCACTGCTCAACGCGAACGCAATCTCCTATGCCCGTGAGGCATGGGTGCCGGTGGCCATGGAATATCTCGCGCTGGCCAACGTCCGGGAACTGATCCACGTATTTTCTCGGGCCGAGGTGCATCTGGCCCGCAAAATTCCCATCAGCAACGTCATCCCGTATTTCGTGGATTCCCGCAACAAAAAGACCCGCCAGATCATGCGGATGTTGCAAGACATCTTCGGCGACAATCTGACCAATCCCATCCACACGAACGTCAAGGTGTCCGAGGCCTGTTTCCATTTCAAGACCGTTCTGGAATACGATCCCGAGTCCCGCGGCGCCAAGGATTTCCGGCTTCTCATCCGGAAGATCGTCGAAGAGAATTCCCGTTACAAAACCAACTGACGTGCCAATCCCCGCGATGACGGAAAGCGGTTCAAACACATCGCGAAGAAGGCAGCGGCGCGTTATTCCGGCAAGAAACGGCTGGGACCGTCGCCGGAGGTGTCCATTTAAAACCCAGCGCATTGTGAATTTGTTGCAAATTGTTTATAATGGACGCAACAAACCGCATTTCAACGGGATCGCAAGGTCGTTGATACAAATTGGGAGCGCTGCCCGAAGGCAGACCAAAAGCCGGGCCATACGTGCCGGTGACGGCGCCGACACCGGGTAATCGGTCCGATTGGGCGTGGAGGTGGTGCGGCCATGGAAGAAGGGCACCCGTTGGCACCTGAACAACTGGTTCAGGAAAATGCACGCTTGCGCCGGGCAGTCGAAGAGTTGTCCATTCTGAACGAGATTGCCACCGCCATCAACTCCACCCTGTCACTGGACCGGATCCTGAGTCTAACCCTCCAGAAATGTCTGAAACACCTCAATGTGGAGCAGGGCGCCATCCTACTTCTGGACGAGCACGGGGGTGACAACCCCTTCCGCACCAAGGTCCGCAAGGCCGACACCGACAGCGAAGCGCTCCCCTATCGGTTGAACGAACAGTTGGCCGGCTGGATGCTCAAATACCACCGGCCGCTGTTGGTGCAGGATCTGCGGCAGGACGAGCGCTTTCAGGTGCCCCGCAACCAGGAATTCCCCATCCGGTCGCTGTTGGGGGTGCCCCTGCTGTCGAAAAGCCAAATGATCGGCCTGTTGGCGCTCTTCAACAAGAAATCGGGCGACAGTTTTACCGACGACGACCAGCGGCTGCTGAGCATCATCGGCGCCCAAGCGGCGCAAGTGATCGAAAACAGCCGGTTGTTCGAAGAGGAACAGGCCCTGCGGCGGATGCAGGAGGAGCTGCGGTTGGCCTTTGAACTGCAGGTCAATCTCCTGCCCAAGCTCCCGCCTGAAATCCCCGGCTATGACATCGCCGGGCGCAGCCTGCCCGCCAGCCAGGTGGGTGGCGATTATTTCGATTTCATCGAGGCGCACGAGGGCCACCTGGCCTTCTGTCTCGGCGACGCCACCGGAAAAGGGATGCCGGCGGCCATGCTGATGGCCAATCTCCAGGCCACCATCCGGGGGCAGGCAAAAGTTAGCCGGAGCGTCGCCGAATGTCTCCAGCAAGCCAACTCCCTGCTGTATCACAGCACGTCGGCGGAAAAATTTGCCACCCTGTTTTTCGGATGTCTCAACACCTCCACCCATAGGTTCTGCTACGCCAACGCCGGTCATTGCCCCCCGATTCTGGTCGACGCGGCCGGCGCCGCCCGCCGGCTGACCCGGAGCGGCATCGTCCTGGGCTGTCTGGAAGAATCCGCCTATCCGGACGACGTGGTGGAGCTGCAGACCGGGGATGTGCTGACGCTGTTTTCCGACGGGGTCACCGAAGCGATGAATGGGGCAGAGGAAGAATTCGGTGAGATCCGCTTGGAGGCGGTCATCAGCGCCCATCGGGAGCTGTCGGCCGACGCGTTGATCGAGGCGGTGTTCCGTACCGTGCGTGAGCACGCGGGCGGGCGAGCCCAGGCCGACGACATGACCGCGGTGGTGATCAAGCGGCGCGCCGGCCAAACCTGAAGCCGCATCGCGGATCTGCGGCAAGGAGACGGCGATGGGGCTGTTCCTCCGGATGCTCAAACTGAAATTGCAGCCCGAGTCCGTGAGTCTCATGCGGGAGTTCTACACTGGCCGGGTGCTGCCCGCGCTGCGGGATGTGCCCGGCTGCCGGTTCGGCGGATTGCTGCAGAGTCGGGCGCAACCCACCGAAGTCGTGTCCATGACCATCTGGGACAGTCCGGAACAGGCGGAAGCTTACAGCAGCAGCCCGCTGTATGCCGGGCTCATGGAGGCAATCCGGCGTGGCCTGGCCGATGCGGCCGAGTGGAAAGTGCGCCTGACAGAGGAACTCCAACTTGAGGTGGACCGCGAGCTTCGGGAACCGGCGGTGAAAGGATATGTCCTGGGGGCGGACGGCTGTCTGAATCCGGCCATGGACGCACAACCGGGCCGGAGCTATCTGCGCGTCGTGGCACTGAAGGTCGCCCCCGGCCGGCTCGCTGAGAGCCGGAGCATCTACCAGTGGGAAATTCTGCCGGTGCTTCTCGCCACACCCGGCTGCCGGTGTGCCTGCCTGCTGGACAGCATGGCGGAAGAGGGGGAGGTGATTTCCGTGACAGTCTGGGACAGCCTGGAAGACGCCGACCACTACGAGCGGAGCGGGCAATTCGAAACGCTGATGGATCGGTTGGGTCCCGCACTGACCGGGCTATTCCGCTGGAAAATCGCCCTGGAACGCGAGTCGGCGGTGCAGGTGCGCACCAGCGAGGACGCGGCGGTAACCGGCTACGCATTGGTGGCGGCCCAGCGATTTCATTGAAGACGGATGCGGACAGGAGGCACGGACGGTGATCGGCCGGACGGTCTCGCACTACACCATCGTGGAACAGCTGGGCCGGGGCGGTATGGGTGTCGTCTACAAGGCGGTGGACAACCGCCTGGGCCGAACCGTGGCACTCAAGTTCCTCTCCCCGGAGCTCTCTCTGGACCCGGAGGCCAAGCGGCGTTTCCTCCACGAGGCGCGGGCCGCGTCGGCACTGGAACACCAGAACATTGGCGCGGTCCACGATATCGAGGAGACACCCGAAGGCCGGATCTTCATCTGCATGTCCTACTATGAGGGCCAGACGTTGCGCGACAAGCTGCGGAGCGGGCCCCTGCCCATGGCGGACGCCGTGCGCATCGCGCGCCAGCTTGCCGAAGGGCTCGAGCGCGCCCACCGCTCCGCAATGATCCACCGGGACGTCAAACCGGCCAACCTGATCATCACGCCGGCCGGCGAGGTGAAGATCGTGGATTTTGGCCTGGCCCGGCTGGCCGACCAGACCCGGATTACCAAGTCGGGCGCCACCGTCGGCACGGCGGCCTATATGGCGCCGGAGCAGGCGCTGGGCGAGCAAACGGACGAACGGACGGACATCTGGGCCGCCGGTGTCGTCCTCTACGAAATGCTCGCCGGCCGGCTGCCGTTCAAGGGGGATTACGACCTGGCGGTCGCCTACTCCATCATCAATGAACCGCCGCCGCCGCTGGCCGAACTGAACCCGGCCGTGCCGCCCGAGCTGGCGCGAATCGTCAGCCGGTGCCTGGCCAAAAAGCCGGTCGATCGTTACGCCCATGCGGCGGAGCTGGGCGCCGACCTGGCGCAGTTGGAAGCGCAGTATTTTCCCGTTGCGGAGCACGCCCACCGGAAGACGGAATGGACTGTGCGCCGATGGCTTCGCGGCCGGCGATTGGTTGCTGCGTCGGCGGTGTTGGCGCTGCTGGTCGTGGCGGGTTTCTTTGCTTTTAACCCGGCCTGGCGAAGCACCGCCGCCCGCTGGCTGGGTGCGGAGGCGCTGCCCGCGACGCGGCGCGTGGCGGTGCTCCCCTTCGATGCCGCCAGCACAGACACAGCCAGCCGGGCCGTCGCCGACGGTTTCCGGGCGGCGTTGCTGGACAAGCTGGCGCAGGCGGAACAGGCGGGCGGCCTGTTCTGGGCCCTCTCGCTGGACGAAATGCGGGAAGACGGCATCACCACGCCGGCCAAGGCCCGCCAGCTGTACAATGCCAACCTCGTCATGACCGGCCGCTATGAGCAACGCGGCACCCGGGCGGTCCTGACGCTGGCGGTGCTGGATGCGGCCGACGGAGCGACGATTCGCACCCGGCAGATCGAAGACCACGTGAGCAGCGTGGCGGCGTTCCAGGACGGGCTGCTGGTGGCGGCCGAGGACCTCCTGGACTTGAACATCCCGAGCGCGACGCGCGCCCGGCTGGCGGCGGAGCGGACGGCCCTGCCGGGGGCCTATCGCTTCTATCTGCAGGGGATGGGATACCTGTCCCGCCCCGGGGAAAGCGGCGCGCTGGCGACGGCGCTGGAGCTGTTCGAGCAGTCCGCGCAGAACGACCCCGAGTACGCCCTGGCTCCGGCGGGGCAGGCGGAAGCCCGACTCCGCCGGTATGTGAACGACAACCGGCCGGAGGATCTCGTCGAAGCGGAAGCGCACGTCCGGCGGTCGCTGCAGCTCACGGACCGGCCGCCGGCGCGGCTGCTGCTGGCCTACATCCTGCGTCGGCAGAATCGTCTCGAGGAGGCGACGCGCGAACTTGAGGCGGCGCTGCGGGCGCAGCCCGCTCTCTTCGAGGCGGTCCTCCTGCTGGCCCGAACCGAACACGAGCGCAACCGGCTTCACGAGGCGGAAGGCCACTACCGGCGGCTGATCGGGCTCCGGCCGGATTGCTGGCTGGGCTACTCGAACCTGGGCGCTTTCTACTACCGCATCGGCCGCTATGCCGAGGCGGCGCGACTGTTTGAACAGGGCATCCTGCGGGCGCCGGAAAACATCACCCTCCACAGCAACCTCGTCGCCATGCGCTTCAAGCTGGAGGAGTACGATCAGGCCGAGGTGGCGATCAGCCGGGTGCTGAAGATGAAAGTGGAACTATCAGCAGCCGCCTTGTCCAACTGGGGGACCATGTTTTTCTACCAGCGCCGTTTTGTGGACGCGGCCGGGATGTTCGAGCGGGCCGCCGCCCTGGGCGCCGGGACCGACGACTACGTGATCTGGGGCAACCTCGCCGAATGCTATCGCCAGCTGCCGGGACGCGACGCGGAGGCCCGGACCAGCCTGGCGAAGGCTGTTGGATTGGCCGAAAGTCGAAAGCAGGAGCGGGCGGCGGACCCCGCCCTGCGTTCGCGGCTGGCGTTCTACTACGCCCTGGGCGGGCGCGGCGCGGAGGCGCTGGCCGAGATCGGCGAGGCCCGTCGCCTGGCGCCGCAGGACGCCGAGATGCTGCTCCTGGCGGTACGGGTGTACGAGCTGGTCGGGCAGCGGGAAGAGGCGCTGGCGGCTTTCAGCGAAGCGTCCGCTCGGAACGCGTCCCTGTCGGCCCTGCATAACGATCCGGACCTCGTCGCCTTCTGGCAGGACCCGCGGCTCGATTCGACGGTTGGGATGAAGGTGAAAACCAAACAGGATCAGTGAGTTGAAGAATAGTAAGAAGTATAAATTCGTTTATGATTCTTTGTGAAAGGAGGCATCAATATGGCACCAGCGATCCATGACATTGAACTGAGCGTTATTAAAAGCAAGATCCATTACAATGGTCTGCCCCATCACCGGGTCTTTGTCGATCACAATGATACGATTAGATGGCTTTACCCCGGACCGCTCAGCATTCATTTTGTTGGCATATCTCCGTTGAATTGTCCACTCATCCAACCTTCAGCGTCACCCTTGACAGCAACAGTGGCACCTGACTCCCGCCCGGGCTTGTACAAGTACTTTGTTGCACTCTTATATATGGGCGAGGGGGAGGTGCCCCGAATCTTGACCGACGATCCTGATGTCATCGTGAACCCGGGCGGCGGCACGGGAAAGTAGCGGAACGCTCAGTGCCGATCCATCCGGCGCCAGGCCCGACAAGGAACCGATTCACTCGCCGGGCCGGCCCAGGATCACCACGACCTCGTCGCCGCCGAAGGCGGTCTCGGCCACCGTCTCGCCGAGGAAGATGAAGCCGTCGCGGGCGGCGGCCTGCAATTCCCTCTCCATGGTGGACGTTTTGTTGGTGGCGAGCAGGCGGTACCGGTACTGGCGGGGTGGCGCGCCGGCGTGCCGTTCCAGCACCACCACCACTTCGCGACCGCCGAAGGTGCTGTCGTAGAGGGTCTGGCCGCGGTAGAGAAAACCGTCGGCGCCCGCCTGCGCCATCTCCCGCTCCATCGTGGAGGTGCGGTTGGTGGCGAGCAGCCGGTACTCGAACCGCTCCGCGTCGTCCGCCGGCAGGCGGCGGATGATGGCCACCAGCTCGTGGCCGGGCACCAGCGTGCCGCCGCCCATGAACGCCTCGAAGCGGGACCCCTCCCGGGCGGCGGCGTTCAACTCCTTCTCCATGGTGGAGGTGCGGGACGTGGCCAGCAGCCGGTAGTGGACGGTTGGCTCCTCTCCGGCGACGGTTCCGGCGATCAGCGCCAGCAGCAGCGACGCCAACCCCCAGCTAGAAAACAGTCTTCCCCGGTTCATGTCTCCTCCCTTTGGTGGGCCCGGTGTCGGGATTCGCTCTTGGTCCCGGCGGCCGGGCGTGGTATATCTCCGCATGAATAGACCGACGAGCCGAGCTGAAGGTTCAACGGGTCGACTGCCCGGCGGATGCCGGATACGGGAGGCGGTGGCATGGAGATCCGGACACGCGAGGTGACCGCGGCGCTTTGGCCCGACGTGGAGTCCCTGTTCGGCGCCCGCGGCGCCTGCGGGGGGTGCTGGTGCTGGTACTGGCGCCTGGCCAGGGGCGAGTCGTGGGCCGCGGTCAAGGGCGAGACGGCCCGGCGGCGGCTGCGCCGGGGGATCGCCACCGGCGCGGTCATGGGCGTGCTCGCCTATGCCGATGCCGAGCCGGTGGGCTGGTGCACCTACGGTCCGCGCCCGTCGTTCGCCCGGCTGGATCGCGCGCCCAGCCTCCGGTGCCCGGACGCCGACGCCGTGTGGTCGGTGCCGTGCTTTTTCGTCCGGCGGGACCAACGCGGCCGGGGGGTGGCCACCGCGCTGCTGGCCGCCGCGGTGGCGGCGATCCGGGTCCGCGGCGGCCGGATCGTCGAAGGGTATCCGGTCAAGCCGGCCCGGAACGGCCGCCACGCCGACGCCTTCGCCTGGACGGGGACCCGGGCGCTCTTCGAGCGGGCGGGCTTCGTGTTGGCGGGCAATCCCGACGGCGGGAAGCAGCGGTACCGGCTTCGTCTGGCCGGCGAATGATTCCGAGCGGACCCGATAGCGGTGTGTTCTCTTCTGTCCATGAGTTAGAATGAGCCGGGTGGATGAATGGCCGACCAAACTTTTTGTATTTGTTGGAACTGGGAGCACGACGCCGGCTTCATCCGCCTGCTGGAGGCCGCTTGCGCCGCCCGGGGCCTGGGTCTGATTCAGGTCACCCCGTCCAACCTGGCCGATATCATCCGGCAGCTGCGGGAGGGCTGGCTGACCTTTCACGGGTTGCTGGACCGCGCCTCCGACACCGACGAACGGTTTTTGGAAGTGGTGGAGTGGGCCGGCGACCGCGGCATCTACCGGATAAACCCTTACGAGCGGGCGCGCCTGCAGTGGGACAAGGCGTCGGTCCATATCGTGCTGAGCCACGCCACCCACACGCCGCGCACCATCATCCTGCCGCCCTTCGACCGGGTGCCGGAGCTGCCGCCCCTCGATCTTGCGCCACTCGGCGAGAGTTTCTGCATCAAGCCGGCCCAGGGCGGCGGCGGCGACGGGGTGGTGGTGGGCGCCACCACGCTGGATGAGGTGGTCGCCAGCCGGCAAGAGTTCGCCACCGACCGCTACCTGCTGCAGTCCATGGTCCGGCCGGCGGAACTGAACGGCCGGCCCGGCTGGTTTCGGGTGGTCCATTTCGCCGGTCGGGTGTTTCCGTTCTGGTGGAACCCGGAGACCCACGTCTACGTCCCGGTGACCGCCGAGGAAGAAGCCGGTTTCGGGCTGGGGCCGCTGCGCTCGGTGTCGGCGTCCATCGCCTGGGTGTGCGGCCTGGAGCTGTTCTCCTCGGAGATTGCCCGGACCCACGACGGCTTGTTTGTGGCGGTCGATTACGTCAACGACCCGGTGGACCTGCGCCTCCAGTCGGAGACACCCGACGGCGTTCCCGACGCGACGGTCGCCGAACTGGCGGCGGGACTTGCCGATCTGGTCCGAGCCGGCGGGCCGCCGCTGTAGAGAAATGATGCCCCGCGTGCCGGACGAACATCCCGGCCGCAATTCCGTAAGACACTTTTGTTCCTCAGCATTGATGACGAGGTGGCCATGCAACCTAAACTGTTCCTCGCGATTTGGCTGGTGCTGTTGACGGCGGGAGCCGGCGGCGCCGGAGAGCCGCCGCCGTTCGCCTTTGACCGATACCACGATCCCGATGCCGTCGCGAGCCGGCTGCGGCAACTGGTCCAGACCGCGCCGGAGACGGCCCGCGTGCACGAGCTCGCGACCAGCCCCGGCGGTCGGCCGGTCCTGATAATTGAGATCGGACCGGAAACGGCCGCCCCGGTGCGCCGTCTGCCGGCGGTGCTGGTGGCCGCCAACCTGGAGGGGAGCGCGCCCATTGCCAGCGAAGCCACCCTGTACCTGGCCCAGCTCCTGTTGGACCAGCCGGACACCCGCCGTGATAAAACCTGGTTCATTGTGCCCCTGGGCAATCCGGACGCGGCCGCCCGCCTGTTCCGGCGGCCGCTGGTCCAGGACAACCGCAACGACCGTCCGTTCAATGACGACATGGACGACCGCACCGACGAGGACGGGCCTGATGATCTCAACGGCGACGGGCTCATCACGCAGATGCGGGTGCCGGATCCCACCGGTGAGTGGATCCCGGTAGAGGGCGAACCGCGCGCGATGCGCAAAGCCGACTGGTCGAAGGGAGAGCGGGGACAGTTCAAGCTCTACAGCGAAGGCGTCGACAACGACGGCGACGGCCGTTACAACGAAGATGGTCCCGGCGGTGTGGACGTCGGCGCCAACTTTCCTCACCTGTTCAAGTTCTTTACCCGCACCGGCGGCCCGTGGGCCGGCAGTGAAGCCGAGAGCCACGCGCTGATCCGGTTCGCCTTCGCTCATCCGGAAATCGCCCTGGTGATCAACTTCGGGCGATCAAACTTTTGCCTGAATCCGCCGCGGGGCGGCCGCACCGGCACCGCCGACTTCAACCGGATCAAGCTCCCCGAGCGTGTCGCCAAATGGATGAATCTGGAGACCGACAAGACCTACACCATGACTGAAATTATGGAGTTGGCCAAGCGGTTTGCTCCGCCCGGCATGGAACTCACCGAGGCGATGGTGGCCGGTTTCCTGGGACTGGGCCCTGTGGTTAATCCGCTGCCCGAAGACCTGAAGTTTTACGAGGCGCTGAGCAAGCGGTACAGCGAGTTTCTCAAGGAACGGAAACTGGACGCCAAACGGCTCGATCCGCCGGCCGACCGCGACGGCAGCTTTGAGCTCTGGGCGTATTACCAGTATGGCCGGCCGTCCTTCAGCCTGGATTTCTGGACTCTTCCCATTGTGGAGAAGCCCAAGCCGTCCGGCACCGATCCCGAAGCGCTGACGCCAGAGAAGCTGGAGAACATGTCCAGCGAGGAGTTTCTGGCTCTGGGCGAAGAGAAGATTGCCGCGTTCATCAAAACGTCCGGCGCTCCGGCCAGCATCCAGCCCGCCATGATCATCCAGGCGGTGAAATCGGGCATGATGACGCCCAAGCGGATGGCCGAGATGATGAAAACCATGCCCAAACCCAAAAGCGCCGAAGGTCTTGACACGGAGACCGAAGCCTTGCTCGCGTTCAGCGATAAAGTCCTCGGAGGCGCCGGCTATGCCGCATGGCAGCCGTTCGCGCATCCCACTCTCGGCTCGGTGGAAATAGGCGGGGCGGCGCCATTCGCGGCCGACACGCCCCCGCCGACCCAACTGCTGCCGCTTCTGGAAGGACAAGTCCCTTGGGTGTTGACACTGGCCGAACAGATGGCGCGGATCCGCCTGGCCAAAGTGGAGGTGACCGCGCTCGGCGGCGGCGTCCACCGCGTTAAGGCCTGGGTGGAGAATATCGGCTACCTGCCCTACACCACGGCGATGGCGCAGCGGAACACCCAGTGTGCGCCGGTGGTGTTGGAGCTGAAGGGAGACGGATTGAAATTTTTGGAGGGCCGCCCGCGCCGCCTGATCCGGCAGGTCGCCGGCCACGGCACGGAGACAGTCACCTGGTTGCTCCAGGCCGATCGGCCCGTTGCTGCCGCCATCACCGCGTCCACGGCGACCGCCTGGGGTGGCGAGACCCAGATCCAGATCGGAGGTGCCCAATGAAGCGCGGTGCTGTCGCGAACCTGCTCCTGCTGGGACTGCTGCTGGCGTCCGCTGCCGCCGCGGCCGGCGACACCCGGGCCACGATGCCGCTGTCGTTCGATTCGTATTACACATATGAACAGGTGGGCCAGGCGCTCGAGGCGCTCCACCGGGCGTACCCGAAGCTGACCCGCCTCGAGGTGGCCGGCCGCAGCGACGAGGGGCGGGACATCTGGTGCTTCACCGTGAACAATCCGGAAACGGGGCCGGAACTGGAAAAGCCGGCGGTCTATGTGGACGGCAATATCCACGGTAACGAGATCCAGGGTGGCGAGGTGTGCCTGTACCTTCTGAGCGAACTGCTCACCCGTTACGGTCATAATGCGGAGATCACCCGGCTTGTGGACACACGCTGCTTCTATGTGGTGCCGGTGGTGAATCCCGACGGCCGTTACCACTTCTTCGCTGACCCGGGAAGCCACAGCAACAACCGGAGCCTGCGCCTGCCCAGGGACGACGACCGGGACGGACTCGTGGATGAGGATTTTCCGGATGATCTGGACGGCGACGGCAACATTTGCACCATGCGACGGCGCGACCCGTTTGGCACCCACCGCACCCATCCGGAGGATCCCCGGCTGATGATTCGGGTCAAACCCGGTGAGAAGGGCGAGTGGGTGCTCCTGGGTTCGGAGGGCATCGACAACGACGGCGACGGCCGGATCAACGAGGACGCCGAAGGCTACGTCGACCCCAACCGCAACTGGGGCTACGACTGGATGCCTCCGTACGTCCAGAGCGGCTCCGGTGACTATCCGTTCTCGGGCCGGGGCCTGCGGGAGTTGGCGACGTACATCCTGGCCCGCCCCAACATCTGCATGGCGTGGACCTTCCACAATTTCGGCGGGATGTACCTGCGCGGACCCAGCGCCAAGGCGCAGGGGGAGTATCCGCCTGAGGACGTGGCCGTCTACGATTACATCGGCAAACAGGCGGAAAAGATCACTCCGGGCTACCGCTACCTCCTGAGCTGGCGGGACCTGTACGAGACGTACGGCGACTCCGGCGAATGGCTGGCCATGACCCAGGGCGCCTACACGCTGGTGGGCGAACTCTACATGTCGGAGGAGGAGGGCTTCGGCAAGCGGCAGGCCGAGCGCAAGGTGGATCCCGATTACGAGTCCGGCGCCATGTTCGGCGACGACGCCGCCCGCACCCTGGAACGGATCCGGTTCAGCGATCACCTGACGCTGGGGGAGATGTATAAGCCGTGGCAGGCCGTGACTCACCCGCAGTTCGGTGAGATCGAGATCGGCGGCTGGGTCAAGATGAGCACCCGGCTGCCTCCGGCCTTTCTGCTCCGGCAGATGCTGCACCGCAACGTTGCGGCGGTGCTTTTCTCCGCTCAGCAGACCCCCCGGGTGGAGCTGGAGATCGTCGGCGTGGAACCGGCCGGGGCCGGAATGCACCAGGTTACGGTTCGTTTGGCCAACCCGGCGGCAATGCCCTCCATGACCGCGCACGCCCGACGGGTGGAACTATATCCGCAGGACATGTTGACTCTGGCCGGGGATGGTCTCCGCGTGGTGGCAGGCGGACGGGTGACCAATCTCAACACCGGCGAAACGGACTACGTTGAACACAGACCCGAGATCCAGTTTTTGACGGTCCCGGGTTTCGCCCGGGTTGAGTACCGATTTCTGGTTTCGGGAAAAGGGCGGGCCGAAGTGACTTACCGCTCCCGCCACGCAGGAGTTCGGCGGGTGAACATCCAGATTCCGTAAAGCAGGCCGGGTGTCCGTGTCGCCGAAACGGGCACCCGGCTGCTGCCGTTTATTGCATCCGCTGCAACGACAACTGCGCTCAGTCTGGAACCACCCAGATGTTGTCGCGTAGTGCCAGCTGCACGTCATCCAGGTAGACGGCGCGGCCGGCGCCGCCGGGGCGGAAATCGGTCACGATGTCCACGTGCTGGGAGGAGGCATTGTAAGTCCCCAGCCGGGTGAATTCGTCCAGCCGTTGTCGGCCCTCGGGGGATTCGGGGTCGTCCACATAACTTTGCTTGTAACTGCTTCCGATGGCGATGTGCAGCGTGCCGCCCACTTTTTCCACGAACAGCGGGTGTTTCAGGGCCCGCTCCAGGCCGTTATTCATTCCCAGCGCGACCTCGCCAAGCCGATGGGAACCGTCATCGGTTTCGATGATGCCGCGCAGGGCCTCGAATCCCTCCTCGGCGGAATAGTCGCGGATCCGGCCGTCCTCAAGCCGGAGATAAATGCCGCGGATGGTCACACCCGAGTACAGCACCGGCAGGTCGAGATAGATTTCACCGGCCACCGAGTTGGCGTCGGGGCTGGTGTAGACTTCGCCGTCGGGGAAATTGCGCTTGCCGGTGCACTTCACGATGCGCTGGCCCGCGATGGACATGCCCAATTCCAGAGTCCGGCCGGTTTTGGGACATGCGGTGAGAACGCGCACGCGGTGAGTCCGGGACATGAGGCGGTGGATGTCTTCTTCGACTTCTTCGAGCATTCGGGGATCTGTGACCGAGGCCCGCACGATCACCCGGGTGTACTCCTCGAGGGATAAACCCTCCAGGTCGGCGAACCCCTGGGTGGGGTAAAGCGTGAGCAGCCACGGTTTGGCCAGGCGGATGTTCTTGAACGGCTCGTCGGCCCGGACGATCGCCCTGCCCCCTTCTTCGGGCAGGTTGGCGTAGAGCTCGGGCCGCTCCGCGCCGAGGATCTCGATGTACTTGGTCATGGTCTCGTACCGCTGCCGATGCCAGGCGGGAACGCGGTCGATCTGCTCCGGGGCGCCGAACCGGGCCATGGCCGCGCCCCACACCCGGCCGCGATCGTTGTCGGGCGGCACCAGGCAGATATCGGCGATGGCACCGGCGGCGACGATTTTGTCCTGCAGGGCGGCCATCAGCGGCCAGGTGACCGGCTCGCCCTTGATCATCACGACATCCTCGGGCGTGATCCCGTCCAGCGAATAATCCAGCAGGTAACCGGCCCAGGTGTCCAGATCCTGAGCGGAAATGATGGGGTGCATACAGCCTCCTGTACTTGCCGAGTCATCGGAAATATCGGGTGTATTATACCGCCTGACTGCTGCCGCGCCAACGACACCATGGCCGGGGTTGGCGGCCCAGGTGCAAGATCGGAACTAACCGAAAGCCGTCATCGTGTGCGTGCCGGCCCCGCCGAACTCAGAGCAGGTTGGACTTGGCGGAGTTGATCCACCCGGCGTCCGACTGGATGTCGGTCTTGAAGACCACCAAATCGGCATCCCACTGGCTGTCGGCGAAGAAGACGATCCGGTCGGCGTCGCTCTGGATTTCGGTATAGCACCAGATGGCGCTCGTGGTGGCGTCCCATTGATTGGCGGTTTCAAACACGGCCAGGTCGGCTTCGGACCGGATGTCGGTCACGAAGACCTTCAAATTGGCTTCGGCGGCGATGTCTGTCTTGAACAGTTTGGGCATTTTTCCTCCTTGAATCAACGGCTGACGGCCTATCTGTGGTGAAGATAAGCCGTAACCCCCGGAATCTGAATATTAGACGGACAAACGTGCAGTTTTGACTACGTCAATGACAAGGCCGGTCCGACCGGATCGCAGTAGTTTCAATCCGCCGGAAGCGGCGGTTCAGCCGTGCACAGTTCAGGCCGGCGGAACGGTGGAGCGCGTCACCAGATCGGCTTTGGAAACGACCGACCTTTTGCGGGACCTCCGAGCGGGGAAGCCCGAACGGATCAGGCTGATGATGGTTGGAACATTGACGATCAGGAGCCGGATCCACGCCCAGCGGGTTCGTTGGGGAAAGTAAATGCCGCGGAAGAATAACCGCGAGATGAAATGCATGAACTGGTAAGGGAATGGCTTCTGGTTTTTTTTCAACCACTGTTGGGCGTGACGAAAGGCGGACGGCCGGTAACTCTGTCGCCAGGAATGGCGAATTTCCGCTTCCAGATCCGCCGACGTCATCCGGGTGTGGGAAAAAGCGGTCCGAAATGCTTGAAAATCCAGCCAGTGAAGGGGACGCGACAGGCGGCCTTCCGATTTGAGTCGGTGGTAGAGCGGCGTATCGGGATACGGAGTCAGGAGTCCGAAAACCGGTAGCACCGGTGGCCAGGTCTCGACTCGTTCAAGTGTTTGTTGAGAGACACCGGCTCGATCGCCGTCCAGTCCGTAGATGAACGAAGTGATGGCATACAGATTGTATTTGGCCAAAAGGTGGAGCGTGGCGGAGTACTCGTCTGGCTTGTTGAACCCCTTGTGAGCGGTTGCCAAACTCGAAGTGTCAACCGATTCCAGCCCGATGAAAATCCAGCGGCAACCGCTGGCGGCCATCAGCGCGACCAATTCCTCGTCTCGGAGCAGATTGATGCTGATCTGTCCCACCCACGGCAGACAGACATCCTCGGCGATCATCCGCCGCAGCAGGGCCTTGGTCCGCGGCCGATCGATGGCGAAGTTGTCGTCGACGAAGAAAACCATCAGCAGGGCGTCTTCACGCTTCCCCAGTTCTTTGAGTCGGTGGAGTTCTTCAATGACGTTATCGGTTGGCCGGAATCTGACCCGTTCACCGAAATAACCGGTCACCGAACAGAATTCACATCCATAGGGGCAACCGCGCCCGGTCTCGACCGGAATCACGAAGGCTCTTTGGAACGGAATCCCCATGCGGCCGAAGATCTTGCGCACCGATCCGGGTACGTGACGCATCAGGTCGAAACGATCCATGTCCATCTGGTCCCAGGGCACGATAGGGTAATTTTGGAGTGATGGCTTGACCGGCGCGCTATCGCCGGACTTGGCGCCATAGATCGAGTTGAGCCGACCGACGGCTGCGTCGCGGACTACTTCGGGCCATAAATCTTCGGCTTCACCGATCACGACGGCGTCGGCGTGTTGAACGCCGCCGGCCAAACCGAGCGCCTCGTCGGGGAGCGCGCTGACGTGCGGTCCGCCCATGACCACCGGGACGGGTGTGGCGGAGCGGATGGCATCCGCCATCCGGTAAGCTTTTTGGGCCATCCGGGTCATGAAGCCCATCCCCACCAAATCGATCCGGTGCTGGCGGATGTATTCGATCAAACTGAATTCATCGTGCCGGGAAATATTTCCATCGATAACGGTGACGGTATGCTCCGGAGCGGTGAGTTGTTTGAGTAAGAACGGCCAAAGCTGGGGGACGAAATTGTCGGTGACCTGATTGTCGGGAACGTAGAGAAGAATCTGCATAAGCCAACCCCTTCGGAACATGTTGACCGGTATGGGTGGCTGGGCAGCGGGTCAAGGGGGAATCGTGCTTTCTGCCCTGGTCGGTATCGGGTGGACGCAAGTCCGACCAAAATACGGCAACCCAAAAACCACGATTTAAGGGTTATTTTAACACCGTTTCGTCAGATTGTCGCGGTTTTTATTGAAGTTACGCGGTTCACCGCCGCAGCCGGCGGGCGCGGCGCCGGAAGAACTGCAGCAGCGGTTTCTCGTACGACTCGTCAGCCAGGATCTCCACCTGGTCGACGCGATGCTTGCGCAGCAGCGCCTGCCGCCCGTGCCGGTGGGTGGCCAGCGCCTCCTGGTAGCGCCGACGCGTGGGCGGCCAGAACGCCGGGACCAGCCGCATCCGTCCGCTCTCCAGATCGGCCAACCGGATCCAGCCCAGCCGCGGCAATGTGTGTTCGCCGCTGTCGCTGATGGCGACACCCACCAGATCGTGCTTGCGGGCGGCGACACGCAGGGCGTCGGCGTAACCGGCGTCGAAGAAGTCGGAGATCAGGAAAACGATGCTTCGTTTTTTGAGCACCCGGGCGGCAAACTCCAGCGCCCCCCCGATGCTCGTGTCCCGCCGCGCGGGTTGAAAGGCCAGGATCTCCCGCACCAGCCGCAGCACATGGCGTGCGCCCTTGCGCGGCGGAATGTACTTTTCCACCGCCCCGGTGAACAGCGCGGCGCCCACCCGGTCGTTGTTGCGGATGGCCGAAAAGGCGATGATGGCCGCAATCTCCGCGGCCACCTCTTCCTTGCTCTTGAACTGAGAGCCGTATCCGGTGGACCGGCTGGCGTCCACCAAAAGCAGGACGGTCAATTCGCGTTCCTCGACGTACTGTTTCACATGAAGCGAGCCGGAGCGTGACGTTACGTTCCAGTCGATGGTGCGGACGTCATCACCGGGCTGGTACAGTCTGACTTCGTCGTATTCGATCCCGCGACCCTTGAAGACGGAATGGTACTCGCCGGCCACCGCCTCGTCCACCAGCCGGCGGGTGGCGATCTCGATTTGCCGGATCTTCCGGAAGATGTCCGGGGAGAGGCTCATGGGATTGGCCGGTCAGGGAACCGGGATGGCGTCGAAGACGCGGATGATTAGATCGTCTGTGGTGAGTTCCTCGCTCTCGGCCTCGTAGCTCAGGATGATCCGGTGGCGCAAGACGTCGAGGGCGATGGCTTTGATATCTTCGGGGATCACGAAGCCGCGGCCGTTGAGGAAGGCGTGCGCCATGGCTGCCCGGATCAGAAAGATGGTGGCCCGGGGAGAGGCGCCGTAATCAATCAATGGTTTGATGTCCAGGCCGAAATCGGCCGGCGCGCGGGTGGCGCAAACCAGATTGACCACGTAGTCTTTGAGCTTATCGTCCACGTAGATCCGGCGGACCGTCTCACTCGCCCTCAGGATCTGGTCGGGGCCGGCAACGGACCGGACGTGGATCTCCGGGGCGGTGGCCATCCGGTCGAGAATGTCGCGTTCCTCTTTCCGGCTGGGATAAGTGATCCGCAGTTTGAGCATGAAGCGATCCACCTGGGCCTCGGGGAGCGGATACGTCCCTTCCTGCTCGATGGGATTCTGCGTCGCCAGCACCAAAAACGGTTCAGGCAGCGGAAAGGTGGTGTCGCCGATGGTCACCTGCCGCTCCTGCATCGCTTCGAGCAGGGCGCTCTGGACCTTGGCGGGGGCGCGGTTGATCTCGTCGGCGAGGATCAGGTTGGCGAACAGAGGCCCCTGGCGGGGATGAAAATCGCCGGTTTTCGGGTTGAAGATCATGGTGCCGGTGAGGTCGGCCGGCAGGAGGTCGGGCGTGAACTGGATGCGCTGGAACCGGGCGGCGATGGTGCGAGCCAGGGTCTGCACCGACAGCGTCTTGGCCAGTCCCGGGACACCCTCCAGCAGGATGTGACCGTGAGTGAGCAGCCCCACGAGCAGCCGTTCGATGACATACTCCTGTCCGATGATCACCTTCCGGATCTCGGCCCGGATGTCGGTGAGGAATGCGCTTTCCGCCTGGATCAGGGCGTTGAGCTGCTGGATGTCGACGCTGGCCATGCCGCCTCCTTGACGTGGAGCGATCCGCCGATGCCGCGGACCGGAACAGGCGCCGCCGGACGGATTCGTCCGGGGGCACGCTGCTATCATACCCGGACGAGGGCGGGAGTCAAGACGCACCGGAGGGTGGAGCCGGCGGCCCAGCCGTGGTATGATGACGATTCGTCGCCCGCATGCAACCTTTGGCGGTTGCCGGTGCGTCTCAAGCAGTGAATCTGGCAGGAGGTACCGGCATGCAATCGAGATTCCGCCCCGCCCTGACCGTGCTGTTGGCTGTGCTGGTGTTGGGATTGGCTGTTCCGGCAGCCACCCAGACATTCAAGGTCGGCGACAAGGTGGTGCTCAGCATCAAGACCGTCTCCGGCGACATCAGCGTGACCGGCTGGGAGAAGCCCGAAGTCAAAGTGGATTCCGAGGTCGTCGGCGACCACGTGAAGCCCGAAGTCGTCCAGCGCGACGGCGAGATCGTAATCCGCGAGATCCACGACAACCCGGGCTTCTTCGGCAGCAGCGGCTCGGTGAATTTCAAGGTTTACGCCCCCGCCGGCGCCATGGTGGACGGAAAATCCATCTCCGGCACTGTCACGCTGGAGCGGCTCAACGGTTCGGTGGAATTCAAGACCGTCAGCGGCGAACTCAGCCTGTCGGCGGCCGCTCCGTCCGACGTGGATCTTTCGTCGGTCAGCGGGAACGTGCTGTGCCGGCTGAACAAACGGTACGCTAATTCGCTGGCCATCAGCAACGTCAGCGGCGACATCGAACTGGTGCTCGCTGGCGGCGGGGACGCCTACTGCCGCCTCAGCACCATCAGCGGGGACCTCTCCATCAAGCACAAAATGGAAGAGGCCGAAACGAAAAAAGGCTACGGCTCCGAAAAGTTCACCGGCCGCCTGGGCCAGGGCAGCGGTAAAATCACGCTGAGAACCGTCAGCGGCGACATCACCTTGCGTTGAATACCTGTCCCGGCGGCAACCGGCCGCCGGGAACACGCATCCCCCCACCAGACATCCTCGCCGGCATTCTTGGTCCGGTTATGAAAACGATACCGGCCGGACCGCCAATTCTCGTATAATAAGAAAAACGGCGCCGGGAGGATCATGTGAAGCGGCAGGTCCTGATTGCCGGTCTGATTGCCGTAAGCCTGGCCATGGCGGCTGCGGCGGATATCATCAACATCCCCGTGAAGACCTTCTCTCTGGAAAACGGGCTGGAGGTCATCCTGGTTCCCCGCCACGACACGCCGATCGTCCACTCGCTGATTCGTTACAAGGTGGGTTCCGCCAACGAAACCAACGGCATCACCGGGATCTCCCATATGCTCGAGCACATGATGTTCAAGGGCACCAAAGAGATCCAGACGTTGAACTTCGAGCTGGAACTCCCGCTGATGGAGAAGCAGGACGAGCTGTTCAACGAGGTGCTCCGGCTCCGCCGGCTGAAGGTGCTGGGGCGCGCGCCCTCGGATGCGGACGCCCGGATCGAGGTGTTGCTCCTCAAAATCAAGGGCCTTTCGGCGAGCCAGAAGCTGGTGACCGTCCAGAACGACCTGGATGTGGCGACGTTCCAGGTGGGCTTCGCCCGACTGGGCGCCGACACCAGCTTTGACCGGACACACTACATGGAATACTTCCCGTCCAACTGCCTGGAGGCGTGGGCATATTTCGAGTCCGCCCGGATGCGGGAGCCGTTCTTCCGCGAATTCCATTCCGAGCGGGATGTGGTGCTGGAGGAGCGGCGGCAGACCACCGAGACCCAACCGGAGGCGGTTCTGTTCGAGAACTTCCTGGCGGCCGCTTACACGGCCCATCCGTACCAGTGGGACGTCATCGGGTGGCGGGCGGATCTTGAAAACCTGACCCGCCAAGACGTCGCGGATTATCACCGGCTCTACTACGCACCCAACAATGCCATTCTGGTGCTTGTCGGCGACTTTCAGACCGACCAGGCCGAAGGCCTGATCCGAAAATATTTTGGCAAGATCCCCCGGCAGGACATCACCAAGTCGGTCACCCTGACCGCTGAAACCGTCCAGTTGGGCGAGCGGCGGCTCACGGTCTCCCAGGACGCCACCCCCCGGCTGATCATCGGCTTCCACCGGTGTCCGGTGACGCATCCCGATTACCCGGTGTTCGAGATGATCGACACCCTCCTGAGCCAGGGACGAACAAGCGCGTTTTACAAGGAGCTGATTCGGCCGGGTCTGGCGGCGGACGTCCGGACGGGAATCTGGGAGATGAAGCGGTATCCGGGCCTTTTTACCGTGACCGCGGTGGCGGGCGACGGGGTGGAACTGCCGCAGTTGGAAGCAGCCGTGCTGGATCAGCTGCACAAGCTCAAGGAGCAGCCGGTCTCCCGCCGGGAGTTGGAAGAATCCCGCAGCTTCCTGACGGGCCGGCTGCTGCGGCAATTGCGTGACGGCGAAGCCCTGGCGGTGCTGCTGGCCGAGGGGCGGGATTTCTTCAACGATCCCACCGCCTTCAACCTGTACCTGAGCCGCCTGCAGTCCGTAGACACCGGCGACATCCAGCGGGTCGCCCGCGCGTGGTTCACCCCCGACAACCGCACGGTGGCCTGGCTGGTGCCGCCCGCGAAAGAAAGGAGTGTCAAATGATCGCCCGTGTGCTCATCACCGTGGCGGCCGGCCTGGCGCTGGTGTCGTCATTGTCGGCTGACGAAGCCGTCAGCCGGGGCAGCCGCACCATCGCCCGGTTGGCGGCGGCCCCGCTCCACTGGAAACTGCCGGTGGAAGGTCAGGACTATCAGGTGCTGCGGTCGAAGGCGGGCGTGCCGTTCTATTGCCGGAGCGACCGCTCGATCCCGTTGTTGAGCATCCGTGCCGTGGTTCGCGCCGGGGCGGTGTTCGAAGCGGGTTACCCGCCCCAGGTGGCTCGGGTGACCGCCCGGATGCTCCGCGAGTGCGGCAGCGAGGGCATGACGGTGGAAAAGCTGGACTCCCTGCTGAACTACTACGCCGGCAACCTGGACATCGAGTGCGGCCCGGACCTCGCGACCATCCAGGCGACCATTCACAGCAACCAGGCCGATACGCTCATCGAAATTATCGCCAGGCTGCTGGCCAGGCCGGCCTTCACCCAGGAGCGGCTCGACTATGTGATCCAGCGGATCCGGACGGAAGAAGACACCGCGGCAGAGGATCCGTTCTACCTGTGCGGCCGAAAATTTCAGCAGTTGCTTTACGCGAATCATCCGTACGGTTACCTGCGCTCGGCGGACGGCGTTGACAAGGTGACGCTGACCGAAGTGCAGCGCTATTTCGTAAGCTGTTACGGGCCTACCGGTCTCGCCCTGATCGTCACCGGTGACTTCGACGCCAGCCGCGTGCTCAAGAAATGGGAGGAGTTTTACACCGGGCATCCGCCCGCCCGTGAGTTGACGATGCCATCGGTGCCAGAGCGGCATGATCGTCCGGGCGTGTTCCTCCTGCAGAAAAACATCAACCAGAGCTCCATCTATTTCGGCTGCCAGTCGGTGGCGGAGGATCTGTCGGACATCCATCGCGTGCATCTGCTCAACCACATGGTGGGCGGCAGCAGCTTTGCGTCCCGGTTCACCCAGCAGGTCCGCGATCGGGAAGGGCTGGCATACCGGGTGGACTCGATCTTCGACACCGATGTTTTGGGGCGTTCGGCCTTTGTCGCCCGGTGTCGGACCAAAACCGACACGACCATCCGGGCATTGGACGCGATGCTTTGGATCATCGGCTTGTTCCGCGATGGCAAAATCGGCGAGACGGAGTTCATGGCCGGCGTTTCCGGACTGAAAAACGGCTTCGTGAAGCGGTTTGCCACGGTGGAGGATGTGCTGGCCAATTTTCTGATGCTGAACATCCTCAACCGGCCGTGCAGCTATCTCGAGGATTATCAGGCACGTGCCGGCAGCATCACCCGAACCCAGCTCCAGGAGACGGCCAGGAAGTACCTGGATCCGGCCCGCATGACTTTTGTCGTGGTGGGCGACGTCCGGGAGATCGAGAGCGGTCTGAAAAAATTCGGCACAATCTACCGCTTGAACGAGACGGTCCCGGCCAGCCGGCCGGAGCGGCAGCCGCCGCCGGAACGGTAAGGCCCGGCGAGTCGGGAAGCGTGACAGGCAATCCGTCACTCGCCGGCCGTCCCACGAACCGACATTCCAGCCACAGGATTCCGCATGACATCATCGCAACGCAGTCTCTTTGGCCCGGCTGAACGCGAGGTCGTGTTCGATCTCGAAACCCAGCGCAGTTTCCAAGAAGTTGGCGGCAGACAAAACATCCATCAGCTTAAACTATCCCTGGCGGTCATGTACGACTATTCCACCGGCGAATTCACCACGTTCCGCGAAGAGGAGGCGGCCCGGCTGGTGGACGAACTGCTCGCCGCCACGCGGGTTATCGGATTCAATATCAAGAACTTTGACTACGCGGTCCTGCGGAGCTACCGGGCGGACGTGGACTTTCGCCAGCTCGGCGCGAAGAAAACCCTCGATCTGTTGGAAAAGATCGCGCAGCAGTGGGGATTCCGCGTGAGTCTGGACAGCATCGCCAAAGCCACACTGGGCCGGGGCAAATCCGGCCAGGGGCTGGATGCACTACGCTGGTACAAGGAAGGACGGTTTGACCTGATCGAGCGGTACTGCCGGGACGACGTGGACATCACCCGCCAGGTATTCGAATACGGCCGGGATCGCGGACACCTGAAATACCTGGACCGTTTTGGCGAGGTCCGCACGTCTCCGGTGGACTGGAACCGCTAGGGTGCCGCGGGATTTGTTCCCGGCCTGGACAGGCGGACAGCGTGGCCCAACATACCGGAGGAAAGCATGCAGCAGGGCGAAACAATCGATACGCGGATCGATGAATTGGGCACGCCCGGCATCGAATCGCGGATCCGCTACCGGCATTTTGTCGAGGAGTCGGACCGCGTGCTCTTCGATCTGTCGCTGGATCATTTTCGGCACTGCCTGGAGCAGGGCGCACAGCCGGTCAGCTTCGAGCCCGCCGGCCCCCGGCGGCGAATCTTCTTTGATCCCGCCAAGCTCAAGGCGGCCGTGGTCACCTGCGGCGGTCTTTGTCCCGGCCTCAACGACGTGATCCGGGCGGTGGTCAACGAACTGCATTACATCTATGGGGTTCGGACCATTTACGGCGTCAAGTACGGGCTGCAGGGCTTCATTCCCGAGTACGGCCACGATCTGGTGGAACTGACGCCCGACATGGTTGCCGACATCCACACCCAGGGCGGGACGATCCTGGGTTCCTCGCGCGGCCAGCAGGACATCAGCGCCATTATCGACTGCCTGGACCGGATGAACATCCGCCAGCTGTTCATGATCGGGGGAGACGGCACCCTCAAGGCGGCGCAGCGGATCTATCAGGAGATCTCCGATCGCCAGCTCAAGATCGCGCTGGTGGGAATCCCCAAGACCATCGACAACGACATCCACCTGGTGGAAAAGACGTTCGGCTTCGACTCGGCGGTGGAGGAGGCCGCCAAGGTCATCCAGTGCGCCCACGTCGAGGCCAAGGGCGCCCCTTACGGGATCGGCCTGGTCAAAGTGATGGGCCGGTGCTCAGGGTTCATCGCCGCCGCCGCCACGCTGGCGCTGAAAGAGGTCAATTACTGCCTGATCCCCGAGGTGGATTTCGACCTGGACGGCCCCGCCGGTCTTTTGGCGGTGCTGCGGGAACGACTCCTCGCCCGGCGCCACGCCGTGATCGTGGCGGCGGAGGGGGCCGGCCAGAAGTTCTTCGGCGACGCGGCCGGCTGCGACGTGGACGGCAATCCCCACATGGGCGATATCGGAACACTCCTCCGCGACCGCATCAACGGCCACTTCAAAACAAGCGGTCCGCCGATCTCGCTCAAGTACATTGATCCAAGCTACCAGATCCGCAGCGTGTCGGCGAACAGCAGCGATCACACCTACTGCGGCTTCCTGGCCCAGAACGCCGTCCATGCCGGCATGGCCGGGAAAACCGGTTTGGTGGTGGGTTCGTGGCACAACCAGTTCGTGCATGTACCCATGCGGGAGGTTGTCCGCAAGCGGCGCTTCCTGGATCCCCGCGGCACCATCTGGCTGGCCGTGCTGGAATCCACCGGGCAGCCCCCCCTCAACAACAAATAGTCCACACTCTGTCGTCAACCGAAGGTCCGGCCGATCTTGGGAGGAACAAGCGATGCCCGGCCGGTTCGACCGAGTTTCCGATTGACAAATAAACGCTTTAAAATTAAAGTAATAAATGAATTACACGCGCGTGAGGCCGAGTCATGCTGCTGAAAATCAACCCGCACCAACCCCAGCTCCGGCACATCCAGAGCGCCGTGGATATTCTCCGGGGTGGCGGCGTCATCGCCTACCCCACGGACAGCGTGTACGCCGTCGGCTGCTCCATTCTGGACAAAAAGGCCATCAACCAGTTGTACCGGATCAAGGACGAAGATCGCCACAAGCCGATGAGTTTCATCTGCGACAGCATCCGGATGGCCAGCCAATACGTTATCATCAGCAATTTTGCCTACCGGATCATCCGCCGCGTGGCTCCGGGCCCCTACACGTTCATTCTGGAAGCCAACAACATCGTGCCCAAGATCATGCTCACGAAGCGGCACACGGTGGGCATCCGCATCCCCAGGAACGCAATTTGCCTGGCCTTGACCGAACGTCTGGAAAATCCCATCATCTCCACATCGCTGCATCCCCATTACGGGGAAAACATGCAGGATCCTGTGGAGATTCACGATCGCCTGAAGGGGGCCATTGATCTGGTGATCGATGGCGGCGAGATCTACGCCGAGCCATCCACGGTGATCGACCTGACCGGACCGTCTCCCGAAGTGGTTCGCGAGGGAGCCGGCGACATTTCGTTCCTGGCCTGATGCCGGCGGCCCATTTTCGGGCGGAGTTCGGTGGGAGAACCGCATGAACATCACGACAAAGAGCCGGTACGGGCTGCGGGCGGTGCTGGACATTGCCTGCCATCAGGACGGCAACCACCAGCGGGCTGTCCGCAGGAAGGACATCGGAGCGCGCGAGGGCTTTTCCCAGGATTATCTGGAGCAGATCCTCATCCGGTTGCGCGAGGCCAAGATTGTCCAGGCCTTGCGGGGACCCGGCGGTGGATATCGGCTGGCCCGCCCCCCTGATCAGATCACGGTCTGGGAGGTCATGGCCGCCTCCGAAGACCGGCTGGAATTTGTCCCCTGCCTGGAGCTGAACGAGCCGCAGTGCGGCCGCCACACTCACTGCTCGGCCCGGCAGGTGTGGCAGCGGCTCAATCGCATCGTCCAGGCGGAGATGAAGGCCATCACCATCGCCGACATCCTTGATGGCGCAACCGACCTTGACGTGACCGGCCTCGACGACAGCCAGCCGGAATAACCTGTTTCCCGGTGACGGCTGCGGCCGGACCGGCCGGCCCTCATCCCGTTGATTGCATCAATTAGTGGAAGCCGCAGCCCGCGGCTCAGAGGAATTTGCGCGACGACCGGCCGCGCCGCAGCTCACCCAGATGGTCCCGGATCCGCCGGATCATCCGGGCCAGCACCAGGCGGTCTTCCCGGTTCACCGCCAGCCCGAACAGACAGGCTAGATAGACCAGACTGAAGATCGCCACTTCAAGAGCCAGCTCCAGCGGGATCGATCCCGCCAGCGGCGCTCGGCGCATCCAGAACAGGTAGAGCGCGGCCGGAACCGCCGCCAGCGTGACGGAAAGGACGCGCGGCGAGACGGGGAAAAAACCGTACAGTAAATACACTTCCACGGCCATTGCCAGTCGATACACCAGCCACGTGCCGGTGATGATCCAGGCCATGGCCGGGGCCCCGAACTGAGGCGCCAGCGCCACTGCGGCTGAAAGGTTCAGGCTGAACGCGGCCAGGGTGTTGACCAGCATGAGGCGGGAGTGGCCGCCCATTGACAGCATCGCTTCGGCAGGCCCTAGTCCGGCGACCAGCAGCGGGCCCAGCGACAGGACGGCGATATAGAACGATCCCGGAATGAATTGCGGACCCAAAATGGCCAGACACAGATCGGCTCGCAGGATGAGGAACAGGTAGCATGGCAGCGCCAGGCCCAGCGTCCACCGGCCCACTTCCCGGTAGAGGCTCCATGAGTCACCAAACCGTTTATCTGCGAGGAGCGTGGCGATGCGGGGGGTGGTGGGAGCCGCGAAGGCGCGCGGGATGACTTCAGGGATCAGCACGACCTTCAGCGCCAGCGAAAAGAGGCCCACCGTCGAGTTGTCGGCATAGACGCCCAGCAGGATGATGTCCACCCAGGTGAGCACGTTAGCCATGAGCATGGGGCCCACGAGGGGAAGCGAAAACAGGAGCAGTCGCCGCCCGTCGATGGCCTCGGCCGTGGTCGAAGGCGTCCGGCGCAGGAGCCGGAAGAACAGCAGCCCGGCGATGGCGGCGCAGGCGGCCATCGCCAGGGTGAAGCCGCCCAGCGCCGCGCCCAGGCCGAAGCCCAGCGCGAACAACCCGGCGAAAAAGACCAGCTTCAGAAAGGGCTCGAAGAGATATTTGACGACAGCGGTGTGTCGCACCACCCGCAAGGCCAGCGACATCTGGACCAGCAGGCCGCAGATGGCGGTGAACGGGATGGCGATTCCCACCAGCCACAGGGTCCAGGCCAGGTCGGGTTCGTGCATGAACAGGCCGGCCAGCGGACGGGCGAACACGATCAGCACCGCGCCGAAGAGCATCGCCACGGTGGTGCTCAGCGTCAGCGCGAAGCGGAACGTGCCGCGCAACCGCCCCCACTGGCCGTGTTCGTACAGGACGCTCCCGTCGCGGACCACGCCCTGGGGGAGCCCCGCCAGCGCCAGTGTCGAAAAAATGTGTGTGAGGGAAACACCGATGTTGTAAACACCGAAATGGGCGAGGCCGATCAGCTTGGGGACCAGAATGGCGAAAACAAAACCGAGCAGCTTGTCGAGGAACTCGAACACCAGGGTGAACGCGGCGCCCTTGGCGACGCCGGGGAGCTGCTCGGCATTCAGGTCTGGCGGCTGGGACATCACTTTTTCTTTTTCTTGTGCTGGTCCTTCCGCGCCTTGCGTTCCGACTTGCGCTTGTTCTTGAGCTTTTTCCAGTCGTCTCCGCTTAGCGACTTGGTGGCGAATTCCGGCTGGAACTTCTTCTTGAAGGGATTCTTAAGTCCGGCCAGAAGGCTCTCGGTGTCCATGTCCGATTCCTCGGACATCATCTGGCGCATCTGCATCATCTGGTCGAGCTTCTTCAGGCCCGGAATGCGGCCGAGCAGGCCCGTGGACTGGCCCATCTGGGCGAACAACTTGCGCATGCTCTGGAACTGGGCGATCAGGTTGCGCACATCGTGGGGCTTGTAGCCCGAGCCGCGGGCGATGCGGGCCGCCCGGCTCTGATTGATGATCTGGGGCCGCTGCCGCTCCTGCGGGGTCATGGAGCCGATGATCGCCTCCATCTTGTTCAGCTCGCCTTCGTCCATCTGGACGCCGTTGGGGAAGGCGTCGGCCATGCCGGGGACGCGCTCCATAACCTCGTTGAGCGGACCCATCTTGCGGATGGTCTTGATCTGCTCCACGAAGTCCTTGAGACTGAACTCACCCTGCAGGATCCGAACGGCGTCCTCCTCGGCCTGCTTCTGGTCCACAACGTCCTGGAAGTCGCGCACCAGACCGACGATGTCGCCGAAGCCCAGAATGCGCGAGGCGAACCCTTCCGGCCGAAATTCCTCCAGCCGGTCCATTTGCTCGCCGACGCCGACGAATTTGATGGGCTTGCCGGTGACTTCCTTGACCGACAGGATGGCGCCGCCGCGGGTGTCGCCGTCGAGCTTCGTCATGATGAAGCCGTCGACGTTCAGGCGCTGGTTGAACGCGTCGGACATCCGCACCGCGTCCTGCCCGATCATGGCGTCGCAGACCAGCAAAATGTTGTCAGGGCGCGTCTCGCGCTTGATGTCCTCGAGCTCGCGCATTAGGTTTTCGTCGATGGCCAGACGGCCGGCGGTATCGAGGATCACCGTGTCGCGGCCGGTCTTGACCGCTTCCTGGACCGCCTCCTTGCAGATCAGCACGGGGCCGAGGCCGTCGCGGATGAAGACGCCCACGCCCAGCTGTTCGCCGAGCACCCGCAACTGTTCCACGGCGGCGGGTCGGTAGACGTCGGCGGCCACCAGCATCGGGTTGCGACCCTGGTGCTGCAGCAGGCGGGCCAGTTTGGCCGCGGAGGTGGTTTTGCCGGAACCCTGCAGGCCCACCAGCATGACCACCGCCGGGCCGCTGGTGCGGAAGTGCAGGGAGGTGTCCACCGGCCCGAGCAGGCCGATGAGTTCATCCTCGCAGATCTTGACGAAAACGTCGGCGGGCGAGACCTTCATCTTCTGGTCCTTGAACGACACCCGCGTCTGGACGATCTCGCCTACGGCCTTCTCTTTCACCTGGGCGAGAAACTTGCGGACCACGGGCAGGGCCACGTCCGCCTCGAGCAGCGCGCGCCGGACGTCGCCGAGCACGTCGTCGATTTTCTCTTCGGATAAAGTCTCGAGCCCCTGCAGCCGCTGGCGGAGGGTTCGGAATCCCTGGGTCAAGCTTTCCAACATGGTGCGACAGCCCTCCTGCGAATCGAATGGCCATTGTAATACATTTCGGCCGCCCGGGGGAATGGGTTACAATAAATGCCCCATTTCCCCGTTTGAGGTGCCCATGAAGCTCCCGGTCGACCTGATCCGCCTTCTGCCCAAAACGGATGTGCATTTGCACCTGGACGGCTCCCTTCGGCCCGGCACACTGATCGAATTGGCCCGGGCGCACCAGGTGCAACTGCCGTCGGACACGGAGGACGGTCTTTTTGAACTGGTGTTCAAGGAACAATACGCCAACCTGACCGAGTACCTGCAAGGTTTTCAATACACCGTTGCGGTGCTGCAGGACCCTGAGTCGCTGGAGCGGGTGGCCTACGAGCTGATGGAGGACAACATCCTCGAGGGGGTCCGCTACATCGAGGTGCGTTTCGCCCCCCACCTGCACGTGCACCCCGGCCTCGGTTTCCAGGCGGTGCTCCAGGCGGTGGACCGGGGGTTGTCGCGGGCGGTCGCCCACTACAACAGTCGAAGCGAGGGCGTCCGGGACGGCCGGGAGCCGCGCTTCGCTTACGGCATCATTGCCTGCGCCATGCGCAAGTTCGAACCGGTTTACTCCGATTTTTATCGCCGGTTCTTCGAGTTGCACAGCTACTCGCCCCCCAAGCAGGTGTTCCAACTCGCGGCGGTGGAGCTGGCGCGGGCGGTAGTGGACATCCGCGACCGCTGCGGCGTGCCGGTTGTGGGCTTCGACCTGGCCGGCGACGAGTTCGGCTACCCGGCGGTGGACTTCAAGGAGGCCTACGACTACGTCCACCGGAACTTCATGAAAAAAACGGTCCACGCGGGCGAGGCCTACGGGCCGGAGAGCATCTTCCAGGCCATCACCGAGTGCCACGCCGACCGGATCGGCCACGGCTGCTTCCTGTTCAGCGACGACATGATCCGCTCGCCGGAGATCACCGACCGGCAGGACTATGTGAAACGGCTCAGCCAGTATATCGCCGACCGGCGGATTACCATCGAAGTGTGTCTCTCAAGCAACCTGCAAACGAATCCCCAGATCCACAGTCTGGCGGAGCACTCCTTCGGGCGGATGCGAGCGAGCAACCTGAGCTGCACCCTGTGCACCGACAACCGCCTGGTATCCCGGACCACCATGTGCCGGGAACTGGGTCTGGCCCTGGAGCACTTTCCCATCACGGCAAAGGAGCTCAAGGACCTGCTGGTCTACGGCTTCAAGCGGAGTTTCTATCCGGGGCCCTACGAGGAGAAGCGCCGCTACGTCCGCTCCGTGATCAACTTCTACGAGGAGCTGCAGCGGCGCCACCTGCCCGAGACGGCGGCGGCCGGCGAAGCCTGAGGATCGGCCGGCCGACCGAGCGGAGTCAGCACCCAAACCGGGCGGTCAGTTCCGGACCGGAGCGTCCATCAGCTTCAGGCCGACGATCCCGGCTACGATCAGGAGAATGAAAAACCCGCGGCCCAGACCCACGGGCTCGCCGAAGAGGATCGCCCCGGCGGCCACGGCACCCACGGCGCCGATGCCGGTCCAGATGGCGTAGGCGGTGCCGAGCGGAATCTGCCGGGCGGCGAGTGCCAGGAAGAACAGGCTGAGCAACCCCACCACCACGGTGACGACGCTGGGGACGGGACGGCTGAAGCCGAGACTGTACTTGAGGGCCACCGCCCAGGTGATCTCGCAGCCGCCGGCGATAAGCAGGTAGATCCAGGCCATGGCGCCCTGCCCTAGCAGCCGCCGGCGCGTACATCGACCAGCACCGCGTCCAGGCTGGCGATGACGCGGTCGATGTCCGCGGCGGTCACGTCGTGGTGGGTGACGAAGCGAACGAGACCGCCCTCTGGCGGGTAAGTCAGGATGCCGCGACGGCGCAGCGCCGCGACGAATCGCGCTTCGGGCTCCGCGCCGCAACCGACCCGGAAGCGGACGAATACCATGTTGATGTCCACTCGGTCCGGAGCCAGCTCCAGCTCCGGCCGCGCGGCCAAGGCCTCTGCCAGTCGCCGCGCCTGGCGGTGATCTTCGGACAGCCGTGGCACCATCTCTGTCAGCGCCACGATACCGGCCGCGGCGAGGATCCCCGCCTGGCGCATGCCGCCGCCCATGAGCTTGCGCATCTTGCGGGCGCGGTGGATGAAGTCGGTGTCACCCGCCACCATGGAGCCCACCGGCGCGGCCAGCCCCTTGGACAGGCAGAACATGACCGAGTCGGCCAGGCGGGCGATCGCCGCGGCCGACACGCCGAGACTGGCGGCGGCGTTGAAAATCCGGGCCCCGTCCAGGTGCACGGGGATGCCGAGGCGGCGGGCGTTCTCGTGGACCTCCGCCATCTCCTCGAGGGGCTGGACGGTGCCGTCCCAGACGGCGTTTTCCAGCGCGATGAGCCCGGTGTCCGGGAAGTGAATGTCGTCGCCCCGCCGGACGCGCGGTTCGATCTCCGCCCAGGTGATGGCGCTGGCCTGCGGCCAGATGGTCCGCAGCTGCACAGCGGAAAGCACGGCGGCGCCGCCCACCTCGTGCTGGACGATATGCCCCAGCTCCGACACGATCACCTCGTGGCCGGGCCGGCAGTGGGTCATGATGCACACCTGGTTGCCGAAAGTGCCGCTGGGGACAAACAGCGCCGCCTCCTTGCCCGTCATCTCCGCCGCCAGGGCTTCCAGTTTGTGGATGGTGGGATCTTCGCCGATGACGTCGTCACCCACCTCGGCGGTGAACATGGCCTGCCGCATGGCCGGCGTCGGCCGGGTGACGGTGTCGGACCGCAGGTCGATGAAACGCTCCGTCATGGTGCCTCCTCAGAAGTGTTGCTGTGCGACAGGGTATTTCAGCACAAACGGGCGCCGATGGCCACCCCGAAGCAGCGCGGTGCGGTTGCGGGAGGTGCCGTTGTGGAAAATGCGCCGTCTATCAACCGGTCAGGGAGCCGCGGATCACCGTGACCGCCTGACCGCCCAGCTTGACGCGGTCGCCGGCCACACGTACCCGGACCACGCCGCCCCGCGCCGAGGCCTGGAAGCCGGTCATGGCGTTCTTGCCCAGGCGGGCCCGCCAGAAGGGCGCCAGGCAGCAGTGGGCGGAGCCCGTGACGGGATCTTCGTTCACGCCCACCGCCGGGGCGAAGAAGCGGGACACAAAGTCGAACCGGGGATCGTCGGCGGCCGCGGTGACGGTCACACCCCGGACGGGCAGGCGGCGCAGCGCGGCAAAGTCGGGCTGGGCGGCCCAGACGGCGTCCTCGTTCTCCAGGAGCACGACCAGGTCATCCACGTTCCGGCCCACGTAGGTGATGCCGACACCCAACGCCTCCGCTAGTCCGTCCGGCGGCGTCACGGGTTTCTCCGGGCGGGCGGGGAAGTCCAGCTCGATCCATGCGCCGTCGGAGCGGGCGGTGAGGAGCCCGCTCCGGGTGAGGAAACGGAGCTCCCGCGCCGGGTCGGCGTACCCCTCCGTCCACAGTATGTGTGCACTGGCGAGCGTGGCGTGGCCGCACAGGTTCACTTCCACCGCGGGGGTGAACCAGCGCAGGCGGAAGCCGTCCTCCTCAGGCAGCAGGAAGGCGGTCTCGGACAGGTTCATCTCCCGCGCCACCGCCTGAAGCCACGCGTCGGGCCGGTCGGTTTCCAGCGGGCAAACGCCGGCGGGATTGCCGGCGAACGGCTGTGCGGTAAACGAATCGGCCTGGTAAATGGGTTGGGTCATGTCCATCACCTCATTGGGATGTCGCTCATGCCTTGGCGCCGCCCGCCGCAGCCTTGGATACGGCGGCCAATTGGTTGCTGATCACCCGCGCCAGCCGGCGGATGCCTTCGCGGATCCGATCCTCCGGCATGTTGGAGAAGTTGAGTCGGATCGTGTGCTCGTGTCCGCCGTTGGGAAAGAATGCCCCGCCCGGGACAAAGGCCACATTTTCAGCCAGGCTGGCCTCGAGCAGGTCGCGGGCGTTGAGCCGCTCCGGCAGCTCCACCCACAGGAACAGGCCGCCCTGGGGGCGGGTGTAGCGGACGCCCGGCGGGAAGTGTTGATCCATCGCTTCCAGCATGACGTCGCGGCGGCGACGGTAGAGGGTGCGGATCCGCTCGATGTTGGCGTCGAAGTCGTGACGATCCAGATAACTCTGCACCAGGCGCTGGGGCAGGGTCGAGGTGTGCAGATCGGCGCCCTGCTTCACCAACACGTACTTTTCCACCAGCTCTTTGGGTCCGGCCACCCAGCCCAGCCGCAGGCCGGGGCAGAAGGTCTTCGAGAACGTGCCGAGATAGACCACCTGCCCCCGCTCGTCCATGGACTGAACCGCCGGTAGCGGCGAGCCGTCGAAGGCGAGCTCGGCGTACGGACTGTCTTCGATCACGACCAACGGGTAACGCGACGCCGCCTCGAGCAGCGCCTGCCGCCGTTTCGTCGGCCAGCGGTGTCCGGAGGGGTTCTGAAAGTCGGGGACAATGTAAATCACCCGGGCGCGGGGTTCGGCGGCGAGTCGCCGAGCCAGTTCCTCGATGATCATGCCACCATCATCGGTGGGCACCTCGACGAAGCGGGGTTGGAAGACGCGGAACGCCTGAATGGCTCCGATGTAGGTGGGGCTTTCGCAGAGAATCACATCGCCGGGGTCCAGGAAGATTTTGCCGGTGAGGTCGAGGCCCTGCTGAGACCCGGAGGTGACGAGCACTTCGTCGGCGGTGCGGTGGGTTTTTCGCACCCGGTTCATCCGGGCGGCGATGATCTCGCGCAGACGCGGATCGCCCTCGGTGGTGGAATACTGGAGCACCCGGGCCCCCTCGTGCTCCAGGGCGGACGCTGCCGCCTCCTCAATCTCCCGCACGGGAAACAGCTCCGGCGCCGGCAGGCCGCCGGCGAAGGAGATGACTTCGGGACGCGCGGTGAACTTAAGCAGTTCCCGGATCTCCGAAGCCCGGATGTCGTTCATGCGTTTGGCCATAGAAATGATCATGATGTCTTCCTCCTGTGGGTTCAGACAATGGGCCGGGTGCCCGCTGCGGCGGCGGGCCGCCGGCTGGCCGGCACTGTGGCCGACCGGATTGCGGCCATCAGCCGGTCCACCCCCGCCGCGAGCTGGTGCGGCGGTGGGTACGAAAAGTTCAGCCGCAGGCACGGCTCGCCCGGCTCTTCGGCGTAGCAGGCCCATCCTGGCAGAAACGCCACGCCGCGCTCGGCGGCCTGGGTCAGGAGCCGGGAGCGTTCCACGCCTTCGGGCAGGCGGCACCAGAAATAGAATCCACCGGACGGCTTCCGCCAGGTGACGCCGGCGTCGGTGTGGCGGCGAAGCGCCTCCTCCATCGCGTTGCGGCGCTGCGTGTAGGCCCGCCGCAGGCGGTGCAGGTGCTCGTTCATCAGGCTGCGGCGAATGAAGCGCTCCAGGACGTATTGCCCCGGCGTGTTGGAGTGCAGGTCCATGGCCTGCTTGAGGAGCGCCAGACGTCTGACCACCGGGCGCGGGGCCACGAGCCACCCCAGGCGCAAGCCCGGGAACAGCACCTTCGAGAATGTGCCCAGGTGCAGGACGAGTCCGTCGCCGTCCAGCGCCTTGAGCGACGGCACCATGGTGCCCTCGTAGCGGAGTTCGGAGTACGGGTCATCCTCGAGAACGGGCACCCCGTGGCGAGCTGCCAGCGTCAGCAGCTCGCGCCGCCGGGCCAGGCTCATCACCGCGCCCGACGGATTCTGGAAAGTGGGCAGAGTGTAGATGAGCTTCGGGCGGACGTGCTCCAGCACCCGGGCCAGGATGTCGGTGCGCAGCCCCGCCTCGTCGATGGGCACGCCCACCAGTCGGGCTCTGGCGGACCGAAAGACCTGCAGCGCCCCGAAATACGACGGCTCCTCAACCACCACGGTGTCGCCGGGATTCACCAGCGCCCGGGCGGCCAGATCCAGCCCCTGTTGGGAACCGGACAGAATCAGCACTTCCGCGGGGCCACACGGGATGCCGCGCGCCGCCAGCCAGCCGGCCAGCGTCTCGCGCAGCGCCGTGAGCCCCTCGGTGGGGCAGTGAAGCATGAGGGCCGGCCCCGTTTCGGCGGCCAGTTCACCGAGGATCGACGTGAATTGGTTCAGGGGGAGCAGTTCAGGCGATGGCAGTCCGATGGCGAGACTGATCACATCGTCCCGTTCGGTGAGTGCGAGCAAATCGCGCACCAGCGGGTCCTGGGCGCGGGGGGATTCCTCGCGGAAGAGCTGCGGCCACGGCAGCTCGCCGCCGGTGGGCGCCGCAGCGGCAGGCAGGGTTTGGCGCACCACCACGGTTCCGCGGCCCACGTGGGCCTCGACGAGCCCGTCAGCCCGCAGCTCATCATAGGCGGTGACCACCGTGCTGCGGTTGACACCAAGGGCCTGGGCCAGCCGGCGCTCGGGCGGCAGGCGGAAGCCGTCCGGCAGCGTGCCCCCCAGGATCATGCCGCGCACCTGCCGCACGATCTGGCGGTAGATGGGCACTGCGCTGGTTCGGTCGACGGTGAGTTCCATAGTGGTGCTCCATCCAAATTGAAATTTTATCTAAATGGACCAGTCCAATACGGATTATATGTAATCCAATCAGGAGAACAACAGCCAATTATTTGGAGTTTTTTACCATCCAATCGGATGATGATATGAGCCTTTGTCATTGCGCGGAGCGCTTTGAATAACGCGCCGCACCCTGAAGTGCGGTGGTTCGGCCCCGCTTTGGATTCCGGATCAGTTCGATGATTCGAGCGTGCAAGATTGGAAGGATGCAACAGCGCATTTCCCGCCGATCAAAAGCGTAGTCCCACCCGTGAACTCCAAACCGGTTCTGCGTGGGATACAGAGAGGAAGCAATCCGGCGGATGCCGTCACGGGCTGACCGGCTGGCCTGACCCGCGCCTGGCTTGCTCGGCACGCACCAGCAATAGCAACAATTTTGCCTTGGCATAACGGGGATTCAACCGGCAGGCGGTTTCCAGATAGGCGACGCTCTCGTCCAGACGGCCGGTCTCGATCAGAAGCACGCCGTAATTGTGATTACCGTTGGCGTCATCGGGATTGATTCTCAGGCCGCTCCGATAACACCATTCGGCTTTGTCATAGAGCTTGTTCTGGTGATAGTACAGCGCGATGTTGAACCATGCCTCGCTGTTGGCGGCGTTCACGGACAGTGCCCGCTGGTAGAGCGTTTCGCTGTTTTTCCAGTAGCCGACCTGCTGGTGGGCGCTCACGGCGTACACGAGGCACAAGACGCCGCCGGCCAGCGCGACAACTGAAGTCCGTTTGATGCGGGTCGCCACAGCGTCGACTCCCCAGATCACGGCCACGCTCAACCCGATGGAAGGCAGGTAAGTGTAACGATCAGCCATCGCCTGGACGCCCACCTGGACCAATCCGATCACCGGCACCAGCATTCCGACAAACCAGAGCCAGCCGACCAGCAAGGCCGGCTGGGTCCACCGGAAATGAAACAGAATAGCCGTTATCGCCAACAGGGCGCCCACGGCCAGTAATGAAAGAGCCATCGGGGAGCTTTCGGGGAACGGGTAAAAGAAAGCCAGGTCAACGGGTGCGGCCATTTTGAAAATGTATTTCCAGAAGGACAAGGCGGCGTTGGCCAGTTTGTCCGCCAGGGAGATGTTCGATCCTTGCCGCAAGGCGCTCTCCTGGGCGATCAGTGTCAGGAAAACGGAAACTCCGCTGAGCATGAAGAACGGCGTCTTCTCCCACACCAGCGACAGCAGGCGCGGGAGCCATCCGGTTTCTCGGCGCGCCGAGGCGGACCCTTCCACGCCGTCATCAATGGCGGCTCGCTCCCCTCGGACGCGCCGAAGGGGCCAGCAGTCCAGTAACAGCAACACGAAGGGCACGGTGACCGCCATCGGTTTGGCCATCAGGGCCAAGGCGAACGTCCCCAAAGCGCCCCACCACCCCCAGCGCCTCCTTCTTTTTGCATACTCCCCGTACAGCAGCAGCGTCGCCAGGACGAAAAGGGCGCACAACACATCTTTTTTCTCCGAAACCCAGGCGACGGATTCCACATGCGCGGGATGAATGCCGAACACCAGCGCCACCCAGAACGGCGGCCAGAATGTGCCACTGTGCCGCCTGAAGAAGACGAACACCAGCAGCGTGGTGACCAGGTGCAGGGCGACGTTGCCCAGAATGTGTCCACCCGCCCAGTCCCCCCACAACGAATAGTCCACCGTGTGAGCCAGCCACGTCAGCGGGTGCCAGTTCATGCAGGTGAAAGAACGGAGCGCGGCGACGAATCCTTTCCAGGAAAGGCCGCCCTTCACAAGTTCGTTGTTGGTGATGTACCCGTGGTCGTCGAAATTGATGAAGCTGTGATCGTAAACCTGGAAGTACACAGCAATTACCGCTCCCGACAGCAGCAAAAAAACCAGCATCGTATGCGCCAGACTTTCGCCTGTTGCCGCCGGGATGTTCTGTTCCCTGCTCACCGGCTTTGTGGTTGTCGATCCCAAGTCAACCTCTCTCGGTTTGGCTTTCGGCGGGGGATAATCCGGGCTGCCGGGTGAGCCAGCGCATGGTGCGCGAGTAGTCGCCGAAACGGGTTAAATCGCCGACGGCGCCCAAAAAGACCATGCCGATGGGCCGACCGTCCAGCGCCGCGCCGATGGCCAGGCAGTACTGGGCCGGATGGGTGTAGCCGGTCTTGGCGCCGAGCACGTCCCACGGATGGCGCCGGATGTAGGAGTCGGTGTGGCGGTACGCGATGGGCCGGCCCTTGCCGCCGACCGGAATGACGACGTACAGTTCCTTTTGGCAAGTGGATTGGAGAATCGGATTGGCCAGCACCGCCCGCAAAATGACGAGCATCTCCCGCGCGGTGGAGACATCGTTCTCGTCCAGACCGGTCGGGTCCGCGAACCGGGTGTGGTTCAGATTCATTGCCGCCGCCCGGAGCGTCATCCGGCGGGCGAACTCCTCGGGCGTCCAGCCCATGGAGCGGCCCAAGGCCACCGTGGCGACGTTGTCGGAAACCATCAGCGCGGCGTGCAGCAGGTCGCGGTGGGTGTAGGCGCAGCCGGAGCGCAGGCGTGACGGGGCGCCCCGCTTCACCAGACGGTGATCGGCCTTGGTGATGGTTTGGTCGGCGTCCAGATCCAGTCCGGCTTCGACAAGGACGAGGGCGGCCATGAGCTTGGTTAGCGATGCCACCGGCCGGGACTGGTCGGCCTCCCGGGAGTAAAGGACCTGACCCGTGCTCAGGTCGGCGACGATAGCCGCCGCCGAACGGATTCCGGGGGAAACGGCCGCCTGCGCGGCGCCGGCCGATGAGCGTGAGGCCGCTGCCGCCGATGCGTCGCTCAGGTACGGCATCGCGAATAAAAGCATGATCGGCAGCCAGTTCAAACGCGTCCGTTGCATACGATGAGCACTCAAAGAGAAGGTGGTATATCTAGCCAGTGCCGGGTGATCCATCAGTTCGGCTGCGCCGGCGCCGGCTTCAGCGTCAGGATCCAGCGGGCCGGTCCGGGCAGCAGCGGCCCGGGGCGCCCCTCCTCCCATTCGGCGTGACCGGCGCCATAGTACGGCGATTGGGGATGGCCGCTGGGACCGCCCGGCATATGGAAGATCGCCCGTTCCTCCCGGCCCGGTGACACCACCAGCCGCTGGGATGCGCCGGCACCGGGTGACTGGAACCGGGGCATATGAGCATCTCCCGGGAGCGGTCGCGGGGTCATGTCCGCCCACTCGGCCAACAGCGGGACGGCCCCGCTCAGGAAGTGGCGGACCTTCACGTTGTTTCGGTCGCCCCAGGTGCACGTCGCCAGCGGCCGTCCATCGGCGGTCAGTTCGGCCACCACCTGGTCCACCGCGGCCAGGCAGGCCTCCGGCCAGCCGCGATACCGGGAGTCAAGCAAGTGCGGCGGCTGTTCCGTCACCAGTCGCCACAGCACGTCTTCCCATTGCCGCCGTCCCGACTCGCCGAAATCCGGGTCCGCAGCGCGGCAAGGGGCGATGAACCAGCCGTACACCTGCTCCAGCAGGGTCAGGCGATAAGCCCGCACGAGACGGTAACCGGTGGAATCGGTACTGGCGCGGCCGGTCCAGCCGGTCTCGACCAGCCGCCGGAATTCCGCCCGGTCCGGATGTCCGGCGACCGCTTCCGGCGTGAGCTGTTTCAGCACCTGGCTCCGCCAGCGGGCCAGAAACACGGCCTGGTCATCCAACTGGAGTTGCAGCATGGCCCCCTCGTCCGCCGACGAAAGGGCGGCGAGGCCGTTGCGAATCTGGCGCGCCCGGGCGCCGAGATCGTATCCCGAATCGCCGATACGAACGAGATCATCGCCCGCGGAGACGCGGTTGTTGGCGGTCCAGATCATCCCGGATGGCGGGTCGGACAGGCGCGGAAATTCCGCGGCGGACAGCCATCCGTCCCACCGGCAAGCGCCGTCGGCCCAGGCAACCGGCCGCCGGCCGTCGAAACCCACCCGGCGGGGAATCCGGCCGCAGATGGTCCAGCCGATGCGGCCGGTGGAGTCGGCACACACGAAATTCTGCGGAGGAATGCCGCAGCGGGCGGCCCAATCGAGCGCCTGATCGATGTTCAGCGCGTTTTCCAGGTCCATAAGGCGAAGGTTGACGCCGTCCGGCTCATGGGCGGTCCAGCGGAGGGCGCGCAATCGACCGCGGTGGTCTTTGCCCGCCACCGGACCCCAAACAGTGTTCACGACTGTCACGTCCACCGGATTCCCGCCCCGCACGGCGATGCGTTCCACCACTTTCTCGTACACCCGCGGACCCGCCGGCGTCAGGTAGCGATCGGGATCGCCGGGATCGGGGTTCACGATCACCCAATCCAGCCAATCGCCGTAGCTGTTGGTGAATCCCCACGCCACCCGCCGGTTGGTGCCGATGACCAGCGCGGGTGTCCCGGGCAGGGTGACGCCGATGATCTGCCGTTCCCCGTCCTGGGCCGGCCAGGCCATGGCGGCCTGGTACCAGGTGTTGGGGAGGCGCAATCCCAAATGCATGTCGTTGGCCAGCAGAGCGCCGCCGTGGGACGTCTGCCGGCCCGCAATCGCCCAGTTGTTGCTGCCGAACCAGGCGTCAAGCGGGACGGACCGCTGGCTGACCTGCGACAGGGCCGGTGGGAAACGGCGCAGGTCGAGTATGTCGGCGGTCGGCAGGTCGGGTGCGGGCGTGCTGTCGCCCTGGAGCGGTGTGTCCCATGTCGTCCCCGGCGGGGCGAGGAAGGGTAGCAGCGACGGTGGCAACGTGTCCGTCATGACGGCCAGATCGGACTCCATCCGGTTGTCGGTATCGTGTAAGGCGAAGAACATCGCCACCAGCGCCAGCATCGTGTCCTCCGTCCGCCACGGCTGCGGCTCAGCGCGGAGAATCAGGTACTCGAACGGCGATGCACCCAGGGACGCCAAGCCGGCGTTGACGCCGGCGGTGTAGGCGTCGACGAGGCGCCGGTCATCGGGCGGCGCGGTGGCCATCGCGGCCTCCGCCCGGGACCGGAAGCGGTGGATGCGGGCCTGACGGTCCCAATCCAGCGCCGGGCCGCCCAGCAGGGCGGCCAGTTCGCCGGCCGCCTGTCGGCGCAGCAAGTCCATTTGGAAGAAGCGTTCCTGGGCGTGGAGGAATCCCAAGGCATGGGCAACATCAATTCGGGAACCGCCGCGGATCCATGGAACTCCGTGGTTGTCGCGGGACACGGTCACGGTTTCGGTCAGACCGGCGACGGGGACTGTCCCGGTCAGGATGGGACGGCTGCCGCGCACCGCAAACCAGGCCCAGCCGAAAAACAGGCCGATGACGAACATGCTGACGGATGCGGTCCAAAGAAAAACGGGACGGATCAGCCGGCGAAACGTCCGGCGGGGTCTGGCTGGCGGAAGAGTCTCGGCGGCGCTGCTCATGAAGCCGATGGTAGCGGGTCTGGTGGACGGGATGCAACCGAAAAGTGTAAGCCGACTGATCCGGCGCTAAGTGTGATAGAATCCGACCGTCATCCCATGTTGTGCCCGACACTATAACCGGCGGGCGCCGGTGCGGGGCCGGGCGAAGAGAGGGCCCGTGATCCAACGCGTATTAATAGTGATTCTGCTGCTTGCGGCCGCGGCCGGCACCGTCCCGGCCCAGTCTTTCCTGTTCGGTGACCGGGACAATGAAATCTTTGTGTGGGCGGGAGTGTCCGACATTTACGGCGACTGGTCGGCCACACTGGTGGGCTTCAACTACGGCCGGCATGTCCTGCCTTATCTCATGGTGGAGGGCGGGGTGGAGCACTGCAGCGACGATCCCAACTCCGCCACATGGCTCAACCTCAACGCGCTCCTCCAGGCGCCGCTGCCGGGGCGGTTCAAGTTCTACGGCCTGGCGGGCACTCACAACCTGATCCACCTCCAGTTGGGCGTGGGAACCAAGGTGTTCATCCTGCCCAACGTGGCCGGCCGGCTGGAGTACGCCTACGTCCATGACGACGACGCGGGTTGGACCAACTCGCTCCGCGGCGGCGTGGTGCTGGCGTTTTAATCCGGTCCCCCGGACCGTCGATCAAGCACGACGACCGACACCATCACCGATTGAAACAAGAGTTGACACATAGGCCGGATTTGTTTACCTTTGTTATGTGCATATGCACAAAAAAGGTGAAGATCCATGAGTCCACGTCCCCGCAAGCCCCGTCGCTGCGGCTGCCCGTTCGGCGGCCGCGCCTTCAAGCCCGCGCAAATTTCCATGAGCAAGCTGGAACAGATCCATCTGGCCCACGACGAGCTGGAAGCCGTTCGCCTCTGCGACCTGCTTGGGTTGTCGCAGCACGCGGCCGGACGACGGATGGGGGTGTCGCGCGGCACGGTGCAACGGTTGGTCTGGCGGGCCCGCTACAAAGTCGCCCGGGCGCTCGTCGATGGCTGCGCCTTGATATTGTCGGATCCGGAAACCCTAACAGTTCCGTCCTGAAAACCAATTATCCTGTGGATGCAGCCCCGGGGGTGGCCGAATCGGTGTGCCCGCATTCGGGATCTGCACCCGCCGCACACCGCGGTGACGGAAGCGCAGAGAGTTTTTGCGGACGGACGCCTGACCCTGATCAATCGCGAGACCGCTTGCGGTCACCGTGGTTGTGGCCACGAACAGTGAGCCGGGCGAACCGGACGCCAGGCGGGTGGGTGGCGGCTTCACCCGCACGGGAACGGAGAGTCAGCAGCGCCGGCGTTACGCACGTCGCGGAATCATTCCCATTCGATGGTGCCGGGGGGCTTGGCGCTGATGTCGTAAACCACCCGGTTGACGCCTTTGACCTCGTTGACGATGCGGGTGGAGATCCGCTCGAGCACCGGGTAGGGGAGGCGGACCCAGTCAGCGGTCATCCCGTCGTCGCTCCGCACCGCGCGCACCACGACGGTGTAATCGTAAGTCCGCTCGTCGCCCATCACGCCGACGCTCCGGACGGGTAGCAGCACGGCGAACGACTGCCACAGTTTGGTGTAAAGGCCGGCCGCGCGAATCTCGTCCAGCACAATCCCGTCGGCCCGGCGGAGAATGTTCAAACCATCCCGCGTCACCGGTCCCAGATGGCGCACGGCCAGGCCGGGCCCCGGAAACGGCTGCCGCTGGATGAACGTGGCGGGGATGCCCAGGCGGCGGCCCAGCCGCCGGACCTCGTCCTTGAACAACTCCCGGAGCGGCTCGATGAGCTGCAAGTTCATCCGGTCGGGTAGACCGCCCACGTTGTGATGGCTCTTGATGACGGCGGACGGGCCCTTGACCGACACCGACTCGATGACGTCGGGATATAGCGTGCCTTGCACAAGAAAATCGACCCGGCCCAGCTGGCGGGCTTCCTCCTCGAACACGGCGATGAACAATCGGCCGATGATCTTTCGCTTGGCTTCCGGGTCGGCCACGCCGGCGAGCGCGTCCAGAAAGCGGTGGGCGGCGTCCACCGGCACAACGTTGAGTTCCAGTTGCCGGTACCGCGCCAGCACGGCGGTGAACTCATCCTGACGCAGCAGGCCGTTGTCCACGAAGAGGCAGGTCTGCTGGCGGCCAATCGCCTGGTGGACCAGCGTTGCCGCCACTGTGGAATCCACTCCGCCGCTCAGGGCGCAGATCACCTGGCCGTCGCCAACCTGTTCCCGAATGCGCCGCACCTGCTCATTCGCGAACGAGGTCAGCGACCAGGAGCGCCGGCAGCCGCAGATTCCAAACAGGAAGTTCCGGAGGATGCGCATCCCTTCGCGCGTGTGTGCCACCTCGGGATGAAACTGCAGGCCGAAGAGGCGCCGACCGGGGTGTTCGGCTGCGGCGACCGCATGGTCCGAGGCCGCGACAACCTGGAAGTCCGGAGGCAACCGGCGGACATCGTCACCGTGGCTCATCCAGACGACCGTTTCGTCGGGGACGCCGTCCAGTAGCGGGGACGAGTGAACCCGCCGGATCGCGGCCCGGCCGTACTCCCGGCGGTCGCCCTGCCGCACCTCGCCGCCGAGGAGGCGGGTGGTGAGCTGAAGCCCGTAACAGATGCCCAGCACGGGCACGCCCAGCTCAAACACGCCGGGGTCGCAGACGGGACTGTCCGGGCTGAGCACCGACATGGGGCCGCCCGACAGCACCACCCCCTTCAGCGGGCGCCGTCGTACCGCATCCAGCGGGACGTTAAAGGGCACGATTTCGCAATACACGCGGCACTCGCGAATCCGTCGGGCGATGAGCTGGGTGTACTGGGAACCGAAATCCAGAATCAGGATCTCGTCGTGTGGCTTCATGCGGCTTCTCCTGGCAAATTCCGTTGTCCAGGTTCCCGGTGCGGTGGCTGGGGCGCAAACCGCAGGTCGCGGATCCTGGCTGTCGGCCGAAAAGTTCATCTTAGCAAACCTGCCGGGAATTTGTAAAATCGGTGCCGGTGAACTTTCCGGATCGCGCCGGAATCAGTTTGACCAGGCCAATATGCACAGTATGGGAGGAAGCATGAAACGTCTGCTGCTGATTGCTTGTGTGCTGATGGCTGGGGGCCTGGCGTTTCCGCGCGGCGCCCAGTCCCCCGGGAAAATCATCGACAAGTACCGGTCGGCCATCGGGGGCAAGGCCTTGAAAGCCGTCCGGGCGACGGAGTGGGCTGGAATCGCCACCGCTTCGGACGGGCAACCCGGAAAGTTCGTTCTCCAAACGGCGGCTCCCGACAAGTATCGGCTCGACGTGGAGTTGAGCACCGGCGGGTATTCCGAATGCTATAACGGCATGTCCGCCTGGCGGAAGGACCCCGCGGGACTTCGGACGCTGGTGGGCGGGGAAGCCGCGGCGCTGCGCTTGCGGGGGCTGCTGGCGGCCACGCGGCTGGGGGACCTGTCCCGCCACCGGATCCGGCCGGGCCGGACGGTCCGTACCATCCAGATCGAAGGAAGACCCGCGGTCGCGCTCGACCTGACGCAGGGCGAGGAAACGGTCACTCTTGTGTTTGATTCTGCGAATTATCTGCTCCTCCGGCAGGAGCGCCGGACCGAAGCAGGGATGGAAACGTGGACGTTCGGCGACTACCGGCGCGTGGGCGGTGTGCTGGAACCGCACGCTGTGGCTTGCCGTGGACCGGCCGGCGATTTCCGCGCGACCCTGACGCGGGTCAGCCACAGTCCGGGCCTGGCTGCCGAAACATTCCGTTTCCCGACCACCGCGGACGGCCGCCCGCTGCCGGATCCGGCGGCGCTGCTGCGGGAGATCTCCGCGAACCAGGAGCAAAACGCCCGCATGCGGGAACGGTACACGTTCCGGGAAAACCGCACGGTTCAGGAGTTGGATGGATCCGGCCGGGTTAAAAAAACCGAAACCACCGAGTACGACGTGACGCCCGTAAACGGGCAATTCGTGGAGCGACGGGTGAGAAAAAACGGCAAGCCGCTGTCGGCCAAGGAGCAGGCGAAAGAAGACGAACGAGTGGCCAAACAAGTCGAGAAGATGATCAAGGAATCGGGCAAGAAAACCGGCCGTCGCGGAACAGCGGGCGAGGAGGACGCGGTGCTGATTTTTCTCCGGGCCGCGGAGATTCATTCCATGCGGCGGGAGAAGCTGCACGGTCAGGAGGTCATCGCCTTCGACTTCGAGCCGCGGGCCGATTTCAAGCCGCGCAATCAGACGGAGAGCATCCTCGGCAAACTGGCGGGAACCGTCTGGGTGGACGAGGACGCCCGGGAGGTCGCCCGGATTGAGGCGCGGCTCACGGACAAATTCAAGATGGGCGGCGGTCTGCTGGCATCGGTCTCGCCGAACACCCGGTTCCTGATTGAGCAGCAGAAAGTGGCCGGCGAGGTGTGGCTGCCGCATCTCACCGACGGCAATATTGCGGCGCGCGTGTTGCTTCTGGCGGGCATCAATGTTCGGGTCATCTCCCGGTTCAGCGACTACCAGAAGGTCCAGGTGAATGTACACTATGACATTTCCGCACCGCCGAAAACGGAGTGATTGCCCGATGGCTGAGGCGTTGCGGCGGCAGGATCACATGGCGGAACCGTGCGCCGGGGGGTCGGCTGCGTTGCATGAGCGGACAACGTCGCTGCGGGCGGAGTGGGACAGGAGGATGCGCACGCCGTCGGCTTCCCAGTCACGGTCGACCGGCTCGTGGGGCCACCCGTCAGCGCACGGCGCCAGCACCTCGGCTCCGGGGCCGGTCACGATCACCGGCCGCCACGGGCCTTCCTCTTCCGGCAGGAGCCGGGTGGTTGCGAACAGCCCGCCGTCCAGCCGCACCTCGCGGTTGAGATCGTGTCCGCTGGCCAGTTGAATCAGGTAATCGCGCAACTTGGCGGGATTCAGCCGGTCGGTCCGGTGCGCCAGTCCCGCCCGGATCTGTGATCCCTTGAGCACCCAAACAGTGGTGAGAACGGCGCCGGCGTGCACCAGGAACCAGCGCGCCGGCAAGGCGGGTCTCATGAGGGGATGGTGTTCCTGCAACCCGACGAGCGCCGCCGCCGGCGGAGCGATGAAGTGGCAGTTTGAAAACACCCGGCTCAGACCCCATGCCAACGTGGGATAGGGCGGAACGGCGGGATGGGCCAGGTCGGCCGCTGCGCCGCCCGAATCCAGAAAGTGGCTGAACAGGTCGCCCGTCTGATCACGGGTCCGGTACAGCGATTCCCACGGCTCCTCCACCGACAGAACCAGCCGTCGGGGGAGCGGGATGGCCAATTCGGCCAGCAGCCGCCACACCGGGTCCCGGACGAGGGTCCAGGGATTGACGGGAAAAGTGCCGGTTGGCGGGTGGGCAGAAGCGCGCAGGAGCAGGTTGGCGCCGGGAAACAGCCGATCCAACTGCAACTGGAATTCCCGATCGGCCCAGAGGGGAATCTCCGCTTTCGGAAACAGCCGGAGGAGTTCGACATGTTCCGTCTCCAGCGGAAGCAAGCCGCCCAAATGGGGCGGCACCCGCTCCGCAAGGCAGATGTGAAACAATTCAGCGAGGCGTTCGGCGTAGCCGGAGAGACGCAGCTCGAGGCCGCTGGAAGCTTCGGGCAGGAACTGGACGCGCAAAGCGTGCGGGGTCACCATCAGCCCGAGATCGCAAGCGTTTGGTTGCTCCATGGGGTCGGATTATAACCGAACCGGTCCGGCCGGCCAAGTGGCGGCATCCCGTCCGCCGGTCGGGGCGCAGAAGAAAATGTTGCCGCCTGAAGAGCCTGCGATTACAATAGCAAAGTTTGGCAGGTGTAATCATCGGCCTCAGATTGAGGTCCAAGCGAGCGAATCGATGAATCTGGACCGTCTGTTTCAATCCATTCTCAAACCGGCCCTGGGGTGCACGGAACCGGTAGCGGTGGCCCTGGCGGTCGGCGCCGCCGTCCAGGCCGCCGACGGCTGGGTGGTCGGGCAGCGTGACCTGCCGGTGACCGGCTTGGGAGCTCCGGACATTCGGGACATTTCGGTACGGGTCACCCCGTGCGTCTACAAGAACGCGTACGCCATCCCCATCCCCAACACACCGGGACTGAAGGGCATCTACATTTCGGCGGCCCTGGGCGCCTTCTGCAATCCGCTGCTGGAACTGGAATTGTTCAACAAGGTGGATGACGTCGCGGTGGACAAGGCCCGGTGGCTCATCGACCAAGGCCGGGTCTCGGTGACCATCGGTGAAAACCTGCCGCCGACCGACCTGTACATCGAGGCCGAGGTCCGTTTCCAGCGGGGGCCTGATTTCCTCACCGGCAGCTGCAGCATCCAGGATCGGCATACCCACATCGTGCGACTGAGCGCCGGTGACCGGGAAACCTATCGCGACCTTCCGGATGCCGCCGGATCCCGGCCGGCTGACGCCGACCTGAAAACGCTGGGTCAGATGGAACTGGGTGAAATCGTCGCCCTGGTGGCCGAGTTGCCGGAGCCGGTCGTGGAGCTGATCCGCCGGACCATCGCGCTGAACATGCGCGTCTGCGAAGCCGGTTTGATCGAACCGCTTGGCCTGGGCGCCGGCTATCATGGCGCGGGTGGCGATACCGACGACCACGTCGACCTGCCCCACCACGTCTCCAGCATGGCGGCGGCGGGCAGCGACGCCCGAATGTCGGGCTTCCCGCTGGAGGTGATGAGTTCCGCGGGTTCCGGCAACCAGGGGATCATCGCGACGATTCCGGTGGTGGCCTGGGCCCGGAGCGCGGATTTGCAGGACGATCTTCTGATCCGGGCGGTGGCGCTTGCCCATCTGATCACCATGCACATCACCCTGCACGTGGGGTACCTGTCCGCGCTGTGCGGCGTGGCTATCAAAGCCGGCATCGGCGCGGCGTGCGGCATCACCTACGCGATGGGTGGCGACATCACGGACATCGGACGGGCGGTCAAAATTATGGCGGCCACGCTCTCCGGCATGATCTGTGACGGGGCCAAGCCGGGGTGCGCGCTGAAGGTCAGCTCCTCGGCGGATATGGCCACCCGGGCGGCCCAGATGGCCATGAAACGGGTGGAGGTGTCGGCGGATGACGGCATCGTTGCGCTGACGCCCGAGGCCACGATCCGCAACCTGGCGGAGCTGAGCCGGTCCATGCGGGCCGTGGACCGGAAAATCATCGAAATCATGGACGATAAAGCCCGGCGCTGATTGGCGCGGGCCGACAAGCCGGACCGCGGGGGGGCGGAGGACCGGTTGACCGCTGGCAGAGTGACGTTGCGACCAACCGTCGGCCGGGTCGACGACGGCACTGCGGCCGGTGATTCGCACAGTGCGAGCTCGCCGCGCCCGGCCGGAGATATCGCCGGGCACACGATTCTGCGGGAACCGGAAGATGTCGCCACTGTTCTGGCTCAACGATTTGCCGCCACTCCTTCAGCACGGGTTTGCCCTGGTCTGGGTCATTGTCCTCCTGGCGGGCTGTCGCGGGCTGGGCGCCCGGATTGAAGGATTCATCCTGCCGGTTGAAGAGCATCCCCGCCGCCACAACACCTTCGTTTTCGCGTTCCAGGCCGCGCTGGGCCTGGGTGTCATGGCCCAGCTGCTCTATGGGTTGTCGCTGGTGGGCCTGGTCCGTTTGCCGGTGATCGCGGTGCTGTCTGTCGGGTGCTGGTGGTGGGGACATCGCGGCCAGCCGGGCCGACCGGCGTGGGCGTGCCTGCGCGACCACGGCCGCTGGCCGGCGCTGGCTCTTGTGCTGCTGGGCGTGCCGTTCCTGCTGTGCTTCGTGCCGGAGCTCGGTTTCGACGCCCTGCGCACCCATCTCTGGCTGGCCCGCGAGCTGGCCGCCACCGGAGTGCTGCCGGTGGATCCCAGCAACTGGAACGTGTACATGCCCAACGCCACCGCCGTGCTTTTCGGTGCGTCGGGGCTGATCGGGGGAGAAATCGGCGCCAAGCTGCTCCATTTCAGCTTGGGTGCCCTGATCGCGCTCCTGCCGGGCGTGTTCGTGGAGGAACGGCTCGAGCCCGGGGGGGTCTGGCTGTACGCGGCCTTCTGGCTGGTGATGCCCGTGGTGGCGTGGGAAATGTGCACAGCCTATATCGATCTCGGAATGACCCTGTTCCTGCTCGCGGCGATACTGTGTCTGTTCCGATGGCGCCGGTTCGGCACGGAAGGCTGGTTGACCTTCGCGGCCATCTTCACGGGTCTCGCGCTGACCGCCAAGCCCACCGCCCTGCCGTGGCTGGCCTGGTTGACGGGCGCGGTGTTCGTGTTCGGCATCTTCCTGCGCCGCCCGCGGCGCGACGTGCTTCTTCACGCCGGCATTTTCGTCGCGCTGGCCGTCCTGATCGTGGCGCCGTGGCTGTTCCGCACCTATTTTCTGACGGGAAATCCGCTCTTCCCGCTGCCCCTGCCCGGCTTCCATTCCGATCTGATCTCGCCGGCGATCGTGTCCGAGGTGCGGCGCGAACAGCTGGCTTTCGGTTTCGGACGGGGGGTGGGCGCGCTGGCGGCGCTGCCCTGGAACCTTTTGATTCATCCTGAAGCGTTTCGGGGCGGTCCGGGACCGTTGGTGTTTCTGACCCTGCCCCTGCTGGCGGTGTGGTGGCGGCGCTGCTCGGGTTGGGACCGATGGTTCGCCCTGTCGTTCGCGTTCGGCACGCTGGTCTGGTTCTTCACCGCTCAGGAGATCCGCTACCTGCTGCCCGTGCTGCCGCTGGCCGCCTGGTTGATTCTGCGACCGCTGGTCCTGGGCGAGCACTGGGGCCGTAGATTTCAGATCGCCTGGGCGGTAGCGCTGGCGCTCCAGTTGGCGTACCTGTCGCCGCTCGTCTATCCGTGGGTGCATCCCGGTGTCCCATTCCAGGTCCGGGGTGGCCTGGCCGAACTGAAAACGGCCGCCGGAGTCATGCCGCGGGAGGAATATCTGGCCGCCCGCAATCCGTTTTATCCGGTCTACGCCTGGGCCAACCTCAACCTGACCGGCACCGTGCGGCTGCTCTCGTTCGATGCGGCAGCTTACTGGAGCCGCTGGCCGCTCCTGTACGCCTTCTCGGTGGAGGGTGGATTCGCGGGCACGGAACACGATCCGGAGACCATCCTCACGCGTTGCCACCGCGCGCGGCTGACCCACGTCATCGTCAACACCGACTGGCTGACGCCCGACGTGGACCACCGGCGGGTGTCGGAATTCTTCAAACCGGAATTCCAGGACCGGTACCTGCAGCTGCTCCACGTCTACGGTCCGGTCAAGCTGTTCGCCATCCCGCCGCCGTCCGGGATCAGCGTCATGCCGCCACCCGGTTCGGCCGGAGCCGGACCATGAAGCTGTCCGTCCTGATTCCCGTTTACAACGAAGCCGCCACCATCGTGGCCGTCCTGGAGCAGGTGACCCGGGCGGACCTGGGGGGCGCCGACCGGGAAGTCATCGTCGTGGATGACGGCTCCACCGACGGCACGGCGGACCGGGTGCGGGCGTTCATCGCCGTGGATCCGGCCGGAGGCGAGATCCGGCTTTTCCACAAGGCCAACGGCGGCAAGGGCTCGGCCATCCGGGAGGGCTTGCGCCACGCCGGCGGCGACTACGTGCTGGTCCAGGACGCGGACCTGGAATATGATCCGCGGGAGCACGCCCGCCTGCTCCAGGCCGCGGTCACCCGCGGCGCGCCGGTGGTGTACGGTTCGCGCAACCAGGGCGGGCGAAACCCGCGTTCCAGCCTGGCCTTTTACTGGGGCGGCCGGCTGCTGTCGGCCTGGGCCAACGTGCTGTTCGGCTCGCGCCTCACCGACTACGCCACCTGCTACAAGCTGCTGGACCGCCGCCTCATGGACGAGCTGCGACTGGAGTGCGACGGATTCGAATTCTGCGCCGAGGTCACGGCCAAGGTGTTGCGCCGGGGCGTGCCGATTGTCGAGATTCCCATCAGCTATCATCCCCGCAGCTTCGCCGAAGGGAAGAAGATCCGGGCGCGGGACGGGATCATCGCCGCCTGGACCTTCCTGCGCCTGCGTTTCTCCCGCCCCGCCGCGCGCGGTCCAAGGGCTGACGGCCCTGTCGCGTAGACGCGCACGCGTGAAAATCCGGTCCGGTTTTTGACTCAGGTCAAACGCCGGAGCCAAGTTCCGGCTAGAATCAGCCGAGCGGGGATCAGCTTCGGCTCCCCAGCAATCCAGGAGAACGACCATGCACATGTTCTGCTATCAGTGCCAGGAGACCGGCGAAAAAACCGGTTGCCGCTACCACGGCGCGTGCGGCAAAACGGACGAGACCGCCAATCTGCAGGATTTGCTGATCTATGTCCTGAAAGGAATCGCGGTTTGCGCCGTGGCGGCGCCCCCGGGGCGGCCCGTGGACCGCGACGCGGGGCTCTGCATCGCCCGGTCGCTGTACGCCACCATCACCAACACGAATTTCGATCCGGACCGTTTCGTGGTCATGATCCGCGAGGGGCTGCAGGTCCGAAACCGCCTGCGCGACCTGCACCGGCCGTCCCTTCCGCCTGCGTTGCGGGACCTGATCGTCTGGGACGAAACCGACGTTTGGCGACTGCGACAGAAATCCATGACGGTGGATATCCGCAACACCCCCAGCGAGGACGTCCGCTCGCTCCGGGAGCTGACCACATACGCCCTGAAGGGAATTGCGGCGTATGTGGTTCATGCCGCCGTGAACGACTTTTATGACGACGCCCTGCTCGACGCCATGATCCGGCTGCTGGCCGCGATCGCCCGGGAGGAGGACGAGGCGGCGCTCGGCGATCTGGCCATCGAGGCGGGCCAAGTCATGATCGACGCCATGGCGCTGCTGGACCGCGCCAACACCACCGTCTACGGGCAGCCGGAGGCGGTGCCGGTCCCGCTGGGGACGCGCCACCGGCCGGGCATCCTGGTGACCGGCCACGACCTCAAGGATCTGGTGGAACTTTTGGAACAGACCGAGGACAGCGGCCTCGACGTGTACACCCATTCCGAAATGTGGGCCGCCCATTATTACCCCGCCCTGCGCCGGTACGCCCATCTGGCCGGCAACTACGGCAACGCCTGGTGGATGCAGGATTTCGAGTTCGCCAGTTTCAACGGCCCCATTCTGGTCACGTCCAACTGCATCGTGCCGGTCCAGGACTCGTACCGGCAGCGGATCTTCACCACCGGCGCGGCGGGATATCCCGGGATCCCCCACATTCCGGACGCGCCGGCCGGTCAGGCCAAAGACTTCGGACCCCTGATCCGGTTGGCCCGCGAGTACCCGCCGCCCCAATCCATCGATCAAGGCGCAGTCACCGGCGGATTCACCCACGGGTTTGTCACCGCGCATCTGGACGGCGTGCTGAACGCGGTCCGTGCGGGAAAGATCCGTCGGTTTGTGGTGATGGGTGGTTGCGACGGCCGCGATCCCCGGCGGCAATACTTCACCGACCTGGCCCGGTCGCTGCCGAACGAAGCGGTCATCCTCACCGCCGGTTGTGCCAAGTACCGCTACATCAAGCTGCCGCTGGGAGACATCGACGGATTGCCCCGGGTGCTGGATGCCGGCCAGTGCAATGACTGCTATTCGCTGGTGCGGATCGCCCTGGCGCTCCAGGCGGCCCTGGGCATCGACGATGTCAACGACCTGCCCATTGATTTCGAGCTCGCCTGGTACGACCAGAAGGCGATCGGTATCATCCTGTCGCTGCTGAAACTGGGCTTCCGTAAGGTGCGCATGGGGCCCACCCTGCCCCTCTTCCTGCAGACGGGCGCGGGCCGGCGCTTCATGGACCGCTACGGCCTGGGTTGCACCGGCTGATCCCGCTCCTTGGCCGATTTGAATTCGTCCGTTCGGGTCCGGAGCCGGCTTGAAGATTCGTCAGGCGGCACCGTAAGGCGCACGGGAGGTTGATGATGGTTTTTGAACAGATCGCCCAGGGGCAGACCCGAAATTTCACTTACCTGTTCGCCAACCGGCCCGGCGGCGGCGGCTTCGCGGTGGACCCCGGGCCGGACTCCGCCCCTGACCGTCTGCTGGAGACGATCCGCAACCTCAAGGTGAAGGTGGATGCTGTTGTCCTGACCCACCACCATGCCGACCATGTGGCGGGGGCGACCGCCCTGGCGACGGCGACGGGCGCGGCCGTGCTGGCCCATGCGGAGACCGCCCGCCTGCTGTCCGGCCGGGTGCGGGTGGACCGGTTCCTGGCCGACGGCGAGACGCTCCGTTGGGAAAATGGCTTGACGGCTGAGGTTCTGGCGACCCCCGGCCACGCGCCCGGGAGTGTCTGCCTGGTGGTGAGCGGCGGCTGGCTGGTCACCGGCGACACCTTGTTCGTTGGTGACTGCGGCCGCGTCGACCTGCCCGGCGGCGACGCCGCGGCGCTGTTCCGGAGTCTCCAGCGGCTCAAGGCGCTCCCGGATCATCTGGAGGTTTGCCCCGGCCACGACTACGGCCCGGTTCCCCGCCGGCTGCTGGGCGATGAAAAGCGGCTCAACCCGACGCTCCGGGCTGCCGACCTGGCGGCGTTCAGCGCGATTCCCTGAGCGGCTTCAATCGAACGACGCCATGACCGGGGCGTGGTCGGACGGTTTCTCCCCTTTCCGTTCGTCCCGATGTACCGCCACGCCGGTGCAGCGTGACGTCATGGACGCGCTGGCGAGGATGTGGTCGATCCGCAGTCCCCAGCCGCGGTGGAAGGCACCGCCGCGGTAATCCCACCAGGTGTACACCGTCTCCTCCGGGTGATGCCGGCGGAGCAGGTCCGTCAGTCCCCAGCCGGCCAGGTGGCGCAGCGCCGCCTTCTCCGGTTCGGTGAAGAGCAGCTGCCCGCGCCACGCCTCGGCATCCCACACGTCGCAGTCTTCAGGGGCGACGTTGAAGTCGCCCGCCAGCACCAGCGAGGCCGTCGGCGGCACCGCATCGTCCAGCCATTGGCGGAAACGCCGGTACCATGCGAGCTTTTCACTGTAGCGGGGCGAGTCCAGGGCGGTGCCGTTCGGGGCGTACACGCTCACCACGCGCACGCCGTCGAAGGTGGCGGCGATCACGCGACGTTCGGCGTCGGCCGCGTCGCCGGGGAGTCCGCGC
>CALAMB010000190.1 GCA_937925645.1 uncultured Acidobacteriota bacterium
TCGACACCGACTGGCGCATCACCAGTTTCAACCGTGAAGCCGAGCGGATCACCGGCTATCCGGCGGCGGAAGCGGTGGGGCAATACTGCTACCAGATCCTGAACAGTTCCATCTGTCAGGAATCCTGCCCCCTCAAGCGGACCCTGGAGAGCGGCACGCCGCTGCAGGACGTCGAGGGCACCGTGACCAACCGGGACGGTGAGACCGTCCGGCTGCTCTTCTCGACGGCGGTCTTCCAGGAGCCCGGGCAGGCCGTGGCCGGCGGCGTGGAGAGCATCCGCGACCTGGGCGTGCTGCGGCAGTTGCTGGAAAACGTTCCCGACGGGCCTGCGGAAACCGGGCTGGTGGCGTTCGACCCGCGCATGACCCAGATCATGGCGCTGGTTCATCGCGTCAAGGACAACGATTCCACCATCCTGATCACCGGCGAGAGCGGAACAGGTAAAAGTTTGCTGGCCAAGGAAATCCACCGATTGAGCCCGCGGCGGAGCCGGCCGTTCGTCAAAATAAGTTGCGCGGCCTTGGCTGAAAATCTCCTCGAATCGGAGCTGTTCGGCCATGTCCGGGGCGCCTTCACCGGAGCGGTCCAGGACAAGCCCGGCAAATTCGAGGCGGCGGATGGCGGCGTCGTGTTCCTCGACGAAATCGGGGATGTGCCTCCCGCCACGCAGGTCAAACTGCTTCGCTTTCTGCAGGAGCATGAATTCGAGCGGGTGGGGTCCAACCGGACCATCCGGGTGAATGTGCGCGTTATCGCCGCCACCCATCGGGACCTGGCGCGGATGATCCGCGAGGGAAAATTCCGCGAGGATCTCTATTACCGTCTGGCGGTGATCCCCATCCATATTCCCGCGCTGCGGGAACGGCCGGGCGATCTGCTGGGGATCGTGGGGAAAGTCTCGCGGGAACTGGCCGGGCGGCTGGGGCAGGAGCTCAAGACCATTTCACCGGATGTGCTGGAAGTGTTTTCCCGCTATCCCTGGCCCGGCAACATCCGGGAGTTGGAAAACGTGCTGGAACACGGGTACGCCTGCACCGCGGGCAAGGTCATCACCACAGACAGCCTGCCCGCCTCCCTGTGGACGCAGGCGGCGGCAGCGGTCCCGCCCCGCCCGTGGCCCTTGCCCGCGACAGGCGAGCGGGAACGGATTCTGGAAGCCCTCCAGCGCAACCAGTGGAAACGGTCAGCAGCCGCGTCCGCCCTGGGTTGCGACCGGACCACGCTGTGGCGAAAAATGAGAAAATACGGCCTCCGGCGCACGTGACCCGCCGGCTGCGCGCAGCGCGACGCTCGTCGTAAAAACTGTTTAACTCATTGAAAAACATGCACAAAAAAAAGAAACCCTAGCCAGGGGGGAGCTAGGGCTTAGGCTGTTGAATAAGCAAGATAGGCATCTCGCTTATTTGTTAGAAATATAAACGATATTCCTAAAAAATCAAGAAGATTTTTGACCGGAAACAATTTCGGCCGTGTCCATGGCGATAACCAGTTCCTCGTTGGTGGGGACCACGAGCACCTTGACCGGGGAGTCGTCGGTGGAGATGACGGCTTCCTTGGCGCGCAGACCGTCGTTCCGCTTCTTGTCCAGCTTGATGCCCAGCCGGTCCAGCCCTTCGATGGATTTCTCTCGGATCAGGGGGCTGTTTTCCCCGATGCCGGCGGTGAACACGACGCAGTCCAGTTGTCCCAGAGCGGCGGCGTAGGCGCCGATGTACTTCTTGATCCGGTAGGTGTAGATGTCGATGGCGAGCCGGGCCTGCTTGTCGCCCTGCTGATAGAGATCCTCGAGATCGCGCATGTCGCTGGACTTTCCGGAAATCCCGATCAGGCCGCTGAACTTGTTGAGCAGGTTGTTCGCCTCGCGGACGGATATCTTTTCCTGATCCATGATGTGGATGATGATGGCCGGGTCGATGTCGCCGCAGCGGGTGCCCATGACGAGTCCTTCCAGCGGCGTGAAGCCCATCGTGGTGTCCACCGATTTCCCCTTCCGGACGGCGGTGGCGCTGGCGCCGTTGCCCAGGTGGAGGGTGATCAGGTTGGTCTCGCTGCCTTTGACCTTGAGGATCTCGCAGGCGCGGCGGGCCACGTAGAAGTGGGACGTTCCGTGGAAGCCATAGCGCCGGATGGCGTACTTCTTGTAGAGCGCGTAAGGGATGGGGTAGATGTAGGCGTGCTCCGGCATGGTGGTGTGAAAGGCGGTGTCGAACACGCCGACCATGGGGACGTCGGGCAGGATGGCCATGGCCGCCTCGATGCCCACGATGTTGGGCGGGTTGTGCAGCGGGGCCAGCTGGATGTTGTCCTTGAGGGTCTGGACCACGGCGTCGGTGATGCGCACCGAGCCGGTGAAGGTCTCGCCGCCGTGGACCACCCGGTGACCGATGGCCTGGATTTCATTCAGACTCTTGAGGATGCCCAACTGGGGCTCCACCAGCAGGTGAATGATCGCCGAGATGGCCATGGCGTGGTCCAGCAGCTCGGTTTCGCGGACGATCTTTTCGCCGCCGGGACGCTCCACGTCGATGACGGCGCCCATCATGCCCACCCGGTCCGCCTTGCCCATGGCCAGGTTATTCTGGGTTTCGGTGTCGATGAGCTTGTATTTGACCGTCGAGCTGCCGCAGTTCAATGTGAGAACGATCATGAGTGCACCCCTTTACGCCGTGGCGATCCGGCGCTTGCGTTCGTCATATTTGAAGAAGCCCTTGCCGGACTTCAGGCCGAGCTTGCCTTCGCGGACCATCTTGCGCAACAGCGGACTGGGACGGTAGGTGGGGTCGCCGAGGTTGCGGTAGATGGATTCGAGGGAATCCAGCACCACGTCGATCCCGATCTGGTCCGCCAGCGCCAGCGGACCCAGCGACAGGTTGTAGCCGAGATGAATGGCATCGTCGATGTCGTCGGCTGAGGCGAGGCCTTCCATGAGGACCTGAACGGCCGTGTTGATCATGGGCAGGATGATGCGGGACGTGACGAAACCGGGATACTCGTAGATCTCGATGGCGCGCTTGCCCAGGGTGTCCATCAGGTGTTTCGTTTCCTGGACCGTCGTTTCGGAAGTCTTGATTCCCTTCACGATTTCCACGATGACGCTGAGGGGGATGGGGAGAATGAAGTGCAGGCCGATGAGGCGCTCGGGCAGGCGGAGGTGGCGCTGGATGTCGGAGATCGAGATGGTGGTGGTGTTCGTCATGAACAAGGTGGTTTCGGGACAGATAGCCTCCATCTCGAGGAAAATATCCCGCTTCTCCTCGAAGGCCTGTCCCTTGGCCTCGATGAGAATCTGGGCCGTCTTCAAGTCGGCGCGGTTCGTCGTGGTTTTGATGCGTTTGAGGATGGCCTTCTTGTCGCCCGGGGTCAGCCCCCACCGGCTGATTTCGTGATCGATGGCGAGTTCGATGCCGGCGAGGCCGCCGCGAAGCCAGCTCTCGTTCTCGTCCCACATGATCACGTCGAGCTTGGAGTGGGCGACGTTCTGGGCGATCCCTTGGGCCACCTGGCCGCACCCCAACACACCGATGGTTGAAAATCTCATGAGTGCCTCACTGGGAATGAATCACGGACTGCATGCGGGCGGCCGGGCCCCGGGCCCGGCCCGCGATCAGCGGATCTTGACTCCGAACGTCCACTGGATCTCGCCGTTGCTCCGCTCGTAGAACGAGGTTTCGGCGTCAAAGTTGTCGCGGCTCCAGCGGATGTAACGGAACTCGAATACATACAGGAAGCTGGTCGTGGGTATCTCGAATCCCGTGTTGAAGTAAACCCCCGTGTTGAAGCGCGTCCGGTAGTCGGGAATGCTCTCGAAATCCGGCAGCGCGTCGTCGGCCGTCCCGTAGGTGCCGCCCTTGCTGACGCTTTCGCCGACGATGGCGTCCATCTGCAGACCGGCGCCCACGTAAGGCCGGCCGTTGAACTGCTTGAAAACCATCTTCACGCCCACCGGGAAATCCAGCGTGTGGAAGTAGTTGTGAAAATCGCCGGCCAGCGGAGGATCGCCCTCGGTCATGAAGCGGCCGCGCATGATCAGGAGCTTGTAGCCCAAACCGAAGGTCAGGTGCAGGGGCGGCATCTTGTCGGGCAGGAGCTGGTAATCGTAGAACGCCTCGGCGATGAAGCCCGTGCGGCCGTCGATCTCCAGTGAGTCGAACGGATGCAGCGGCGAATCAGGGATGGCTTCGAACTGATTCTGGATGACGCCGAACTTCAGGCCGTACTGAAAGCGCTCCTCGACCTGGGCGGGGACGAATATCGCGGAAATCAATAATATCAATACGATACAACTCAATCGGTTCATGAATTCAACCTCGCGGACGGAGTCGCCGACGACGAATTATCATGCCACGAAGCGCTGTAAGATTCAATTGTTTTTAAACGCGGGTTTTGAAATAATCGGACGGGAAAGTCACTGATCCATGAAGTATTCCGTCTATCAGCAGCGCGAGCACATTCTGGCCGCGATGCCGGCCTGGTTCGGCCTGGGGGAGTTCCGCGCCGCCGCGAAACTGTCGCGGGACGCCGCCTGGCAGACCTGCCGGCGCTGGGCGGACGCGGGTCTGATCCGGATCGAGGCGCGCGGCATTTTCCGCCGGCGGGACGTCGCCTGCGCGCAGCCGGCCGCGCTGCACCACGCGCTGGCCGGCGGCGCCGTGGGGTATTTCACGGGCCGGGTGGCCCTGCAGTCGGCCGGCTTGCTCCGGGGGCCGGTGACCCGGCTGGATCTGGTGGGCGTTGCCGCCCGTCCCGGCCGGCTGGAAGTGCCGGGGGCCGAGCTGCGGCGGCACACGTTGGGCCTCGCCCGTCGGCCCCAGGAAATCCGGGAACTTGCTGACGGCGGCCGCCGCTTCCGCATGGCCTCGCCGGAGCGGGCGCTGGTGGACGCGGTGGCGGCCCCAGGTCGGTTCATGGAGTTGGCGGATGTCGTGGCCGTGCTCGCCCGGCAGCGCCGGCGGCTCGATGCGGAACGGATCCTGGAGCTGGCGTCACGCTTCGAATCCGAAGCGCTCCGCCGGCGGCTGCGAGTGGTGGCCGCCGCCGCCGGCCTGCGCCGGCTGGCCCGCTGGTTGGAGGAACTGGGCACATTCTGCCCCAATATGGGTCACGTCCGGCTGGATCCCTCCCGGCCGGCGCCGCGGGGATTGCCGGTGGATCACGGCGTGATCGTCAACGTCGCTCTGGGTGGATGAGCCAGGTACGCAGCGGCGGCGTCAATAGGCGACGTCCGTCCATTCAGCCCGCTGGGTCTGCAGCCGTTGCGGCTCCATCAACCGGTAGAGGGGCAGGGGGGGCAGGTCCCGGTACCACTGCCGGGTGACCCAGTTGTTCCAGAAATTCCACGCAGCCAGGCTGTCCGGATATTCCGGCTCCATCAGGCCGGCGATGAGCCGGGCCAGCGGCTGGTCCATGGGAACCAGAAACCAGCCGGCTTCCGCCTCGATCGCCTGCGGCAACCAATCGCCGGCGAGGGTCAGGTCGGCATGACCTTCGACTACCCGTGGATTCACTTTCAGCGACGTGGTCTTGAACTGTTGGGCATTCAGCCGGGCCGGCGCATTCAGCCGCTCCACGCGGACGCCGTGGCGCAGCAACTGGGCCACCACCGCCTCGCAGCCGGGGCGCACGAGGTAGGCGGCCGGCAGCGGCCGGGTGGTCTTGGGAGTGAAGCGGGCGTGGTACGGCACGGTGTACGTGCGGGGTTGATCGAGGATCGGCTTGGGCCGCTTCCGGCCGCGGGAGTCGATGATTTCGGAGCAGGCGAAGCCCTGGATGGTCAATGTCCCGTCCAGGGGGCCGGAATCCACCGACAGGCAGAACGGCGGCCGCTCCGCGGCGGGCCGGGCGGCCCAGCCGGCGGACCGCCGGTCCGCCTCCTGCGCCAGGGCCTTCATCTCGGCCGCGTGGGCGCCCACGTATTCGACGAGCTCGGCCACGAACTCGTAGCAGTGCTTCACCCGCGTGGGGTATGGCGCGTAGGCGTAATTCTCCACCAGAATCGCGAAGCGATTGCGCAGCCCCACGTAGTCCACGCCCATCCGCGGCGAGGGCGGATGCGTGCTCCAGCCCAGTTCCGGCTTGAAGTCGTCGACGAAGTCGCCGTAGGGCAGCAGGGAGACGCCGCGGCCGGCGAGGCGCTCGGTCAGCGCGGGGTAGAGGTGATCCCACAGGAAGCCGCTGACGCCCGCGTCCCAGTTGGGAGCGCGCGGCGACAGGTACGTGACCGTCTCCTGATGGTACGAGCCGTCGGTGGTGTGCAGGTCCACGAACACCAGCGGATCCCACGGCAGGATGATCCGGGCAATCGCCGCGCGGACCTCCCGGCTGTCGGTCTTGATGTAATCGCGGTTGAGATCGTAGTTCTGGCTGTTGTGTCGCAGACCCACGCCTTCTTCCGGGTTGGGCATGTAGCTCCGGTTCTGGGGCGAGATCCGCTCGTTGCTGTCCGCGTTGAAGATGGGGACCACGAGGTAGATGTTCCGGCGGAGCAGCTCGCGCTTGTCGCCGAGCAGCATGTCACGCATGAGCATCAACAGGCTGTCCTTCCCCTCCACTTCGCCGGCGTGGATGTTGCCCTGCAGGAAGACGATGGGCCGGGCGTCGGCCTGGGCGGCCGCCGGGGAGTCGGGCAGGGGGTCGCCCATCACCACCAGCGGGACCTCCCGTCCCTCGGCCGTGCGAAGAAGCGTCTCGACCCGGAGCTTGTCCGACCGGGCTTGGAGTTCCCGAATGTACGCGATGACGTCGTCGAAATGGTTGCTCTTGCGGAAGCCGGTGGCCTCCGGCTGGGTGGGCAGTGCGATGCCGGATGACTGCGGAGCGGCGGCCGCCGGCGCGACCAGCCACAGGGTCAGACAAACGGGGAGAATCAGTCGATCAATCATTCTGCGCATGCGTTCCTCTCCAGAGTGGGCTGAGAAACCGATTATACGCAAAGCGTCCGGAACGGTATGAAAAAAAACACATTGTGAACCGTGGAGATATATTTTTTGCTTTGCCTCTTGAAAATCGGTATATTCGGCCAAATGTCGCCCCACGGGAGGGCTGTCGATGTTGGAAAAAAGCGCACCAGCCGGGCAAAACCGGCGCCGGAGATTCCCCGGACTGTTCTGGCTGGTGATCCTGTTCGAGTTCTTCGAGCGCGGATCGTACTACGGGATGATGAGCGTCCTGTCGGTGTATTTCACCGACGTGCTGTTCTTTCCCAAGGAAAGCGTCGGTGTCATCAAGAGCGTCATCCAGCCGATCCTGTACTTCCTGCCCATCGTGAGCGGCGCGCTGGCCGACCGGTTCGGTTACCGGAAGGCGCTGACCGTCGCCTTCGCCCTGCTGGGGACCGGCTACTTCCTGACCAGCCAGTTCACCACCTACACCTACGTGTTCCTGGCGCTGGTCGTGATGGCCCTCGGCGCGGGCACCTTCAAGCCCATCATTTCGGGCACCATCGCCCGGGTGACGGATAAGGAGAATTCCACCCTCGGATTCGGGATTTACTACTGGTCCATCAACCTGGGGGCGTTCCTGTTTCCGCTCATCCTGGTGCCGTGGCTCAAGAACAGCTACGGCTGGCACTGGGTGATCATCGCCGCCGCCATCGGCACCGGAACCATGCTGATCCCGATGTTCCTCTTTTTCCGCGAACCGGCCCGGCCCACGGAGGGCGCGGCGGCGCGGGCCAGCCTGGTGCAGACGCTGGCCAACGCGTTCGAGATCGTTTTTTCGCCGGTGGTGATGGTTCATCGCCTGGCCCGCCGGTCCCTGCCGGCGGCGCTGGGGGTCGCCGTCGGCCTGCTGGCGTTCGGCGCATGGGCGGTGTACGAGTACGCCACGCCGCCGGAAGCCGAGATCTATGTCGAAGCGGTGCCCCACACCCTGTGGGGCAAGACGTTGCTGGTGGCGGTGCGGCGCGACCAGTCCAACCCGGCGGATTTCAGGCTGCAGGCGGCGGGCGACAACCCGGCCCAGGCCGGCCGGCCGATGTACCGTCTCGACGTGTTCAAGCCGTCAGACCGGCCGGCGTTCGTCGACGCCCTGGTGGCGAAACTGCGGGCGCGGCTGGATTGGCCGCGGTTGGATCGGGCGGAGCTGCGGCGGATCATTCAGGAGTCGGAGCAGCGGCCGGTGCTGCGGGTGAGCCGCCGGCCGGGGAGCCCCTCGGGCGAGGCGTCCGCGGCGGTCGATCTGCGCCGGACCGGTTCCGGACGCTATCACCTGCAGGTGCGCGCCGATCAGCCGGGCGACGCGGAGTTGACGGCGGCGATGGTCCGAATTGAAGCCGAGCCGCTGCTGGCAGGAGTCGAGCCAGGCGCCCTGCGCGACGCGCTGGCCGAAACCGTCCGCCGCCCGTTCTTCCTCCTGTTCCTGTTCCTGTTCTTCGCCACCGCTTTGCTGGCGGTGATTCTCCGGGAGCGGCTGCAGGCCGGCACGCCGGCCGCCGGCCGGTACGTCCCGTGGCTGGCGGTGGCGGCGATGCTGGGCAGCATCTGGCTGTTGCCGGGGCTGACCCTGTTCGCCCGGATCCTGTGCTCCTGCGTCTACCTGACCATCCTGAGCGTGTTCCGGATGGATCTGGCCGACACGGCGCGCTTCGGCGACCACTTCCGCTTCCTGCTGATGATCTTCATCTATTCGGGCTTCTGGGTCCTCTACTTCCAGATGTTCGATTCCGTGCTCTGGTACGTCAAGGCGTACGTCGACGCCGCGCCGCTGGACGGTCTCGTCAACTCGGCGCTGGCCGCGCTGGGGGTGGCGTGGCGCTGGCGCTTCGACGTGGAGCACGTCACCGTGATCAACGCCGGCACCATCATCGCCCTGCAGCTGGTGGTCTCCAAGCTGTTCGAGAAACGGGCCGCCCTGCCCACCATGATCACCGGCATCGTGCTGGGCACCGCCGGGTTCGCCATCCTGGCCGTCTCGCCCCACATCTGGGTGTTCGTGCTGGGGAACATCGTCTTCTCGCTGGGCGAGATGACCGCCCACCCGAAGTTCTTCAGCTACGTGGGCCAGATCGCCCCGCGGGCCCACGTGGCCATGTACATGGGTTACCTGTCGCTGTACGGCGTGATCGGGTCCAGCATCGCCGGGGTGCTGGGCGCCAACCTGTACGTGCGGTTCGTGGACCGCATGAACCAGCCGCGGCTGCTGTGGCTCATCTTCGCCGGTATCGGCGCCGCCACGGTCGTCGGCCTCCTGCTGTACCACAAGTTCCTGAATCCCCATCGCGAGGCGCCGGACGACCGGGGCACTGCTTGAGCCGTTCCACTCCCCGGCGCCGGAGCCGTTCGCAAGGAGTTCGCTGATGCCCGCTGACAATTTCCTCCGCTTCCTGCAGAAGGAGCACCTCGCGTTCATGGACGGCGCGATGGGCACCTACCTCTTTCAGAAGGGCGTCCCCATGGACTCCTGCATCGAGGCCCTCAACCTGAGCCAGCCGGCCCTCGTGCTGGGCGTGCACCGGGAGTACGTCGCCGCCGGGGCCGAGATGCTCATGACCAACACTTTCGGCGCCGGCGCCGTCCGGCTGCAGCGCTTCGGCCTGGATGACCGTCTCGAGGAGATCAACGCCGCGGGCGTCCGCCTGGCCCGCGAGGCCGCCGGACGCCAGGGCTACGTGGCCGGTTCTCTGGGGCCGCTGGGCGCGCTCATCGAACCCCTGGGCAAACTGGGCATCGACGAAGTCGAGGCGTTCTACCAGCGGCAGGTACGCAGTCTCGTCGACGCGGGGGTCGACCTGCTGATTGTGGAAACCATGAGCCAGCCGGCAGAGGCGGCGGCGGCGGTGCGGGCCGTCCGGTGTCTCACCGACATGCCCCTGCTGGTGTCGTTCGCCGTGGGCGAGAACGGATTGACCCGGTATCAGGCGCCGCTGGAACGATGCTTCACCGAGCTGCCGATGGACCAGGTGGACGGGGTGGGACTGAACTGTATCGTCGGACCGTACGCCATGCTCGGCCTGGTGGAGCGCGCCCGCCCCCTGGTGGACCGCCCCTTCCTGGTGATGCCCAACGCGGGGCGGCCCCGGCAGCTCGACGGCCGGACGTTTTACGTCTCGACCCCCGACGATTTCCGGCGCGCCGCGTCGCGATTTCCCGATCTGGGCGTGACCCTGCTGGGCGGCTGCTGCGGCACCACGCCCGAGCACATCCGGGCGATGTGCGAAAGCGTGCGGGCCGAACGCGCCCGCCGCAAGTGGACACAGGTGGTGCGGACCCGTGGCGACGCCGGTTCCGCCGGGGCCGCGGCCGAGCCGCCCGCGGCGCCGCAGAAGGCGGAGGGCCGGGCGCCGTCGCGCCTGTCTCAGCAGCTGGCCGCCGGCCGGCGGGTCAGTCTGGCCGAACTGGTGCCGGGAAAGGGCTCGGGGAGCGGGAAAGCTCAGGGACGCGCCCGGGCGCTTCAGGAGATGGGCGTCGACGCCATCAACATCCCCGACGGTCCCCGCGCCACGGCCCGGATGTCGCCGCTGGCCCTGTCGGTGCTGATCCAGCAGCAGGTGGGCGTCGAGGCGATCCTCCATTACGCCTGTCGCGACCGAAACATCCTGGGCATCCAGGCCGATTTGCTGGGCGCCTGGGCGCTGGGCATCCGCAATCTGCTGCTGATCACCGGCGATCCGCCGGTGGTGGGCGACCTGCCGCGGGCCACCGGTGTGTTTGACCTGGACGCGATCGGTCTGGTCAACCTGGTCCACGGTCTCAACGAAGGCCGGGACGTGGGCGGCAACGCCCTGGACGAGGCCACCGACTTCTTCATCGGCGTGGGCGCCAATCCGTTTGCCGACCCGCTGGATCGGGAGCTGACGCGACTGCGCTGGAAGGTCCTGGCCGGCGCCGATTTCATCATCACCCAGCCGGTGTTTGACGTCGATCCCTTCCTGGCGTTCATGGAACGTGCGGCCACATTCGACCTGCCGGTGCTGGCCGGCGTCTGGCCGCTGGTCTCATTGCGCAACGCCGAATTCATCAGCTCGGAAATCCCGGGGATCCACGTGCCACGGCGGATCCTGGAGGAGCTGGCCCGGTATCCGGATCCCGCCGATCAGCAGAAGGCCGGTCTGGCCATGACCGCGGAGACCGTGCGCCGGCTGATGAACGCCGCGGGGGTGCGCGGCATCCAGTTCTCCATCCCGCTGGGCCGCTACCAGGTCCTCAACCACCTCGTCGCGGAGGTCCGTCGATGAGACGCTCGCGGAACGAGCTGCTGGCCACCCTGCGGTCCGAGGGATTGCTCTTCGACGGAGCCATGGGCACCCTGCTGGACGCCCGCCGCGACCGTCTGCCTGCCTTCGACTGCCCGGAGCGGCTGGTGCAGGAGGTGCCCGAGGCGATCCGGGAGATCCACCGCGATTACCTGGCGGCGGGCGCAGATGTCGTCACCACGTGCACCTTCGGTGGAACCCCTCACAAGCTCGGATTGCACGGCCTGGAACCGCAAGCCCGGGCGATCAACCTGGCGGCGGCGAAACTGGCGGGTGAGGCCGCGGCGGCCTTCCCGGGCGCGCTGGTGGCGGGATCGATGGGGCCGACGGGGTTGCTCTCCATCGAGCGGCGGACCGACTTTCAGGATTTCTACCGCAATTTCCAAGTCCAGGCGGAGGCGCTGCTGGCGGGCGGCGTGGACCTGCTGCTGCTGGAAACCTGCAACGACATGATGGAGACGCGGGCCGGCATCCTGGCCAGCCGGGACGCCATGGCCCAGACCGGCCGCGACGCCCTGCTGGTGGTCAGCTTTTCCACCGACGCGCAAGGCAACCTGCTCTTGGGGACGCAACTGGCGGCCGCCGCCTTGGTGGCCGACCATCTCGACGTGGACATGATCGGCCTGAACTGCTCCATGGGGCCGGATGAAATGTACCGTCTGGCCGGCGAGCTGCGCCGGCTGGTGGCGGCGCCTCTGCTGGCGATGCCCAACCGGGGGCTGCCGCGCAACGTCGGCGGACAATCGGTGTTCGATCTGCCGGCGGAGACTTTCGCCCGTAAAACCGCCGCTTTCCGCGGGCTGGGATTTCGCTCGCTGGGCGGCTGCTGCGGCACGGACACCGCCTGCATCCGCGCCCTCCGCGCGGAGATGGTCGCCGCCCCGCTGGCGCCGGAACCGCCGCGGGAGCGGGTGCCGGCGCTCACCGGCCTGTTCGAGGCGATGGTGCTGGCCACCACGCCGCGCCCCATCCTGGTGGGCGAGCGGCTCAACTACCACGGCAGCCGGAAGTTCCGGAACGCCGTGGACGCCAACGACATGGAGACCGTCGCGCAGCTGGCCCGGATGCAGGTGGAGCGCGGTGCGCGGGTGCTGGACCTGAACCTGGCCACCCGCGACGTCCAGCGGCAGATGGAGCTGGTCCGACAGGTGATCCCGCAGGTGAGTCTCAACGCCCCCCGGCCGCTCATGGTGGACAGCACCGACCTCGACGCCATGCGCGAGGCGTGCCGCCGGCTGCAGGGGCGGGGCGTGCTCAATTCATGCAATCTCGAAGACCTCGATAAATGCCGCGAAATCCTGGCCCTGGCCCGCCGTCACGGCATGATGGTGGTCTGCCTGCCGCTGGCGGGGGAAGGATTGCCCCGGCAGCCGGAGGAGCGGCTGCGGAACGCCCGGCGGCTCTGCGAGCTGGCGGCGGCGGCGGGGCTGTCCCGCCAGGACCTGATCCTCGATCCGCTGATCCTGACGCTGGGGACCGGCCAGCCCGAGGACCGCGACAATGGGCGGCAGGCGCTGGAGACCCTGCGGCTGTTCAAGACGGAGCTGCCCGGCTGCTTCACCGTGATGGGCGTCAGCAACGTGTCGTACGGCTTGCCGGCCGCCTTCCGGCCGGTACTCAACAACGTCCTGCTGCATCATGCGGGCGCGGGCGGTCTGGATTTTGCCATCTTCAACCCCATGGAGCTGATGCACCGCACCGAAATCCCCGCCGACCGGTGGGGCCTGGCCGAAGACCTGCTGCTGAATCGCCGGCCGGACGCCTTGCAGCGCGTCCTGGAAATCGGCCACGAGCCGCTGCTCACCGAGAATGGCCCGGATGCCGGCCTGGACACGCTGTCCCTGCCGGAACGGCTGCGCCGCCAGATCGTCCGGCGGGACCGGCACGACTTCCTGCCGCGGCTGGAGGAGGCCGCGCGCCAGACGGCGCCCCAGGTGCTTATTGAAACCGTCTTCCTGCCGGCCATGGCGGAAGTGGGCCGGTTGATGGATACCCGGGGCCTGCCGCTGCCGTACGTGCTGGAGTCGGCGGCCATCACCCAGGCGGGACTGCAGCACCTGAAGCGGCATTTCCCCTTCCAGACCGCGGCGGGGCGGGGCCGGATCGTCCTGGCCACGGTGAAGGGCGACGTTCACGACATCGGCAAAAACCTTGTGCGCATGCTGATGGCGCATAACGGATTTGAAGTGGCCGACCTGGGCGCCGACGTCGCCGCCGAACGCATCGTCGCCGCCGTCCGGGAGGAGTCGGCCGACATGGTGGGGCTGTCCGCCCTGCTGGTCTCCACGTCGCGGGAGATGCGGCGGGTGGTGGAGCTGCTGCACCGGGACGGCCTGGATGTGCCGGTGCTTGTGGGCGGCGCGGCCGTAAGCGAAGCGTACGCCCGTGAATTGGGCCGTCTGGACGGCGACGCCTATCCCGGCGGCGTGTTCTACGGCCGGGACGCCTTCCAGGGGTTGCGGCTGGCCGAGGAGCTGGCTGACCCGGCGCAGCGCCGGGACCGCCAACGACGGTTCGCCGCAGAATGCCGGACCGCCGCAACCATGGAGGCGCCCGCCCCGCCGCCGCCTGTCGAGGTCGCGCCGGTTCCGGAGTTGCCGCGCCTCGATCCCGCCGTGCGCGTGTTCTGCGTGGACGTGGCGCGGATGATCCGCGACTTCAACTTCGAAAAACAGTGCGGCCGCAAGCTCATGGCCGGCGCCCGAATGGAGAAGGGATTCTACGAAAGCCTCCTGCGAACGGGCGAGAAGCTGCTGCGGGAGCTGTGCGACTCATCGCTGGTCGCGCCCATGGCCGCCTGCGGCCTTTTTGAAGTGGCGCAGGGAGATGATGGCGGATTGATGATAGCCCATGGCGGCGGCCGGCTGCCCCTGAGCCTCGCGCCGGCCTGCTGGCCGCGACTGATCCGGTCCGGCGATTACGCCATGCTGCCGCTGCTTGTGGTTTCGCTTGGCGGAACGATCAGCGAGACGGTGCGCCAGCATTTCGACGGCGGTGATTACCTGCAGGGTTACATCCTGTCCACGATCGCGGCGGAGCTGGCCGACGAACTGGCCGAGGTGGCCACGGTCACCATCCTGAGTGAACTCGGCCTGCCGCGGGCGGGCGCGGTGCGGTACAGCCCCGGCTACCCCGTCTGGCCGGCGCTGCAGGACCAACGGATCCTGTTCGATCTGCTGGGCGTGGAGGCGCACCTCGGGGTGACCCTCAGCGAAGCGTTCCAGATGATCCCTGAGTACTCGGTGTCGGCCGGCCTGCTGCGCCGGGACAAGGACCCGGCCGGCGTGTCACCCGCCCAGCCCGCGCATTGAGACGAATGATTGGAGGCACCATGCAACTGCGTCACCTGATTGGCTGGGCGATGGCCGCATTGATGACCGTCGCCGCACTGGCCGACGAGAAAAAACCGCTTCCCACGCCGGCCCCGCGGGAATGCCCCGCCTGGCTGGAATCGCAGGGCGTGACGATCGGCGCCGTTCCCTATGCGGGCGAAAGTCGGATCCGCGAACTGTTCGATTCCAAGGAGCTCTTCCATCTCGGCATCGTCCCGGTGCTCGTGGCCGCCCACAACGGCGGCGATCACCCGGTGGTCATTCGGGGAACCGGCTTTGCGGTGACGGATCGGCAGGGCCAGATGATTCGGGCCCTGCCGTGGGAGAGCGTCGCCTTGGCGCTGCTCCAGCCGGACGGCCAGGTTGGAACGGCGCCGAGCACCGGCATCCCGCCCGTGGACATCATCCGGCTGGCCGGCAAGGGCAAGAAGGCGAAGCTGGTTCAGGACATGAAAAACAAGGCGTTCGGCTCGCCGACGATCGCGCCCGGCGAAACGGCCCACGGCGTGACGTTCTTCAAGCTGGGGACCGGGCCGGGCATTTTCGAAGGAGCCAACCTGTACATCGCCGAGATCTACAATGCCGATACCCGCGAGGAACTGGTCTTCTTCGAATTTCCGCTGCGACTGCCGCCGGAGCCGACCAAAAAGTAACTTCGGAGGAGGCGTCATGCGTCTGGCTATTCTGAGCACGACCTTGAGCGAGGAGGAGTTTCTACCGTGCATGGTGGCATTCAGCCGGCGGGCCGACACGCGGGGACACGCCTGCGCGCTGGTCCGGCACGGGGAACTGGGACTCGGCGTGGGCGGCCGTATCGGCCGGTTGCTCTGGGGACCGGGTGCGCGGGAGCTGCTGGAGGCCGAGCTGGTAATCCCCCGCCTCAACCTGCGCACGCTGACCCGCGGCGACTGCTATATCCTGGAGTTGCTCGAAGCGGAAGGGGTGGATTTTCTGAATCCCGTTGCCGCCATCCAGGCGGCCCGGAGCAAGATCACCGCGCTGCAGATCCTGGAAGCCGCCGGCTTGCCGGTACCGGCCACCCTGGTGGCGCGCACGTGGGACGGCGTGGCGGAGGCCTTCCGGCTGCTCGGTGGCGGACCGTGCGTCGTCAAGCCCGACATGGGTTCCCAGGGGCGCGATGTGGCGCTGGTGCAGGGGGTGGATGAACTCGAGACGGTGTTCCGGTCGCGTTGGGCGGCGGACCGGCACGCGATCCTTCTGGTTCAGGAGTATCTCGCGCCCGCGGCGGGGCCGGCCTGGGACACGCGGGTGGTGATCCTGATGGGGCAGGTGGTCGGAGCCATGCGGCGCGAAGCGGTCGACGGGGACTTTCGGACCAACTACTCGCTGGGCGCGACGGTCGCGGCGGTGGACCCGTCCGCCGGGATGGTGGAACTGGCCCGAGCCGCCGCCGCCGCGCTGGAGTTGGATCTGGCCGGGGTGGATATTCTTGAAGGTCCCGACGGACCGCGCGTGCTGGAAGTCAATGCCAATCCCGGCTGGGAAGGAATCTCCACCGCCATGGCGGCCGCCGGCCGGGACTTTCACGCGCGCTTTCTGGAAATCCTCGAGACGCTCCAACGGTGATCCGTCACGCGGGGCGATGTCCGAACGAAAGCCGTCACCGGACGCCGGAACGGCCGGCGTCGGCCGTCAGGGGATCGCGTCCGGCTCCACCACCAGGTGATACCCGCCCGTGGTGAACCAGCCCAGATCGAACAGACTGACGCCCACCGCGTACGTTCCGGTCTGGAGTTCGATCTCCACGTATTCCACGCCGGGCACGCCGAAGGCGGAGTCGCCCACGATCAGCCATTCCGAATCGAACACGTAGAGATCCACGTCACAGTACCGGTGATCCGGATACAGGGCGAACAGGTACCAGCCGTCGCGGGGAGCGGTGAAGACAAACAGGTCTTCGATCTCATCGACGTACCCGTCACCCAGATCGACGAGGAAATAGCCCGAATCGGCGGGGCTGAACCGGCCGCGCACTTCGATGGGGAAGCCGTCGATGGCTTCGGCATAGTCGGGCCAGCCGTTGTCGGCGTCGTCGGCTTCTTCCTGGACCGGGAAATACTTCTGGGCGGGCACGGCGGCGAAGAACTCCTCGTTGACCGTATTGAAGATCTCGTACGCGAACATGCCGCGCTCCGCGGCGCCGGCCAGGTAGCCGCTGGTGCGCGGCCACGGCCCCTGGGGCATCCACTCGCTGAGCAACCCGAGTCCCCGCTCGCCGGCGTCCAGGGTGGTTTCGATGCCGTAGTCCGGGCTGCCCGCCGGACTATAGACATCCACGGTGATGTCGTTCGCCCCGTCCAGGCTGAGAATCGCCAGACCGGTCAGGAAATTGACGTCGCCGGCCATCCCCTGGGCCAGGTGGGAGTGGATGGTGTAATGGGTGGGTTGACCGAGCAGGGGAAGACTGGCTTGGGAAAACTGAAAATCCGGATCGCCGAAGGTCATGGTTCCGAGCAGGGGACGGTCGGCGGTCACCCGGACCCAGCCGTCGGCGGAGGCAGCCTTGCTGAAGCCGAACACGTCGGGCGTGATGTCCAGCCGCGCGTTGAACCAGCCGCCCATCTGTACCTGGACGGGGTCGCCCACCGGCTGCCCGACCGAGTTGTACAGTGTCACCGTGGCTGTCGCAGTGTCGTCGTTGGGATTGACCAGGTCCAGCCGGGAGGCATAATCGTTTTGTGACCAGACGAAGAAGGGGGAGACCTGCTCGCCCCGCGATTCCCACAGGAAACGCGCCGGCTGCCCCGCCAGCGATCCGGCGGTGTTGAAATTCATGGCGAACCCCGTGACGGGCTCCGTGGCGTCCACCAGGACGTAGGCGTTGCCGGATCCCGTCAGGGTGAACACCGCCGCGCCGTTGGGGCCGATGACCGCGTCCACCGTTTCCTCGGAGCCGTCCTCATAATAGACGTACAGGGCGATGCCGGCATCGGCGGGATTTGGATTGACGATGGTCACCTCGGTGAACTCGTTCACTTCGCCGGTGAATCTGGGGAACAGGAGCGTGGCGCCCGTCTCCGGCGACGCCACGGCACCGTCCATGGAATCGAGGATACCCCCGAAGAAGCTCTGCGCGAGGAAGAACCCCTGGATCCCGAACGGGTCGGGGTTGTCGGTTTCCACCAGCACCCAGCCGTCGGCGGTGCCGCCGTCAAACGCGAACATCGGGCCGATCAGGGAGACAAATTGGGCCAGTGGCTCCAGCGTGACGTAGCAGGGGTTTTCCGACGGCGGCTGCACCGGCAGCGGCCGGCCGTCCAGGCCGATGGCCGTGATCCGCAGGCGGCAGGCGTCGGGCGAGTTGCTGACCACCGCCAGTCCCAACGTGAAGAATTCGTTGTGGGCGAGCCACGGGTAGATGAGCCGGTTGCGCACCGGGAACGGGTCCGCGGCCGGTCGGGTGAACGTGAAGGCGATGTCGCTGAAGGCGTCGGCCGAGGCCAGCTGGTACATCGCCAGCGAGCGGCCGCTGGGCACCGTGCCGCCGGCGTACGCGGTGAAATCGGCGGCCGCTTCCTGCCCGCCGGTCTGGAACACGCCGGCCGTATAGCCCACCAGAGCTATCGTGTCGGGCAGTGCCCCGTACTCGAAGCGGAAATCGCCGGAATCGTACAGCATGGTGGTGAAGGTGGCGGATCCGCCGGCGGCCTTGACGGGAACGTGGTCGAAGATGAAGTTCAGCCGGCCGGTTGCCGTGGTAACGGACACGCGGTCATCCGGATTCCCCTGCGGATCCAGATCCAGGTTCAGCGGCGCGATCCGGGCCGCCGGCCGGGACAGGAAGGTGTGCAGATCCGGACCGGCGGAGGTCCAGGCCGGATTCGGGTCCTCGAACCGGTGAAATCCGATATATCCGTTGGAGTACAGGAATATCCGCCGGCAGGCCACCCCGGCGAAGTCGAACGTGAAACCCGCCGGGAGTCCGAATTCGACGGCATCGTCGTCGGTCAGGGGCAGCTCGTTGATGCTGAACTGAAACCCGGCGACGACCTCTCCGGCGGACACGTGGGTGGACATGCCGGAGGGGATCTCGCCGAAACCGTCGATGGCGCACGCGCCGATGCCGTCGTCCTCGATCATGTCCGCCGTGATGCCGTCGCGGCCGTCGATCCCCTCGACCACCAGCCGGAAATCGCCGGGCGGCAGTCCGGCGATGCGGAACTCGCCGCTGCCGTCGGCGGCGTAACCGGACAGCCCGCCGACCTGGATGTCAGGGTTCGAGGTCATGATGGCGCGCACGTGGGCGGCGGTCACCGGAATCGTGTGCAGGTAATCCACCCGCCCCTTGATCGCGCCCGTCTCCAGCACGAACGGCAGTTGGTACGGCGGCGCGTAGACGGTTTCGGGATAGAGGGCGGATATCCCGGCGGTGTCATCGAACTCCAGCGAGCGGCCGTACCGGTCATCCTCTGGGTTGGTGTACGGATACATGGTGGGGATGTAGCTGGGTTGGATCGGATCGGTGCCCGGTTCGCCGTTGTACGTGTTGACGGCGCCGACGAACGTGTGACCCAGGCCCCAGATATGGCCCAGTTCGTGCGTTGCGGTGGCTTCCAGGTCCAGATCGGGTGATGAGGGGAAGGTGCCGTTGAGAATCAGCAGCGCGTCCACGATCGACTGCGTGGCGTTGTCTTCGACGGTGATCCCGACGCCGGCCACCGATTCCGGATCCAGCCCGAGGGCCTCTAGGACGCCGCCGGTTTCGTCGAACACGATCTCGTTGATCTCGTCGCCGATGATCCCATAGTCGATGCCCAGGTTGTCCTCGTTGAAATCAGGGACGTCGGTGTAGATGTACAATTCGCCCCCGAGCCGGAGCGCCGTGGGGACGTCATCCCAGGTGTCGAGTGCGTCGGCGATGAGCGGCAGTCCGTCGCCGCCGGCCAGCGTGCCCGCATCCATGACGAAATCAACAGGTGGGTGGGTCCAGCGGACGATCCGGGTGCGGTGATCGGCGCTGGACACGCTGCTCTGGTGCACGTACGCGTCGATGGAGCCGAGTCCCAGCGCGGCCAACAGGAGGACGAGCCAGCGGGCGGACGCGCGCGCATTCATTGGGACACCTCCCCGACGGCGTTTCGGAGCAGGGGCCGGATCTCGTCCAGGAGGCGCCAGGCGGGCGCTACGGTGGCGGCAGCCGCCTCCGGGCCCGGGTTGGCTGCCTTGAGGGCCGCGGAGGCGGCCTGCCGGCGGCTCAGGGCGATTTCCCACTTCCCGGTTTCGCTGGCGACCCGCACCGGGGCGATTCCGTTTGTGGCTCCGGCCACCAGCAGCGAACCGTCCCGGACGGTTCGGCGAAGGAGCAGAAGGTAGGATTGCCCCGGCTGAAAACGCGGCGCGTCGTGCAGCACGACCCGGTACCGGCCGGCAGTTCCTCCGGCCACCCGCAGCGTGAACGTTTCGCCGGTCGCCGCGCCGGCGACCGTTTCGAGCCGGTTGAATTCATAGACAGTGTAAATCATGCCGCCGGTTCCGGCCCGGATCCCGCGGGCGGCGGTGCAGGCCGCCAGCACCGCGCTGTCCGCGCGGCGGGCAATCTCCTCCAGCGGGACTTCCCGGGTTCGCGCCAGGAGGCCGCCTGCCGCGGCTAATGACAGAATCAGCGAGAAAATCGGGATGCGCAGCCTCATGGTTCCACCTCCATTCGACTCACACACAGATAGATCCGGCCAGGCGCGTGAAAGTTCACCGTGGCGCGATCATGTTGTGGGGCAGGCGCTGGCGGGCGACCGGTTGTCGGCGCGTGCCGCCTGCTATCGAGCGGTCGTCGGCTCGGCTTCTCGACGGGCGCGCCGTCCCCAGGCGATCCGGATGACCGCCAGAGTCAGCAGGGCGATGGTGAAGAGAAGCGCCCGGGCTCCCCACAAGTACGGCTGGCGCTCCGCGGGAACGTTTTGCATGAGCAATTTGGGCACCGCGTCCTGGACCAGCCAGATGCCCAGGATGATCAACAGGTAGACGGGGGTGATGTATTTCATGACGAACCGGAACACCTGCGGGATGCGCAGTTCGGCCCCGCGGGTGATTTCTTCCCAGCCGCGGCGGATGCCGTAGACCCAGCTGAACAGGATGCTTTCGCTGGCTCCCAGGACCACCAGGCCGAAAGTGCCGGCCCAGAAATCCAGCTCGTCCAGAAAGCCGTAGCGGAAGTACACCACCACCAGCGCGGCGGAGATGAACAGCACGCCAAACACCGCCAGCACCGCCCGGCGGCGGCTCCAGCCCAGGTCGTCCTGCAGCAGGGCGATGGCCGGTTGGGTCAGGGCGGCGGACGAGGTGATCCCCGCGATGAACAGCAGCAAAAACCATACGGCGCCGAACAGCTCGCCCAGGGGCAGTTGCTGAAAGATGACCGGCAGGGCCTGAAAGCCCAGATTGAAGGCGCCCTCGCGGGCGATCGCCTGCGTTTCGACCAGGCCGAAAAAGGCGACGGCGGCCGGGATGGCGATGGTGGCGCCGAGGACGATCTCGACAAACTCGTTGGTGGTGGCGGTGGACAGTCCGTTCAGCGTGAGGTCGGCGTCGCGGCGGATGTACGATGCGTAGGTGGTCATGATGCCCATGCTGATCCCGGTGGTGAAAAAGATCTGACCGGCGGCGGCCAGCCAGACGGACGCGTCGCCCAGGCGGCTGAAGTCGGGATTCCACATGAAGCCGAATCCGTTGACGACGTTCCAGTCCGGATGGGCCGGGTCGGGGGCACCCAGGAACAGCACCCGGCCGGCGAGCACGACGGCGAACACGAACAGCAGGGGCATGCCGTACCTGGCCAGCACCTCGATGCCGCGCGAGATGCCGCGATAAAGAAAGATGAAATTCAACCCCAGGGTAATGGCGAGAAAGATGATCAGGGTGGCCGGCGACTGGAAGAACGCGTTGCTCTCGGCGCCCTGGAAGCCCCGCAGAAACTGCCCCATCGCCTCGCGGGAGGCGTGCCCGAAATATCGACCGGTGGCAGAGAACCACGTGAAGGCCAGGGTCCACGATTCGATCACGTTGTAATAAACGACAATCACCAGCGGCAGGAACACACCCAGCGCGCCGAGGTACTTGGCGGCGGGGCGGCGCCACAGCAGGGCGAACATGCCCGGGGTGGACCCGTGGCCATGCTGGCCGCCCAGCCGGCCGATGGCCCACTCCATCCACATCATCGGGATGCCCAGCAGGAGAAACGCGCAGAAATAGGGGATCAGGAAAGTGCCGCCGCCGTTGGACGCCGCCTGGACCGGAAAGCGCAGGAAGTTGCCCAGGCCGATGGCGTTGCCGGCCATGGCCAGAATCATGCCGATTCGCGACGCCCAGTAGTCCCGCTGGGGCCCCGCCGCCTCATCCTGCATCCGGCGGCGGGAGCGGAGCAGGCGGACCACGCAGAAGGCGGTCAAGGCGAAAATGCTGCCCCAGCCGGCCGCCAGGAAGCACCATCCCCAGGTGTTCAAACCGCCGTTCATCGTCCTCTCCTGCAGATCAGGATCTCAACCCGTCCGGCGCCGACGGGTCAAGCCCAGCGGGGCAGCAGTCGTTCCAGAAAATGCGTATCGTAATCGCCGCGGATGAAATCGTCGTCTCGTAACACCTTCTGGAGAAGGGGAATGGTGGTCTGCACGCCCTCCACCACGAACTGGTCCAGGGCCCGGAGCATGCGCTGCCGGGATTCGGCCCGGTCGCGGCCCCACACGATCAGTTTGGCGATGAGACTGTCGTAATACGGCAGGATCCGGTAACCGGCGGAGACGAAGGTGTCGATCCGGACACCCGGCCCGCCGGGAGGGTACCAGCCGGTGATCAGACCGGGGCAGGGCCTGAAGCTACGCGGATCTTCAGCGTTGATTCGGCATTCGATGCTGTGGCCGGAGAAGCGGATGCGGCGCTGCGCCAGCCCGAGCGGCTCGCCGGCGGCAATGCGCAGCTGCAGCTTGATCAGGTCCAGGCCGCTGATCATTTCCGTGACAGGGTGCTCCACCTGGATCCGCGTGTTCATCTCCATGAAGTAAAAGCGGCCTTCGGTGTCGACGATGAATTCGACGGTCCCGGCATTTTCGTAACCGACGGCCGTCAGGGCCTGGGTCACCAGCCCGCCGATCTCGCGACGCTGGTCGGCGCGGAGCAGGGGGGATGGCGCCTCCTCGAGCAGTTTCTGATGACGCCGCTGGACGGAGCACTCCCGCTCGCCCACATGGACCACGTGCCCGTAGCGGTCCGCCAGGATCTGGAATTCGATGTGGCGGGGGTTTTCGATGTATTTCTCCACGTAGAGGCCGGCGTTGCCGAATGCGGCGCCCGCTTCGCCGGTCGCCAGCGCGAACAGGCTGTCCAACTCGTCCGACGAGCGTACGATGCGCATGCCCTTGCCCCCGCCGCCCGCGGTGGCCTTGAGGATGACCGGATACCCGATGGCGTCAGCCAGCCTTCGGGCGGCGGCGGCATCCGGCAGGAGCCCGTCGCTGCCGGGGACAACGGGCAGGCCGGCCTCGGCCATCCGCCGGCGGGCCGCCGCCTTGTCGCCCATCAAGGCGATCGCCGGAGCTGTTGGACCGATGAACTTGATGTTGCAGGATTCGCAGATTTCAGCGAAGCGGGCGTTTTCCGCCAAAAAACCGTAACCGGGATGAATGGCGTCCACGTTGGTGATCTCGGCGGCGCTGATTATGGCGGGGATGTTGAGATAACTGCGGTCGCTGCGCGCGGGCCCGATGCACACCTTCTCATCCGCCAAACGCACGTGCAGGGCGTCGGCGTCCACATCCGAGTAGACAGCGACGGTGTCCACGCCGAGTTCGCGGCAGGCGGTGATCACCCGGACGGCAATCTCGCCCCGGTTGGCTATCAGCACTTTGCGGAACATGGAATCAGTCCAGGCGGATGGTGAAGAGGCGTTCGCCGTACTCCACGGGTTCGCCGTTTTCAATCCAGATCTTCTCGACGACGCCGGCGGTGTCGCACTCGATTTCGTTCATGATCTTCATCGCTTCAATGATGCAGAGCACGGTTCCGGGCTTGACCCGGTCGCCGGGCCGGATGAACGGCTCGGCGCCCGGACTGGGAGCCCGGTAGAACGTGCCGATCAGGGGCGAATTGACGAGGTGGGCTTTGGCGTCGGGGGGCGCGGCCGCAGGTTCGGACGGCGCCGGCGCGGGGGCGGGCGAAGGCGCCGCGGCGGTCGGCGCCGGGGGTACGGTCGCGGCGGCGGCCGGGCTGTTGCCGCGGCGGGTGCGCAGATAGAAATCGCCGTTTTTCAGTTCGAATTCCTCGAACCGGCTGTTGGCGATCATTTTCAATATTTCTTTCAACTCTTTCAGTTCCACGGTGTTTTATCCTCTGGTCGGGTTTGTCCGCTGATGGTAACACCGGCCGGTTCGGGCTGTCAAACGGGGAAAAAAAAGGGAACCGACGGTCGGTTCCCAGTGATGCATGGCCGATGCGGAAGGCCTAAATCTGAAAATCTTTCTCCAAAATGATCTTGGCTTTCTTCAACTCGTACCGGGCGCGGCCGAAATTACCGCCGGGTTGCAGGATGAACATCATGAAGTATTCGCTGGTGATCATCTTGATCAGGAAGTGGAGTTGCTCCGTGAAAATGGTCATCTCCTGGAGCATGCCGATTTCGACGTCCTCGGCGGTGCGGACGGCATTTTTCAACAGGGAAGTGTATTCCGCCGCCAGCAGGTCGAAGTTGAGCCCGTCATTGAGGTGATCGGGGTGGACCGCCCGGTCGATGATGATTCCGTCCACTCCGACAATGAGAACGAGGAGGGCGCCCTCCACTCGGGCGACCATCTCCTCGATTGTGTCTTTGAACAGATTCATTACGCGTCCGACGGTCAGCGAATGATCCTCGGCGTCAGGAAGAACAGGATTTCCTTGGTTTCCTTGGATTTGGAGTCGCGGCGGAAGGCGTGCCCCAGGATCGGAATGTCGCCGAACAGCGGCACCTTGTCGGTGTTGTTCTGATCGGAATCGATCAGAATGCCGCCGATCACGGTGGTTCCGCCATCCGCCACCAGCACCTCGGTGGAGGACATGCTGGTGATGATCGACGGGATGTTGTTCACCGTGTTGACGAAATCGGCCCGGTTGTTTTCCACGGTGATCTTGAGCAGCACGGTGCCCTCTTCAGTGATCTGGGGGAGCACGTTGAGCTTCAACGAAGCGGAGAAGAAGCGCACCGAAATGGTGTTGTTCTCCACCACCTGGACCGGGAACTGGAGACCTTGCTCGATCATGGCCTGCCGGTTGTTCTGGGCCTGCACTTTGGGCTGGCTGATGACCCGCACCAGGCCGCTGCTTTCCGCGGCGGTCAGCGAGGCGTCCAGCAGGAAGGTGTCCAGGATGTTGCCCACGGAAATGCCGATGCCGCTGGTGGCCTTGGATGCAGGGAATGACCAGTTGTAGTTGCCGGTCCGGTTGTTCCCTTCCGTGCCAACGCTGATGGCGG
>CALAMB010000191.1 GCA_937925645.1 uncultured Acidobacteriota bacterium
GTCTACCACTTCGCCGGACAGCCCGCCCGGAGCGCCTCCGAGGAGCTGCAGCTTGAAGACAGCGGCTACCGCGTGCTGAAAAAAATCGCCCCACAGATGGAGCAGAATCTCGACCGGACTGTGGACGAGTTGGTCGGCCAGTGACCGCGGGGCGCGCCGTGCCCGCCTTCCCATCCCAACGTATCGGATCGGATGACGATCAGATTCTCGCGGCGGCGGAATCCCCCGGCTATACCAGTCTATTCAATTCTTCCAGCAGGGCATCCATCTTGGACTGGAGCGGTTCGAGCTCTCGGGCTTCCACCATGACGCGCAGGAGCGGCTCGGTGCCTGAGTAGCGGATCACGGTGCGCCCGCCGGCTTCGGTCAGCAGCGCGTCGAGCGCCCGCACGGGCGGCAGCGACTCCAGCGGGGGCTTGCGGTCCGCCCGCAGGTTGAACACCCGCGACGGAAACGGCCGGTAGCCGGCCAGCAGGTCGGCCAGCGGCCGGCGGGTCACCGCCAGCACGTGGAGGAGGAACAGGCCGGCGAGCAGCCCGTCGCCGGTCATGGCCGGCGACTGGAGAATCAAATGGCCGGACGGCTCGCCGCCCAGCGCCAGGGAGCCGTCCAACATGCGCGCCTGGATATGGCGGTCGCCCACCGGCGTCCGTTCCAACCGGATGCCCCATCGGTCCAGGGCCGTCTCGAGTCCCAGGTTGGTCATGACCGTTCCCACGACGGTCTGCCTGGTGAGTTGCCCCCGCGACCGCAGGAAATCCGCGAAGACGTACAGGAGCGCGTCCCCGTCGATGATCCGGCCGTCCGGGTCGCAGGCCATGATCCGGTCACCGTCGCCGTCGAGCGCGAAGCCCACATCGGCGCGCGCGGCGGCGACGGCCGCCGCCACCCGCTCGGGTCGGGTGGCGCCGCAGTCGCGGTTGATGTTGAAGCCATCCGGCTCGGCGCAAATCGCCTGCAGGCGGAAAGCCACGCAGTCCACCAGCGCCAGGACCGCCGGCGTCGACGCGCCGTGGGCGCAGTCGACCACCACGCGGGTGGACGCTGGCAATCCCTCCAGCGGGCACCGATTCAGCAGCTTGGCCACGTAGCGTCCCAGCAGGTCAGGCGCCACGTCGAACCGCCCGCCGCCGCCTTCCGGCGGCGGCGCGTCAGGCGCGGTCCGCGCGGGCTCCGGACGTTCGCCCACGCGGACGGCGATGGCGGCCTCCTCGGCAGTGGAGAGCTTGAATCCCCGGTCGCTGAAAAATTTCAGGCCGTTGTCCTCCGCCGGATTGTGCGAGGCCGAAATCATCAGCCCGCCGCAACAACCGAGATCCAGGATCAGGCCGGCCGCCGCCGGCGTCGGCAGCACGCCGGCGTCGAGAAGCGGCACGCCGGC
>CALAMB010000192.1 GCA_937925645.1 uncultured Acidobacteriota bacterium
CCCATGCGCTGGCGACAGACCACCCACACGGACGCCGTGCCGGACCAGCCGGCCGACTTCGGATCGGCGCGCAATTGCAGCTCCACGGCGCGGGCGCCGGCAGGAAGGGTGACGGTGTGCCATGCCCACCGGCCGGCCTGTGCTTCAGACCGCACGGCGGCCTCCCGACCATCCACGGTCGCGGCGAGCGCCGGCAGGGCGCCCTCCGCCGCGGGTTCGGCCGGGGTGAGGAGCACCGCCAGTTCCGCCGTTGTCACCGAGGGATCCAGCTCGAAACGCGCGGTGAGACGACCCGGGCCGTTGGATTCAACGGCAGTTCCGCGGACTGCGTCGGACAGGCCGTCCCCTGCGGTTACGCCCAGCGCCTGGGGCTGGACGCTGCGGCCGTCCACCCGGGCCCGTGCAACCCGTTCGGGATTCAACAGGCGGGGTGAGCCGGCAGCGGGATACACCGTCACGGCGTCGGTCGATGCCGGATCGTCGGAGATCTCGAATACGGCGCCGGCCACGAGCGGTCCGGGCGCCTCCGCCAGCGGGTAGATTTCGTACACCGCCGTCTCGAAGCCTTCCAGCGGGAGGGTGAGCGCGGCGCCGGCGGCGTACAGGTTCGGCGACACCCAGCGCGTGGGATACACCCGCTCCAGCACCAGCGTGTTCGCCTCCGGGTCCAGGCCGTGCTCCGGCGCCAGCGCCGTCCGGAGCGCCTGGGCGGCGATGACGGGGTTGCGGGCGACGACGATCCCTCGACTGCCTTGGAAATGAACGTAACCGTAGGCCTCGCCGCGGGACGGATCTCCGCCCACCATCTCGGTCTGCGTGAGCACGGGGAAGCGATCGCGCGCCCAGCGCAGGGAGCGGGCCATCGCCTCCCATTCGCCGTCGGTGAGCAGGTCGGGCGAGATGTACAGCTCCCACATGCTGACGCCGCGGGCGACGTAGACGAGTGTCTCGTCGGTGAACTTGTCCAGCGCTTCCGCCTCGCCGCCCAGTTTCTGCAGGTGACCCTTGATGATGCCGTGGGTCATCAGGTTGGCCAGGGGAAACCAGTAGTCGTGGCGGCCGTAGTCCTCGTGGAGCACGGTGTCGCGGTAGGTGATGGCCGCGTCGCGCCGGCTGATGGACGGCACGTCCGCCCAGCCGTAGTCCTCGCCCTGCATCCAGATCTGGTCGGCGAACAACAGCCACCACGGGCTGAGCCAGGTGCCGGAGGTGATGTTCAGGAACATCGCCGGGTCCTTCGCCCGCACGGCCCGGCAGAGCGCTGCGACGCTTTCCACCACGGCGCGCCGCGAGTAGATGTCGACGGGGTGGCCGTGGTCCGGCTCGCTGCAGCTGAACTGGATGCCGTCCCACTTGAAGTAGCCGACGCCGTCGTTGGCCGCCAGGTCGGTGACGCGCTGCCGGAACATCCGTCCGTAATTCCGGCCGGCCAGGCAGAACTGGTCGCCCACGGTTTCGTAGCCGTGCTCGCGCATCCAGCCGATGCGCCAGTCGCGGTGGGAGTAACCGCCGGTGGGGCCGAACCAGATGCCGAGCCGGGTGCCGAGCTCGGCCAGTGCCGCGCGGATGGGTTCCAGGCCGTTGGGGAACTCCGTGGCGCGGAGCACCCAGTCGCTGCGGTAGACGTCCCAGCCGTCGTCCAGGACGAAGGCGTCGAGCTTGAGGCCCCGCTTCTCGGTCATCTCCACCTTGAACCGGTCGATGATGCGGAGCAGGTTGGCCTCGTTCATCACCTGGCCGGGCTCCGTCACCATCTCGGGGGCGCGGACGTCGTACCAGGTGTTGTAGAGAAGGTACGGGCGCAGCGGCGCAACCCGGATCGCATCCAGGTATTTCCAGAACCAGAGTTTGACGTTGGAATCGGGAGCCAGGCCGGTGACGGCCGGCGCCCCCTCGGTCCATTCCGGTCCCAGGCGCACGCCGATCTCCTGGCCGCAGCGCACAACCGGCCGGTTGTCCGCGGCCGGAACGGCCGTGTTTTCAGCCGCCGGGTACTCCAGGCCGAAGAAGGCCCCGCCGGCGCCACAGCGGACGGCGACCGGCTGGCCGAACCCGCCCGGCTTGACCGTCTGGACGGCGTCGCCGAGGCGGCTGTCTCGGGCCCAGAGCCAGCGCAGAAAGTGCGGCGCGCCCTTGAGCTGCCGCACGGCCAGCGACCGCCGGACGAAAAACGCGTCCGCACCCAGCCGGTAGGCGACGCGAACCTCCAAACCGCCGGCGGCGTCGCGGAAGAGGAGTTCGAGCGTGACGCCGCCGTCGGCGTCCTGGCGGCGATCATGTCCGGTGAGAACCAGATCGTGCGAGTGCACCGTGACGGGGTTGGCCGCGTTGGCCGCCTGGCCCGGCGCCTGCCAGTCCGTCCACATCAGCTCAAGCGCGAAGCCGGCGTCGGTGGCGACCGACGGCAGCGGCGCGCCCGCCGCCGTCCAGGACGAGCGGGCGGTCAGGCGGTCCTCCGCCAGGCGTCCGTCTTCGAAGCGGACGGTTAGGACGACCCGGTCGTTCACCAGGTCGAACCGGGTGGATCCGACCGCCGGATCCGCTCCCAGCAGCGCGGCAGAGCACGCCAGGGCCAGCGCCGGAATCAGCGCGGCTCGGCACGTTGCGTGGATCCTCATGGATGCTCCCTCGTGGCTCGGGTTCTGCTAATGTAGCGGATCGGGAGCGAGAAATCAACGCGTCCGTGCGCGCGGCGCGGCGGACGACACGCCGGCGGCCGGACGGGGTCACTTGCTGGAGGATGCTTTCGGGGTCAGATCGGCGGCGCGATCGGCGACGAGGCGGATTTTTTCGGCGAGCACGCCGGGGTCTTCGAGCGCGAGTCGCTCGGCGGAGACCCGCTGGTTGGCGGTGTAAAAGTTCCGCTCCACGGCAGTCCAGAACCAGGGGATCAGTTCAGCGAGTCGCGTGCGGCACGCCGGGTCGTCCAAGCGGCGGCTCTCCGTCTTGAACGCCGACTTGTCCCAGTCCCCGCCGAACAGCTCCGCCATGTTGAGGCGGCGGTAGGAGG
>CALAMB010000193.1 GCA_937925645.1 uncultured Acidobacteriota bacterium
CACGCCGATCCTCGCCGTGGTCGCCGTCGTGGGGACCACCGAGGAGGGCGCCATCGACCCCGTCCACGAGGTGGTCCGCCTCCGGCAGGAACTCGCGGCGCAGGGGATCTGGTTCTACCTTCACGTGGACGCGGCCTACGGCGGATACGCCCGGGCCCTGATCCTGGGTGCCGACGACCAACCCATTGATTACGACGAACTGCCCGCCGCGTTCCAGCGCCACAACGTCTTTTCCGAACCCCTGGGCTGGCCGGATCCCGACATCTACGCCGCCTTCCGCGCCATGGCCGAGGCCGATTCCATCACCATCGATCCCCACAAGATGGGCTACATTCCCTACGCCGCCGGGGCCGTGGTGCTCAAGGATCGGCGCGTGCTGGAGCTGATCTCCTACTTCGCCGCGTACGTCTTCGAGAAGAGCGAGGACAACCCGATGCTGCTGGGCAGCTACATCATGGAGGGCTCCAAGTCGGGCGCTGCCGTCGCCTCCGTCTGGACCGCCCACCACCTCGTGCCGCTCAACATCACCGGTTACGGACGCATCATCGGCTCCAGCATAGAGGGCGCCCACCGGTTCCACGACGCCCTCCGCACCACGCCGCCCTATGATTTCCACGGCCGGCGCTTCCGGGTGCATCCGCTGGTCCGGCCGGATTTCAACATGGTGGACTTCGCCCTCCACGAAGAGGGAAACCCAAGCCTGGCCGCCATGAACGACCTCAACGTGCGGCTCTGGGAAAAATGCTCGTACAAATCGGGTCGGATGTACTCTGAGGATTTCATCACCTCCAAAACGGCGCTCAGCCGGGAGGAGTACGGCGAGTCTCCCCGCCGGTTCGTCCTGTCATTGGGCATTCCGGAGGCGGAATGGGACCGGTTGGGGAGCGTTTACGTGTTGCGATCCTGCGTGCTGACCCCCTACATGGTCCACCAGACCAGCTTTGTGGAATACTGGGGCAACTTCCTGCGGTCCATGAGCCGGGCGCTGCAGGCGGTGGTCTAAGCCGGGGTGGACCTCCGCGCCGGCATCGGCTAAGATACACCCTGACCACCGGACGCATTCCGGACACACGGGCGCCAACGGCGCCCCGCCTCCGGATCCCGGTGTCACCCTCAGCACGAACAGGAGAGATCGCCATGAAACGTCTGGCCGCCATCAGCCTGCTGGTAGTGATCAGTCTGACTCTGGTCACCGCCCAGGTGTCTAAAACGCCATTCGCCATCGCCGACCTGTACCGGATCCAGTCGGTGGCCGATCCCCAGGTATCGCCCGACGGGCGCCGGGTTGCCTTCACCGTCACGATCTCGGACATGGCCAAGGGCACCACCAACTCGGACGTCTACGTCGTGAACATGGACGGCACCGGCCTGCACCGGCTCACCGCTTCGGATAAATCCGACAGCACCCCCCGCTGGTCGCCCGACGGCCGGACGTTGCTCTTCGTGTCCACCCGCGCCGACGGCGCCCAGCTCTGGCTGCTTCCCGCCGACGGCGGTGAGCCGACCCAACTGACCCGGCTCTCCACCGGCGTCGCCGACCCGGTCTGGGCGCCCGACGGAAAATCGGTCATCTTCACCTCCGAGATCTTCCCCGAGTGCGGCGCCGACGACGCCTGCAACAAGCGGATCCAGGACGGCCTGGACAAGGGCCCCCTCAAGGCCCGGCTCGCCGACGACCTCATGCACCGCCATTGGGCCAGCGACCGGTACGGCAAGCGCCAGCACA
>CALAMB010000194.1 GCA_937925645.1 uncultured Acidobacteriota bacterium
TCAAGGGCTTCGACTACGCGAAGAGCAAGGGCCTGGTCCACGACGTGAAGAAGAAGTAATTCCTGTCCCCTTAATCATGCATCCGAGCCCCGCACCCGCGGGGCTTTTTTATTTCACTGGGTGAATCGGTGAGTCGGTGGATGGGGGAATCGGTTAATGGGTAGAATCGGTGAATAGGTGAAACGGATTGAGTCGTGCTCGTCATCCCAATCGGGCGGAGCCGGAACCAAAGGGTATGATCGCTTACTCCGGTTTCCGTGCCGCGATGCCGGGTCTTCGGCAAGCCCGTCCAGTTGCAAAGACAATAGCCAGGCGCAGCCCCGCGAATGCGGGGCAGCGCCTGGAAAGCGGAATTGAAAAAACACGGCGCGCCCCTGGACAGGGGCGCGGAGAAATTCGGATCGAATCTTCGGAAAGAAGCCCTCCCGCCGAACGCGACCGGGTTCGATTGGCCGGATGGTGATTCGGCGTTTTCGGCCAGTGCCTCTCAGGTCCCCGCCGTCCGGCGGCACATTGAGAACCAGGCGGAGCACCACCGGCGGGTATCGGCGCAAGAGGAGTGGGTTCGGTTGCTCCGCCGGCACCACGTCGCGGTCGACGAACGATCTCTGCGGTGATCTTCTCCGCGCCCCTTATCAGGGGCGCGCGACGTCAAAAATATCGATTTTCCAGGCGCGGCCCCGCGTTCGCGGGGCTGCGCCTGGCTATTCTCGTCGTGAAAGCGTGGGTTGTGCCGGTCGATGATGGGACGGGCGAGCGGGGGGGAGAAATCGGTGAAACATTTTGTCAAATTTTGGCAGGATATTGTGAGTAATTGAGTAATCGTAATCTATGCCCGTTTCAGCCATTCGGACATCGGACTTCGGACATCGGACCTGGGAACTCAGTACCTCCCGCCTGCCCGCCGGCGGATCGTTCCCGTAACACGGACAAGGGACTTTGAATAATGAGCTCTTGACTATTTGTAAATATTTTGATAGTTTTGTGACAAATTGAATTGGGCAGCGAGGGCATCCGATGTTTGATGTCCTTAGTCTGATCAGTCTTACCCCCCCCCCGAAACAAGCGATAATCGCCAGCCGTGGAATGTTTATTTCCGCGCCGGCGTATCTAAATATATCTAGTGCCACACTGGAACAGGGGGGCACGCCATGCGACGCATCGTTAGACATTCGAAAAGTTGAAACACCAGTTGAGGACTTCCACTTCCTGCATGCGGATTGACCCCGTGTGTCACGGAATACGCATCGCGTATTCATCATCGGCGAAGAGGAGGATTTATGAACCACCCGAACAGGATTCTGGTCCTCTCGCTGCTCCTGGCCTGCCTGGCTGTGGGCCTCATGGCCGAGAGAATCGAGGGTGGAACCAAGGACAACACCGGCGGCGTCATTCCCGGCGTCACCGTGATCCTGACCCGCACGGACACCAGCGCGACGCGCCAGGCGGTGTCGGACGACAACGGTTTCTACATTTTCACGAACCTCAGGATCGGCAACTACGAGATCAAGGCCGAACTCGAGGGCTTCCAGCCGGTCCGCATCACCGGCATCAAGCTGTCCGCCGGTGAAGTCCTGAACTTCCCAGTGGTCATGACCGCTTCCGATGTGACCACGGCTGTTGAGCTCACGGCCAAGGTCGCGCAGGTGGAGCTGAACACTTCGCAGCTCGACACCGTCATCGACGGGAAGCGGATCCTCGACCTGCCGCTCAACGGCCGCGATCCGCTGGAACTCATCTACCTGACCCCGGGCGTGGTCCGGGGCCAGACCGGCTACCCGTCCGCCAGCGGCGGCCGCGAGCGCGGCAACAACTACCAGATCGACGGCATCGAGAACAACTACACCCAGACCATCGGCAACACCGTCGACATCAACGTGGACGCCACCTCCGAGTTCCTCGTCGTGACCTCCAACCCGTCGGCCGAATAAGGCCGCGCGGGCGGCGCCATCATCGACGTGATGACCAAGAGCGGCACCAACGAGTTCCACGGCGCGGCCTTCTACTTCCTGCGCGCCGAGAACTTCGACGCCAAGACCTGGGCCCAGAACCGCAACGACCTGCCGAAGGGCGATTTCAAGCGCCACCAGTACGGCGCCTCCATCGGCGGCCCCATCGTCAAGGACAAGGTGTTCTTCTTCTTCAACACCGAAATCCTGGACTACCGGGCGGCCGCTTCCTCCTCCGGCATCGTTCCGTACACTGACTGGGTGGACACAGTCACCAACGCGGCCATGGCGCACATCTTTCGGACCTACTACCCGGCGCCGAACGGCGACGTGAACATCGACGGCGTCAGCGGCTATTACTACTGGGCCCAGTCCGACCCATTCGATACCGAGCAGTACACCGCCAAGGTGGACTACAACTTCAACGAGGCCCACTCGCTCTCGTTCCGCTGGATCTACAACCATGGCGTGGACCCGGCGCTGAACTCCCTGCCCACCTTCCAGGACGATCGGCCGTGGAACGGCAAGCAGCAACAGTGGGGCATCGACTGGACCTGGATCCTGTCGCCCACGATGGTCAACTCCGCTAAGCTCGGCTACACCCGCGGTGCCAACCAGTGGACCCGCGAGTGGCGCGACATGGATTTGAACTTCGGCGGCAACCTCATGGACCCCACCCGCTATTTCACCGACTTCGGCGGCCCCTCGGGCTACGGCAGCGAATACACCGTCCTGAACACGTACCAACTGAAGGACACCTACACGTGGACCTTGGGCCGTCACGCGCTGAAGTTCGGCGTGGACCTGCGCTGGAACCAGAGCAACGGCGGCACGGGCTTCAACATGGTCCCGGCCGTGTTCTTTGACGGCTACTATTACGGCGGCGACACCCTGGCCAACATTGCGGCCGGCACAGCTGACTACGTCAACCACGGCGTGTACAGCAACGGCAACGAGTTCTCTACCGCCACATCCGACTGGCGCGGCTGGCGGCAGAAGGAATGGGACTTCTTCATCCAGGACGACTGGAAGGTGCTCCGGAACCTGACCCTGAACCTGGGCCTGCGCTGGGAGTACAAGCCGGCGTTGTTTGAAGTCAACAACATGGCGGCTAACGTGATGGATCCCTGCATCCAGGGCTACCACATTGTGAACCAGAACGACTTTTTCGATCCGGCCAACTGGGTCGACGGCGAGTGGTGGAATCTGGTGCCCTCCCAATGGGTGGGCACCGGCGCCGACATCTTCCTCGCCGGCCCCGACACCGGGAACGACCTGTACGAGGCGTCCACCAGCAACTGGGCGCCGCGGCTCGGCTTCTCCTGGGATCCGTTCGGCGACGGCAGGACCGCCATCCGCGGCGGCTACGGCATCAGCTTCGACCGCATGTTGTTCGACCTGATCACCTGGAACACCTCGCAGCTGCCGTTCAGTGTGGCCAACTTCCTGCCCGCCGCCCCGGGCGGCGCCTATGACGGCGTCTACCCCGACGGCGTCGCCTGGTACGGCCACGGCTACGACCTGCCGGACGTGGAGCTCCACCTCGCCTCCGAGACCTTCTACGACATGACGCTCTACAACCCCGACTTCAAGACCCCGTACATCCAGACCTGGAACCTGTCGGCCCAGCGCGAAATCTGGCCCGGCAACATCCTGAACCTTACGTACGCCGGCAGCGCGGGCGTCCACCTGCTGGTCCGCAACAACCCGAACCAGATGTTCTATCCGTCCGAAGAGACGATCCAAGGCCTCGCGGACAACGGCTTCGGCACCACCTCCGTGCCGTGGTGGATCCGCTACTACAGCGTCCAGAACTCTCAGTTCCTGCGCGTGAACAACGTCGACACCTGCGGCCACTCCAACTACCACGCCTTCCAGAGCTCCTTCAACCACCGCTTCCAGGACGGCCTGCAGTTCACCGTCAACTACACCTGGTCCACCGCCTTCGACAACAGCTCCGAAACAGTGTGGGACCTGGGCAACTCCAGCCCGTTTGCGTCCGACTACTACAACCTGGGCTATGACCGCGGCTACGCCGGCTTCGACGTGCGCCACGTCTTCAGCGGCAACTTCATCTACGAGCTCCCCTTCGGCCCCGGCAAGATGCTCGGCGGCGACTCCGAGGGCTGGCTGGCCCAACTCATCAGCGGCTGGCAGATCAACGGCATCGTGACCGCCAACACCGGCTACCCCCTGGACTACAAGGTCGCCCGCGATACCCTCGGCACCGGCTACACCAACAACCGCGGCCCGGCCCGGCCGAACGTCACGACCTACGAGTTCAGCACCGACGCCGCGAACAACATCATGGGTCCGACCGCGGCCAACTTCAGCTTCGCCTCCAGCGTGATCAACTTGCGCAACCCCCAGGGCGACTACTACCGCGGCAAGTTCCGTGGCCCCGGCTACTGGAACATGGACTTCTCCCTGTTCAAGGACGTGAAGCTGCCGTGGTTCACCGCGGAAGGTTCCAGGCTGCAGTTCCGCGCCGAGGCGTTCAACCTGTTCAACCACACCAACTACGGCAACCCCAACACCACCCTCACCAGCGTCAACCTGGGCAAGTCCTTCACCGCCAGGGCCAACCGGCAGATCCAGTTCGGCTTGAAGTTCATCTTCTAGGCGGACCCGGTTTCGGTTCAAGGGCTCCTCTCAGGGGAGCCCTTTTTAGTTAGGAGTTGGGAGTTAGCAGTTAGGGGTAAAGAGTAAACAGTAAAGAGTAAACAGTACGAAGGGAAAAGGGTTGAACGTGCTCGTGCTTGTAATCGTGATCGTGCTTCGTAATCGAGACTCGAGACTCGTTCCCATCATGCGGACATCGGACGTCGGACATCGGATTTCGTGCTCGTAAATCGTAATCGTCATCGTAATCGTGATCGTAAGCGAAGCTTGAGACTCGTTCCCGCCATACGGACACCGGACTTTGGACATCGTTATTTAATGATCGTTCGCGTGATGGACTGTCCAATTGGCTATACCGGATGCTGGGTACACCTGGATTTCTACGCCCTACCGGAATCCTTCCGGCGACCCGCGGCACGCGGGTCGAACATGGGTAGCCCCGGGTGTAACCCGGGGTTTCTTTCGCCCCCGCCGCGGGCCGGGGCGACCCGCAACGCGGGTCGAATGTGGATCCGACGACCGTTGGCGATGAAAAATGAATGCCGGGACCGGCGGATCGTTCGGATCCTTTCGGCACCCTTCATATTCGACCCGCTTTGCGGGTCGTGCCCTGGCGTTGGCCGGCAACCCCGGACCCCGGGCTCGCGCCCGGGGCTACCCACATTCGACCCGCCCGGCGGGTCGGGGACTCGGGTATGGCGTCGCGCCGCGCCCGCGCAGTCATAATCGAGGCTCGGGACTCGAGGCTCGTTTCCGTCATGCGGACATCGGACATTGAACGTCGTTATTTGATGATCGTTCGCGTGGGGAACGGTCTTATGGGTCATTCTTTGCGCCGGGTGCGCCCGGGCCTTCATGCTCCACCAGAATCCTTCCGGCGACCCGCGGCACGCGGGTCGAACATGGGTAGCCCCGGGTGTAACCCGGGGTCCGTTCCGCCCCATCGTGAGTCGGGGCGACCCGCCAGGCGGGTCGAATATGATCGGGTGCGTGGATGGGGTATGGTGGTCCCGAAGCCTCCGGGCCACCCATGGTAGTCCGTCGTTGCCATCGAGATCTGGGCCACATTCGACCCGCCTGGCGGGTCGCGCCCTGACGATGGCCGGCGACATGAACCCCGGCCTGGCGCCCGGGGCTCCCGACCACGTTCCTTGGTTTCAGAGTTCTGCTCCCAGAACCTAGGTCCCAGGCCCCAGGTCCCAGTACCCAGGTCCCAGTACCCAGGTCCCAGTACCCAGGTCCCAAATCCCCGCAGAATCCGGCTCGAACCCAAATAGCCAATAAAATATAAGCAATCGTCAAAAACCAATAATCCGAAATGGACAATGAAAAATGTCCGATGATCAATGACAGATGGATCCCTCTGCGCCCTCTGCGACTCTGCGGTGTATTTCCCCCCGCCGGTTCGTTCTGTTATTCCGCCGGGAGGAAGTTGAACGGCTCGAGGATGAAGACCCGGACCAACTCGCCGGCGGCAAGTTCGGGACGGTCCGCCGGCAGCACCGCCAGCCCGTTGATCGTCCGCCACGAGAACAGGTCGGCGCTGCCCTTGTCCCGGACGGGACGGCACAGCAGCCGCCCCTCCTCGGCGACGAGCCGGCAGGGGCGGTAGGCGGTGCGGTCGCCCCGGTGGCGCATCGGTTCGGTGAGCGCGGCCGTGACGAACGAGCAGCCCGGCCGGTTCCACCCGGCCAGCCGCCGCAGGGCCGGCAGCACGAAGCGGGCTGCCTGCAGCAGCGACGAGACCGGGTTGCCGCTGAGCCCGAACAGGAGCTGGCGGCCCTTGCGGGCGAACACCAGGGGTTTGCCCGGTTTGATGGCCACCGCGTCGAACAGCACCTCGAAACCCTCGGCCCGCACCGCGGTTTGCACGAGGTCGTAGTCGCCCACCGAGACCCCGCCGGTGAGCAGGATGACGTCGGCGTCGGGTTCGGCGCTCACGGCCGACCGGATGGCGGCCTCGTGGTCGGGCACGATGCCGCGGACGGCGCAGGTGTAACCGAACTTGCGGAAATACGAGGCGATGGAGTACATGTCGGAGTTTCGGATGCGGCCGCCCGTGGGCGGCTGGTCGATGTCCACCAGTTCGGAGCCGGTGTTGGTGAGCGACAGCACCGGCCGCGGGTAGACGCGGACGCGGGTGAAGCCGAAAATGGCCAGAACCCCCAGGTCGCTGGCCTTGAGTACGTCGCCGGGGGCGAACAGCGGGCTGCCCGCCGCCAGCTCCGAACCTCGCGTCGCGACGTGCCGGCCGGCGGCCGGGATTTCCGTGAATGCCACCATGTCGTCGGGGTGCTCCCGGCACTGCTCCTTTGGCATTACGGTGTCGGCGCCGGAGGGCAGGGGAGCGCCTGTCATGATCTTGACCGCCGCGCCGGGGGGCAGTTCCCCGGACATGACCGTCCCGGCGGGCAGGCAGTCCACCACGCGGAGGCGCGCGCCCGGGCCCGTCGTGTCGGCCGCGCGGAACGCGAACCCGTCCATCATGGCCCGGTTGAAGGGGGGGACGTCATCGCCGGAGCGCATGTCGGCCGCCACGGCATAGCCGCCGGCCTCCAGCAGGGGAACCTCGATGGGCGCGCGGGGCTGGCACTGGTCCAGGATGATGCGTTCGGCTTCTTCGATGGAGATCATGGGAACCCCTTCCCGAGCGGTCTCGCCCAGATGGTAGCCGAAAAACCGCCTGAATGCACGGGGATTTTCGAGCCGCGGCCGCCGGGACGGTGGACGCGGCGGGCGTCTTCGGCTATACTCCCGTTTTCTCCCCGGCCGAGCCCCGGCGGACGCGGCCGGAATCCAGCGGAGGTGCGGCATGGACCCAAAGCCCGGCGGCTTCCCCTCGACCTTCTGGATGGCCAACGTCACCGAGCTCTTCGAGCGCGGCGCGTTCTACGCCATGGCCAGCTTCGTGGTGCTCTACCTCGGCCAGCTGGGCCTCGGCGACTACTGGCCCAGCACCCTGAACGGCACCGTGCTCTGGACCCTGGTCTATTTTCTGCCGATTCTCTCGGGCACCATCGCCGACCAGGTGGGCTTCAAGAAGTCGCTGCTGGTGGCGTTCGTGCTTCTGGCCGCCGGCTACTTCCTGATGGGCTACCCGGTCTGGTTCGGCGGCGCCACCCTGGCCAACACCGTGGAGAGCGAAGTCACCGCCGGCGCCAACATCGTCATTCCGGTGGTCATCGCCATCGTGCTGATCGGCCTGGGCGGATCGGTGGTCAAGCCGTGCATCTCCGGGACGGTGCAGAAGACCTCCGGCGTCCGGGCGACGCTGGCGTTCGGCATCTTTTACATGGTCATCAACATCGGCTCGCTGTGCGGCCGCGGCGTGAGCTACGCCGTCCGCAAGCAGTTCGACCTGAGCTACATCTTCGCCGTGTCGGCGGCGTTCGCCATCGTCGCTTTCTTCGTGGTGTTTTTCCTGTACAAGGACCCGGACCGGCTCCCCGGGGCGGCGGAAAAGAAACCCCGCAAGTCCCCCGGGCGCATCCTCATGGACATGGTGCTGGTGCTCCGCAACCTGCGCTTCGCCCTGTTCCTGGTTGTGTCCAGCGGCTTCTTCTTCATCTACAACCAGGTGTACAACGTGCTGCCGCTCTACCTGAAGAAGGTCGTGGAACTCGACCCGCCGGTGGACCTCATCACCATGGCCAACCCGTTCACCATCGTATTCTTCCAGCTCCTCATCACCAAACTCTTCGGCAAATGGAAACCCATCAACTCCATCGTGGTGGGCACGGTGATCATCGGCCTGGCCATGGTCATCAACCTGGTGCCCATCTACTATCTCGGCATCCGGAACATGAGCCTGGGCACCCTGCTGCCGCTGGGCTCCATCTTCATCACCCTGACGGTGGCGCTGATCGCGTTCGGCGAGCTGTTCACGTCGGCGCGGACCTACGAGTACATCGGCGCCCTGGCGCCCAAGGGGCAGGAGGGGCTGTTCCTGGGTTACGCCAACCTGCCCATGGCCATCGGCTCGTTCTTCGGCGGGCCGGTGGGCGCGCTCATCTTCAACGAGGTGATCTGCCGCGGCTCCGTCAAGCGGCCGGACGGTCTGCTCGATCCCGACCCGTTCTGGAACACCTTCGGCTGGGTGCTGCTCATGGCCATTGGTCTCGGGTCGGCGTTCAGCATGTGGCTCTACAACCGCTGGCTCCGGAAGCAGCAAGCGGCGTGACGGACCGACGACACGCACCATTCGGACGGGTTCGGCCGGAGCCGGACCAGAGGATCATCGCCCCGCTGACAACCGATGCAGGATGACGGCGTCGGCGGCGGTGAGCCGCCCGTCGCCGTCCAGGTCGGCCGTGGCTGCGGGGGCCGCGAAGGCCGCCGGCTCCGGCTGCAGACCTCCGGCGAGTTCGTACAGCAGCATCCGCCAGTCCGCGGGCGTGACCGCGCCGTCGCCATCCAGGTCGCCGGGCAGCCACGGCCGAGTCAGTTCGGCCGGCGCGTCGGCGACGATGGGTCCGAACCCATCGGTGAGCACCGTCAGGCGGACCGTGTAGACGCCCGGCGCCAGGCCCGCCGTCGGCCAATGGCCGAGGATCTCGTCGTGGCGCATCTCCGGAACAGGACCGGCGATGGGTATCCACGTGGCCGGTTCCGGGCCAGTCCCGTATTCCAGCAGATAGCCGTCGTAATCCAGCGGGCTGTCGGGTCCCCGGATGACCTGCGCGGTGCCCCGGAGTGGGGTCAGATCGCCCGTCACGGCAGCGACCGGTTCGATCCGGGCCTCCACGATGCCGGCGGCGTCCAGGGCCCGGGGCGCGCTGCCGAGCAGGCAGTTGATCCACAGCATGGCGGCATTCCCGGCGGCATGGACATCGCGCCCCAGTTGGGAGGCGATGAAGCCGATGAACACGCCCCGGTCGGCGCAGGTCAGCTGCGACAGGTTGGTGGACAGGAACAGGACCAGCCGGCCATCGCCGAATACGCCGAGGTAGCCGCCGCTGCCGTCGCAGACGGACTCCTGAACCGTCGCCTCGCCGTTCTCCTCCACGATCAGCTCGCCGAACACGCAATTGCGCAGCGTCAGGCGAGTGGTGCCGCGGCAGTAGTAGTTCCAACTTCGCACCGACGTGTTGTGAAAGGTGTAGTCGATGTCGCCCCAGTGAAAATCGGCGGCGGCCAGGGTGGTGTTGTCGGCCAACCCGGCGATTTCGACCGCGTGGCCGCGCTCGAAGATGGTGCCGACGGCGCGCAGCACGGAATCGCGCACCGTCGCGTGGGCGCCGCTGCGGCCCATGAGCGCCCACATGACGTTGCGGCAGTCAACCAGGTGGACGGCGTAGGGGATGTTCGTAGCCCACGGCGTGGTGACGTCCAGACGGAACTCGGCCACATCACCTGGGGGTGGCAGGATTGTGTCGATGATCGTGCCGTCGAACAGGGTCATCCAGAGCAGGACCGTTTCCGAATCCGCGATGGAGAGCGTGACTTCGCCGAACGGCACGAACTCGCCCGCGTTGATGCAGTCGACCAGTGTGGCGGCCGACTGGTCGAACAGCGCCCAAGTGGCGAATCCGCGGACCACCTCCGCCCGGGTGAAACTGGCGGCGGCCGAACCGGCCAGGGCGACACTGAAGGAGTGCCCGTTCCCGTCGAGTGCGCCATCGGTGACCTCGACGGCCGCCTGGTCGGCCGCCATCAGCGCCGACTGGTAGGCGTATTCCTGCCGGAACCGGAGGGTGCCCTGCCGGATATCCAGGCAGGCGTTGCCGAACAGATAGACATCGTGCGACAGGTGCAGGGCGCCGCCGCCGGTCACCGTCAGCCGGCCGTTGTTGAGGATGACCAGGTTGCCGTCGACGAAGCGATCGGACGATAGCACCACGGTTTCGTCCGGATCGTCGCCGCCGATCACCCAGTCGGCGGCCGCCACCCGGGGAGAAGCCATCAGGGCGAAGACAACGAGGCAGCCGATCACACCAAGGCCGCGATCACGCAATGAACACCTCCCCGTGGAACAGTGTCACTCGATCCGTGCGGCGATCTTATCAGATTATTCGGGTGGTGGCACCTGTGACGTCGGCTCCAGCCGTTTCTGCATCCAGACCACGTCGAAGTCGCGGTCGAACTTGCGGCCGACGGCCCGGAACCGGCCGCACTCGGCGAAGCCGTTCCGCCGGTGGAAGCGGATGCTCCCCTCGTTGAGCGAGGAGATGCTGGCCAGGATCGTGTCCACCCCCAGCCGGCGCGCCTCGGTCTCGAAGCGCTCCAGCATCATGCGTCCCAACCCGCGCCCGGTGTGCTCCGGGCGGATGAAATACGTCACCTCCGCGGTCCGGGCGAAGGAATCGGCCGGGTGCCAGCGGCGCAGCATGCCGAAGCCGG
>CALAMB010000195.1 GCA_937925645.1 uncultured Acidobacteriota bacterium
GTGCCTTCGTGGTGAATGAATCGGACTTCGGATTTCGTGCTCGTAATTCGTAATCGTAATCGTGATCGTAATCGAGGCTCGGGGTTCGGGTCTCGTTCCCAACCCTCAATCCTCAACCCATAACCCTCAACATTCTTTGTGTCCTTCGTGCCTTCGTGGTGCATGAATCGGACATCAAACTTCGTGCTCGTAATTCGTAATCGTCATCGTAATCGTGATCGAGGCTCGGGACTTCAGGCTCGTTTCCATCCTCAACGCGCGTGTCGCGGATCGGGGGTTTAGAGGTTGGAAGGTTGGAAGGTTGGAAGGTTGGAAAGTTGGAAGGTTCAAAAGTTGTTGGTATCCGGACATTTGAACCTTCAAACATTTAAACGTTTAAACTACCTCATGACTGTCTCTCGTAAAGAATCCCGTGGACAAATGGTTCTCGCCGAGCGAGCGCCAGCGCCGCGGCGCGATCGGACGGATCATGCCCGGCGGGCACCGGCTGCCAGGCCTCGTAGAGCCGGTCCCAGGTGATCCGCTCCATGTCGTAGGTGATGCACGGGCTGACCGCGACCACCACGGCAAAGCCGGGGTGGCGCAGCGCCCGGGCAATGACCTCGCCCAGGGCATCGGGCTTGCCGGCCCAGCCGCGGCCGGCGAGCGTGGCGCCGGTCTCCAGCGCCGCCACCAGCGGATCCGCGGCGCCGGCGGGCGAAGGGAGGCCATGGATCAGCCCGCAGCGGCCGTTGTCCACGATGAGCAAGGTGACCGGCAGGTTCCGCGCCGCCGCCGTGGACAGGCCGCCCGCCCCGGAGGCCAGGATGTCGGCATCACCTCCCACGACCACCACCGTCAGCTCGGGTCGGGCCAGCTTGGCGCCGGCAGCCACGGCCAGCGCGGTGCCGGCCAGCGCCTCGATGCCGTACCCCCGCAGACTGCGGGGCATCCACGCGGCGCACCCCGCCCCGGCGACCAGCACCAACTGATGGGGCGGCACCTGCGCCGCCGCCGCCGCGCGGGTCAGGGCCAGGGCCACGCCGTGGTAGCCGCAGCCGGGGCACCAGGTGGCGGGCTGGGCCGAGCGGTAGCCCAGTTCGCCGCTCCGTCTCACCCGCTCGATCTGGCGGGCCAGCTCCGTTCCCATGATGGGCGTGACGCGCTCGTGGTCACTCATGGCGTCTCCCCTTCGCGTCGGCAGGCGGCATGGCCTCCTCGATGCCGGCCAGGAGCTCCGATTCCGTGAGCGGCTCCGCGCCCGCCCGCCCCAGGCGCGCCAACGGCCGGGCCAGGGCATGCTCCAGCAGCCCCGCCAACTGGCCCGAGGCGTTGAGTTCCGCCGCGCCCAGCACCCGGCAGCGCTTCGCGAACGCCACCAGTGCCGGGCGCTGCAGCGGCCAGACCAGTCGGGGGAAGCAGCCGCCCACGCGGAGGCCGCGGTCGGCGGCGGCCCGGAGCGCCTCCCGCGCCGGTTCGATGGCGGCGCCCCAGGCGACCAGTCCCAGGTCGAGCGGACCGTCGTCGCCGAACGTTTCGGGCGGAGTCCAGCCGGCGGCCAGGGCGTTCAGGCGGCCGCGGTGCAGTCCCACGGCGATCGGGCACGAGGCCACGGCCTCGGTGGCGCCGCTCCGCTTGTCGGGTCCGCCGGCAGAGACCAGGCGCTCGCCGCCGGGCGTGCCGGGCGGCGCCCAGGCTTCGGTTGGCGCCGGAGTCGCCGCCGCCAGCGCCGCCGCCGCGGCGGGCAGCGGACGCGGCCAGCCGACGGTCTCGCCGCGCTCCAACTGAAGGAAATCCGTCAGCACCACCGCCGGTGTCCGCCAGCGGGCGGCCAGCCGCACCGCCAGGCAGACGGCGTCGAAGCAGTCCTCGGTGCAGGCCGGGGCCAGCACCGGCCGCTGCACGTCGCTCAGACCATGGATCGCCGCCAGCAGGTCGCCCTGCCCCGTCGAGGTGCCCAGCGCCGCCGTCGGTCCGGCGGTCTGGACATGCACCACCACCAGCGGCAGTCCGGCCGCAGCCGCCTGGTCCAGCAGCGGGCCCGCCGCGGCCAGGCCGGAACCGGCCGTGACCGCCACGGCGCTCCGCCCGGCGGCCACGGCGCCGTACGCGTGCGCCGCCGCGCCGGCGGCGTCGGCCGCCAGAACCGACACCGGACGGCCGTCCGCCGGCAGCCGCTCCAGGGCAGCGCGGATCCGGTCCGCCGGCGTCACGGGGTAAAACGCCGCCAGCCCGACGCCCGCGGCGGCGCAGGCGGCGGCGATCGCCGCCGCCCCTGTCACCAGCTCCACGGCCGGCTTCCCCGCGGGCGCCGTCAGGGCGCGCCAGGCGTGGGTGGCCACCAGGCGGGTTTTGGCGTATTCAAAGCCCATCTCGAACGAGCGGACGGCGGCGTCCCGGACGGTCTCCGCCTGTCCGGCAAAGTGGTCCGCGATGGCCGGCGCGAATGCGGCGGCCGACAGGTCCAGCAGGGCGGCCACCGCCCCGAGGGCGACGAAGTTGCGCCCGCGGCCAAAGCTCTCCGCCTGCGCCGCCAGGTCGCGGAAGGGAATGCCGTAGCCGAACATCCCCGGAGCGATGTAGCCGGCGACGGCCATGTCCTCGGCGACGTAGCCGGGCGGATTGTTTTCGTAAAGGACCAGCCCGTCCGCGTTCAGGCGGGGCAGTTCGGGGATGGCCAGCGGATCGTTCAGCGCCACGAGCACGTCCACCCGCTCGCAGGGCCCGCGCAGCGGCTCCCGGGTGATCGCCGTGTACGCCAGCGTCTTGCCGGCGCCGCGGATCTCCGCCGGGTATACCGCCACGTGGCGGGCGTGCAGCCCGAGCCCCGCCGCCGCCCGCGCCAGCACCCGCCCGGCCGCGCGCGCGCCGTCGCCGGCCCGCCCGCAGAAGCAGACCACCAGGTCGCCGGCGACGGGACGGCGCTTGCTCCTCACAGCTGCCTCCACCAGCAGGTGTTGACCACGATCCCTTCGAATTCCAGCGCGCGGACGGGCGCCTGGCCGGCCGCCTGCACCTGGCCCAGCAGGTTGCGCGCCGCCACCTCGCCCAATTTCTCGGCATTGGGCCAGCCGATGGACACCCAGTAGTTCCGCAACGCCGGGTTGTAGACCTGGGCGCAGTCACCCGCGGCGTAGATGTCCGGCAGGTTGGTCTGCAGGTACTCGTTGACCAGCAGGCCGCGGTCGATGTCCAGGCCGGTGCCGAGGAGGAAATCCACGTCGGGCACCAGCCCGAAGAACGCGCCCACCAGATCCGCCCGCAGCCGCTCCCCCGCCCGGGTGGTCACGCGGTAGCCGCCCGACGGGTGCGCCTCCACGTGGGTCAGGGCATCGTCCAACCGCACGGCAATCCCCGTCCGCGTGAGCCGCTCGGCGAACTCGGCGCGCTGCTCCGGAGTCAGCTCCAGCGGCCAAAAGGCGTCGGCGTCCACGAGAAACGTGACCGCCTTGCCCAGGCGGACCAGGGTGCCGGCCAGCCGGACGCTCACCAGGTCGCCGCCCACCACCACCACGTCGCGGATACCGTCGAGGCGTTCCCGCAACTGGCGGGCGTCGGCCAGCGTCTTGACGGTGGTGAAGCACGTCCGGTAGGCGTAGTGGATCTCCGGCAGCCGGGGCTTGCCGCCGGTGCAGAGCAGCAGCCGCGTGTAGCGCACCTTCTCCATGTGCTTGAGATAGAGCACCTTCTCCTTCGGATCGATGCGGGTGACGCGCTGGCCGAGGCGGAGGCGGATCCGGTGCTTCTGGTAATGCTGCGGGGCGCGGACCAGAAGGTCGTCCGCTTCAGCCGCCCCGGCCAGAAAGTCAGCCAGGCGGTGGCGGTGGTAAAAATGAAAGAACTCGTCGGAGATCAGCGTGATCCGGGCGTCCTTGTCACCCCGGCGCAGGACGTCCGCCGCCCGGTTGGCCGCCGCGCCGTTGCCGATGATGACGAAATGCTCCGGGCTCACCGGTTCGCTCCACCCGTCCGATTGGTCGCTCGATCCACAGTCGGCTCCATGATCCGTGCCGCCCCGATCATTCGCCCGCCGCGACGTCCGTCACTTCCACCTGCTCCACTTCGATGCAGCGGGTGGGACACACCCGGAAGCAGAGGCCGCACCGGATGCACCGGGCGCTGTCGATGACCACTGCCGCCGCCTCGTCCCAGCGTTCGGTCCAGACGGTGGCCGCCGCGGGGCCCGCCGCCGCGGCCTGGCCGATGCAGTCGCGGGGGCAGACGGCGGCGCACAATCCGCAGGCGATGCAGTCCGCCGGCCGGATCTCGTACTTCATGTTGCAGAGATAGCAGCGGTGGGATTCCCGCTCGCCCACCGGGGCCGGGAGGCCGGTCTTCACCACGGCGCCGAAGGAGGCCAGGCGCTGGGGCACGGGGAGCATGCGCATGTCGGCGCGGGGGATGAAGTCCCAGGCCCGCGGCCGGGGGGTGTCGGCGGCCGGCCGCACCCGGACCACCCGGCGCAGGCGCCGCGCACCCGTCAGGTACTCGTCCACCGCCTGCGCCACGCGGCGGGCGTGGCCCATGGCTTCGATCACCGAGGCCGCGCCGCCGCAGAAATCGCCCGCGGCGAAAAGCCCCGGCACGTCGCAGGCGCCGCTGCGGCGGTCGAAACGGGGCGCGGCCGCTCCCGCGGCGGCCGCGACGGCCGTGTCCGCGTACTGGCCGGTGGCGGCGATGACCGTGTCGGCGGGGAAGACAAACTCGGAGCCCTCGATGGTCACGGGCGTGCGCTGGCCGAACTTGCCCACGGGTCCCAGGCGGTTGCGGACGAAGGCCACGCCCTCCACCCGCTCAGCGCCCACGACGTTCATTGACGACACGAGATTCAGGTAGCGGACGCCCTCCCGCTTGGTCTCGAGGACCTCCTCCCGGGTGACCCAGAGGTCCTCCTCGGTGGTCCGGACGCAGAGGTACGACTCCGCGGCACCGAGGCGGAGCGCCGACCGGGCGCAGTCGTGAGCGGTGAATCCGCCGCCGATGGTCACGACGCGCCGGCCCACGGCGGGCGGGCGGCCGTCGTTGACGTCCATCATGAAATCCAGGCCGCTGTAGACGCCGGGGAGGTCGCCGCCGGGGATGGCCAGCCCCCGCGCCAGGCAGGTGCCCGTGGCCAGCACCACCGCCCGGTGTCGTTTCAGAAGTTCCGGCACGGTGACGTCGCGACCGACGCGGACGCCGGTCTCCACGGCGATGCCCGAGTCCAGGAAGCGGCCGATCTCGGCTTCCACCAGCTCCCGCGGCAGGCGGAAGACGGGGATGCCGTACATCAGCATGCCCCCCAGCTTGGGCATGGCCTCGTAGACCGTGACCCCGTGGCCCAGTGCGGCCAGCAGCTGGGCGGCGGCCAGGCCCGCCGGCCCGCCGCCCACCACACCCACGGTGCAGCCGGAGTCGGGGAACAGGCGGTCCGGCCACGGGTGGTCGCGGTTGCGGAAATCGGCGGCCACGCGCTTCAGGTGGCAGATGGCCACCGGCTCGCCGAGGTCGGGCTCGCCGTGGCGGCAGGCCGCCTCGCAGGGCCGGGAGCAGACGTGACCCAGCACGCCGGGGAACAGGTTGGTGACCCGGTTGATGAGGTACGACTTGTCACGGTCGCCGCCGGCGATGGCGAAGATGTAGTCGGGGACGGCGGTGAGCACCGGGCAGGCCCACTGGCACGGCACGTTGAGGCGGACGAAATCGAAGTCACTGGGGTGGTCGCTGCGCCGCGTCCGCCGGCGCACGGGGCGGCGCATGGCTTCCGCCTCCCGGGCGTCCTCGATGGCGACGGCCCGCCGGCGCGCCCGCACCGGCGCGGGCGGCGACGGTTCCACCGGCGGTGCGGCGGTCGGCATCACGGCCGATTCCGCCTCCGGCGTCGCCGCGGTCGGGGCATCCGGCGGGGGCGCTCCCGGTGGCACCGTTTGAGTGGATGCGCCGGACGGAGGGGTTTTCGTGGACGCCTGGGGCGGGACGGCGATCACGTTCGCCTCGAGCGCGGCGGTTTCCGCCGCGGTCGCCGGCGGAGCGGCCTTCCGCGGCGCGGAGGTCCGGCCGGATTTCGGGTTCGTCTTGGACCGCGCCCGCTTCACCGGTCGTTCAGGCGGAACGGCCGCGGGCGCCGGCTTGCGCGGTACGGCGGCCGTTTGTTTGTTCGGAACGGCCTTTGCGGGCGGCCGGACCGGAGCGGGCTTCGGGAACGCCTTGGACTTCGCGGCTGATTTCGCGGCGCGACCGGCGGTTTGCGTCGCCCGACGCGCACCCGCCGAGGTTTGGCCTGATCCGGCTGCGCGGCCCTTCGCCCGGGTCGTGCGCGTTTCCGCCTTCGGGGTGCGGACCGCTTCTCTCAGGCTGCGGTCGGCGGCCGTCCGGGCGGAGTCCGCCGCCTTCGGGCTACGCCCCGCCACCTTCGAGACTTTCTTTTGAACTCGCCTCATCCCTCGCGCGCTCCTGCCCGGCTGTGGCGGATTGCATCAATTCCATCAAATGGTTAGTCCGTCCTTCGCATTATAGATTTTCGATCCGGAACGGTCAACCATCCGCTCGGCCCGTGGAGGCGACGTGTCCCGCCGCCCGCCAGAGTGTTGCGCGCAATCCATACGGAACAAAGGAGATGGCAGCTTGGCGTCGGGAGCCGGCCGACGGCATAGCCCCAGCGGAGCCGTCCGTCAACACCCAAATCCGCAAACCTGCAATCTGTGAACCTTCTGAACCTGCGAACCTGTGAACCATCAACGCCCGAACACGTACCCGATGCAATCAAGTATCGGGCCGGCCGACAGGTCAGATCCGGGCGAGGCCGAGAAAGGCGGCGTGGAGGGCGGCGACCAGGGCGACGAACACCAGCCGGGCGGCGCGGGGGGAGAGACCGGGAAAGCGGTAGCCGATCCAGCCATCGGGACAGCTCCCCACGCAGTCGCCGCACAGGGTGCAGTTGAGGCCCGGCCGGCGGCGGCGGATGTCGTCGGCGGCGAGCGCCCCGTAGCGGCACGCCGCGGTGCAGCGGCCGCATTCGGTGCACTCCTGGCCGATGCGTATCTTCAACGGATGGAGGCGACCCAGGAGCGACGCCACCAGACCGATGGGGCACCACGCGGTGCAGTGGGCCATGGTTCCGTATCGCCGCGATACCGTCAGCATGATGACCACCCCGGCCAGGCCGAAGGCGGCCGCCGCGGCCGTGGCCGCGAGCGGCGGCGCGCCGGCCAGCTGCAGTCCCAGCGCCGCGAGCACCACGCCGGGCAGGGTGACCCAGCGGCCCCACCGCGCCCACGCGGGCAGTTCCAGGGGGCGCGGCCGCCGGGCGGCCAGCGCCGCGTCCCAGGCGCCGATGTAGCAGAGGAAGCTGCACCAGGCCGGACCCGCCAGCGCCACCGCGGCCAGGAAGAGGACGGGCATGAAGTAGCCGCCGCCGCGCCAGACGGGACCGGCGGCGATGAGCGCCGGCACCGGCAGGTGGAGCTTCCCGCTCATGAGGAAGTCCCCCAGGCCCGCCAGCCCCAGCGCCAGTTGGACGAAGAACACCGCGGAGAACAACCCCCACAGCCAGCGGCGGCGCTCCGCCCAGTGATCGCCGGCGGCCAGGCGCCGCGCCAGCCACGCGGCGTAGAGGGCCAGCGCCGCGATCTCCAGCCAGCCGGCGCCGGCGAGGAAACGCTCCGCGAGCAGCAGGGGCGGCCGCACCACGCTGTGCGCGGCGCCCAGCGTCACGGCGGCGATGGCGAACGTCGCCACTGCGACCCCCTCAGCGCCGGGTGCGTCCTCGGCGCGCCGGCGTGCGGTGCGGCCCTGCAGCCAGGCGGCGACGAGAGTGACCGCCGCCACGGCCGCCAGGATCGCCGCCAGCCGCAGCCACGGCTCCCCGGCCGCCATCCGGCCGGCCGCCAGGCGCGCGGCCGTGCGCACCCACTCCGCCGCCGCGCCCAGCAGCAACACCTGGAGCAGGCGCACCGGCCATCGCCCGGGGAGCGCCAGCAGGAGCGGCGCCGCCAGGCTCAGCGCCGACAGCGCCCATTGGTCCGCCCGCGAGAAATGCGCCGCGGCCAGCAGCGCCGCCACCACGGCCATGAGGGTGGGAGCGACCGCCGTGCCACGAGTTGAACTCATGGTGTCAACCGCCTGAACGTCTCATTTGATACCGATACCGGCGCGCCCGGCCGCGCCCCGACCGTCGAATGATCAACACCCGTCGGATGGCATGATCTCGCCGCCGATGGAGATCCGCACCAGTTCCAGGGGAAAGTCCTTGCCGCTTTGGGCCAGAGCCCGGTGGGCGATGCGCACCAGCCCGTTGCAGCACGGCACTTCCATGAACGCCACCCGGACCGAGCGGATGTCGTTGTCCCGGAAGATCGCCGCCAGTTTCTGAACGTACACCTCGCCGTCGTCCAGCTTCGGACAGCCGATCAGGGCCACCCGGCCGGCAATGAAATCGCGGTGAAAGCCGGCGTAGGCCAGCGGCACGCAGTCGGCCGCGAGCAGCAGGTGGGCGCCCGCGAAGTACGGCGCCCGGGTGGGGAGCAGCGCGATCTGGACGGGCCAGTTGGTCAGCCGTGAGGGTTCGGCCGCTGTCGCGGGCGCCGGCGCCTCGGCGCGGGCAATGGTCCGGGCCGCCGTACCCGGGCAGCCGCCGCCATGGCTGTGTCCCGCTCCGTGGCCGTGGCGCAGGAACGGGCTCGCCGCCGGGTGGGGACGGGACGGCGGTGCCGGACAGGCCGCCGGGGCCGCGCCGCCGCGGACCGCGTTGGCCTGGACGGACGCCACAACCTCTTCGACGGAGTGGCCGGTGTGCGCCGCCACCGCCACCGCATCGAACTCCGCCGCGTCGCGTTCTTCGAGGGTGATGGCGCCCTGGGGGCAATCGCCCAGACACGCGCCCAGCCCGTCACAGTAGGTTTCGCTCACAAGGCGCGCCTTGCCGTCCACGATCCGGAGGGCGCCCTCGGCGCAGGACGGCACGCACAGGCCGCAGCCGTCGCACTTGCTTTCGTCGATTTTGATTATCTTCCGAATGGCCATGATGATCCTCCCTGGCGTCAGTCTCGGCGCCATCATACCCGAGGGGCGCCAGGCGTGCTTTGACCTAAGTCAATTCATATCGTCGGACGGTCGGGCCGTCCGCGGCGGGACGAAGCCGCCGCCGGCTCAGGCCGGGTGGATGGCCGAGCGGAAGTCGAAGCGGGGCGCCTCGGCGTCGCCCTCGCCGCGCTGGTAGAAGACGGCATAGCTCGTGTGCTTCAGCGGCACGAATGCGGGCGCCCCGCTGCCGGCGGTGCGCACCAGCCGCTCGCGCCAGGTGCCGGCGTTGATGTAGACGACATCCCGCCCGGCCCGGCATTCGAGCGGCAGCACGAGCGGGTTGTGGGTGTGGCCCAGCGCCAGGTAGCGGATCTCCGGGTCGTCCACCCAGGCCCGCTCGTCGAGAAGCCCCTCGATGAGCGCGTCGCCGGACGGGTCGGGATTGTCCTCGGATGCCTTCAGGAACAGGGGGAACAGGTCCTGGGCGCGCAGGATCTCCAGCGCCTTGCGCGGCAGCCAGCGGATCCACGGGCTGGTCAGCCAGCGGACGGCCTCGTCCCACTCCGTCGCGTCGTCCCGCCAGGTGCGCAGGAAGTCGATCTCCAGCAACCCGGCGGTGACGGTTTCGAACGCCTCCTCCAGCGCGGCCCGGATCTCGGGGAGGGACTCGGTGCGGATGCGGCTGTCGAGCCACTCCATGATGCGGCCCAGGGGCCGGACGTTGTCGATTTCGCGCAGGCCCCGCAGCCACTCCGCGGAAACGGCCGGGTGGCGGTCGCGCCGGCGGTCCAGGGTCCAGGGAAGCTTCACCGCGAATTCGGTGGTGATCACGTCGCTCACGGCGGGCGCGGCGCCGGGGCCGCCCGCGTTCCACGGGTCGAAGGCGTGGCCGTGGCGGGCGAGCAACCCGTAGGCCGGCGCCCGGCACTCCCGCGGGAACGGCGCGTCCGGAGCCCCCGCGCCGCTCGTCGCCGCGCCCAGCATCTCGCGGACCGCCGCGCGCACCGCGGGAAAGGCGTCGGCCAGCCGGTCGTGGTTGCCGGGGATGAACTCCACCGACACGGGGAGCGGCCGCCCCAGCGCCTCCGCCGCCCGCCGGGGCAGCTCGCGGAGCAGCGCGAGCGCCGCCCAGTTCTTGGCCAGGATGGAGGTGGCCGACGCCGACTCGCGCCGGCCGTCGGCGGGCATTCGCCCCAGGATGCCGAGGCAGCAGCGCTCCAGGGGCGACCCCGCCCCGTCGCCGGCCAGCACGGCCAGACCGTCGCGGCCCCAGGGGCGGTGCTCCGACGGCAGGTCGAACCACCGCTCGGTGCGCACCAGATCCAGAATGTCGCCCAGCAGCACCACCCGCAGCTCCACCGCGCGGACGCGCGCCGCCAGCGTCATCCAATCCGAGAGAATCACCCGGCTCAGCGTCTCAGCCTGCAGGTTGTGCTCGCCGGCCGTGCCGTCGGTGAAGTGCAGGTCGCTCAGGACCACCAGCATGGGCGCCTCCCGCCACCGATTGTAGCGGGTGCGGCCGCCGGGGTGTCAAGGGAAAAACGGGCGACCGCGGATCGGTTCGCAGGTTCAGAGATTCACAGGTTCAGAGGTCCACAGGTTCACAGGTTCACTGGTTCGTGTTTGCTGTCGCTGCGAGCACCCGCTCCCCCAACCCGGCGGAGCCGGAACTCAGCGGTCGGCGTGGCGGTGGATGGGCCCGCGATCGTGCGTCCGGGCATGCGTTTTTTCAGCCCCGCTCCGCGGGGCTTGTGCCCCCTGTAGCCCGTCCGTTTACGGACGGGTCGGCGGCGGCTGGTTTAGAGTTGTGGTCAGCCCGGTTCACCGGGCGTGGCGGTTCCCCCGGCCCCCGTTGGAACGGGGGCCGGACGATCCAAGCCCCCTGAAGGGGGCTGCCGATCCAACGACAACGACTGTTTCCCCG
>CALAMB010000196.1 GCA_937925645.1 uncultured Acidobacteriota bacterium
GCCATGATGGCGTCGAGGACGCCGTCGGAAATCTGGTCGGCGATCTTATCGGGATGCCCTTCGGTGACCGATTCCGAAGAGAACAGGTGCTTGCCGTTGATGGCCATGGTTTACCTCCTGGTCAAAATCAAGTGGAGCAGGGTACCACACGCCCCCGGGTGTTTCAATAATTTTTCAGGAACCGGTGGCCGGCGCCGCGACTTTCTGCTAAGATGGCATCTTTTATTCGGGGGTTTTCTATGGCGTGGGACATCGTCACCGGCGGCGCGGGCTTCATCGGCTCCAACCTTGTGGATGCGCTGCTGGCGCGCGGACGGCGGGTGCGCGTCATCGACAATTTCAGCACCGGCCGCCGGGAGAACCTGGCCGGGGCGCTCGCCGCCGCGGGGGACGGCCGGCTGGAAGTCGTCGAGGGCTCCGTCACCGACGCCGCGCTGCTGCGCCGCTGCTTCACCGACATCGACACCGTCTACCACCAGGCGGCCCTGGCATCCGTCCAGCGCTCGGTGGACGACCCCTTCCGGACAAACGAGCACAACATCGGCGGCACCCTGGCCGTGCTGCTGGCCGCCCGCGACGGAGGGGTCCGGCGCGTCGTCTACGCCGCCTCCTCGTCCGCCTACGGCGACACCCCGACGCTGCCCAAGCGCGAGACGATGCCGCCGGAACCGCTGTCGCCGTACGCCCTGACGAAGCTGGCCGGCGAGATCTACTGCCGCCAGTTCCACCAGCTATACGGACTGGAGACGGTGGCGCTCCGCTACTTCAACGTGTTCGGGCCGCGGCAGAATCCCGCCTCCCAGTACGCCGCCGTCATCCCGCTGTTCATCAGCCGGATGCTCCGGGGCGAGCCGCCGATTATCTACGGCGACGGCCGGCAGTCCCGCGATTTCTCGTACATCGACAACGTGGTGGAGGCCAACCTGCTGGCGGCCGCGGCGCCGCCCGCGGCCTGCGGGCGGGTGTTCAACGTCGCCTGCGGCATCCGGGTGGACCTGCTGACCATCGTCGATCTGCTGAACCGCACGCTGGGCACCGATTTCCGGCCCGTGCACGAACCGCCCCGCCGCGGCGACGTGCGGCACTCCGAGGCCGACATCGCCGCCGCCCGCGAGTACCTGAATTACCAGCCCCGCGTGGGCTTCGAGGAAGGGCTGGCCCGGACGCTCGCCTGGTTCCAGACGCAGGCGGCCTCCGCCCCCTGAGCCGGCGGCGGGGCCGAACACCGCCGCCCGCAACGGTGCGGACCGATGCCGACCCACCGAACACACCATCAAGGAGTAGCCCTTATGCCCGTTCCCTTCCTGGATCTCAGCCGCCAGAACCACGAGATCCGCGACCGCGCCCTGGCCCTGTTCTCGGACATCCTTGAGAAGAGCGCCTTCATCGGCGGCGCCTACGTGCAGGATTTCGAAACCAACTTCGCCCGCTTCTGCGGAGTGCCGTTCGGCGTTGCCGTCAACAGCGGCACCGACGCGCTGCGCCTGGCCATCGCCGCCTGCGGCCTGGAGCCCGGCGACGAGATCATCACCGTCCCGTTCACCTTCATCGCCACGGCCGAGGTGATCACCCAGAATGTCGCCAAACTGGTTTTCGTGGACATCGACCCGGATACTTACAACCTCGACCCGCGCCAGCTCGAGGCCGCCATCACCCCGCGCACGCGCGGCATCGTCCCGGTGCACCTGTACGGCAACCCCGCTCCCATGGACGCCATCATGGAGATCGCCCGCCGCCACAATCTGTGGGTGGTCGAGGACGCCTGCCAGGCGCACGGCGCCACGCTGGGCGGCCGGGCCGTCGGCGGGCTCGGCACCATGGGCACCTTCAGCTTCTACCCCACCAAGAATCTGGGCGCCACCGGCGAGGGCGGCTTCGTGACCACCCACTCCGAGGAGCTGGCCCAAAAGGTGCTGGCCCTGCGCAACCACGGCCAGAGCGCCCGCTACGCCCACGAGTTCGAGGGGTACAACGCCCGCATGGACGCCCTGAAGGCGGCCGTGCTCAACGAGAAGCTTCGGCACCTGCCTGAGTGGAACCGCCAGCGGGCCCATTGGGCGGACGCCTACTACGCCGGGCTGCGCCACACCGGCGACCTGGTGATGCCGCCGGTGACCGAGGGTGCGACCCACTCCTGGCACCTGTTCTCGGTGCGCACGAAGCAGCGCGACGCCCTGCGCGCCTTCCTCACCGAACAGGGCATCGGCACCGCGGTGCACTACCCCATCCCGCTCCACGTCCAGAAGGCGTACTTGCATTTGGGCTACGCGGCGGAGGCCTTCCCCGTCTCGATGGAGTGTTCGCGGACGGTGCTGTCGCTCCCCCTGTACCAGGGCATCACCGAGGCCGAGGTGGCCGAGACCATCGCAGCCGTGAAAGCATTCTTCGACCGAAGCTGAACCCGGGGGCGATCATGACCCGACCGGCGGCGGCACGTTTCATGGACTGGTTGCGGCGCCACTACCTCCCCGCGTGGTGGCGGCGCATCATCATCCTGCTGTTCCTGACGGCGACGGTGGCGGCCATCCCGGTCAGCCTGTCCGCCGCCCAGATTCTGCTGACCATCGCCGTCGTCGGCGGCGCGGTGGCCTACCCCGTGCTCCGCTTCCCGAGCTGGCTGCCGCTGCCCCGGTTCTACTGGCCCCTCCTGGGTTTCATCGCCTGGTCCGTCGTCTCGGCCCTCTGCTCGGACGCGCCGCTGCTGAGCCTGTTCCACCTGAAGAAGCTGCTGCTCTTCTTCCTGATCCCCATGCTCCTGATGGTGCTCGACCGCCCGGCCCAGGCCCGGACGTTCCTGGTGCTCCTGCTGACGGCCATGACCCTCTCGGCGGGGGTGGGATTGTTCCAGTACGTCACCGTCGCCGACCCGCTCCACCGCATCCACGGCCTGATGAGCCACCACATGACGTTCTCCGGCCAACTGATGCTGGCGCTCACCGCGCTGGTGCCGCTCCTGCTCACAGACCTCCGCGCGCGCCGGACCGGCTGGCCCCTGCTCCTCGCCGCCGGCGGGCTGCTCGCCGCCGCCCTGGTGCTCACCCTGACCCGCGGGTGCTGGATCGGCTTCGGCTTCGGCGCGACCGCCGCGCTGCTGCTGACCCGGCCCCGCTGGCTGCTGGCGGCGCCGGTGGTGCTGGCCGTGGTGCTGCTGGCCGCGCCCGGCCTGGTCCGGGAACGGGTCCGGCACCTGTTCGACCCGGCCGAGGCGGGTAACGCCGCGCGGCTGGACATGATGCGCACCGGCCTGCGGATCGTCGCCGACCGGCCGCTGGTGGGCGTGGGCCCGCGGATGATCGACCAGTCCGTCTACCGCTACGGGGCGGATCCCCACATCCGGCCCGACTTCTACCAGCATCTCCACAACAACATCATTCAAATCGCCGCCGAGCGCGGCCTGCCCGCCCTGGCCTTCTGGCTTTGGCTCATGGCGCAGATCCTGGCCGACCACTGGCGGCGATTCCGGAAGTTGCGCGCCGGTCCGGGAAAAGGCGAATTGTTGTGGCCCGTGCTGGCCATTGCCGTCACTGTCGCCCTCGTCGCGGGCGGCCTGTTCGAATACAACTTCGGGGACTCCGAAGTCCTGTTGATGTTCTGCACCTTCATCGGCCTGGCCTACTTGCCCATCCTCCGTCCCGGGGCGGACCATGAGCGTGCCACCGCTTAAGCTCGCCATCCTGGGCACCCGGGGGATCCCGGCCAACTACGGCGGTTTCGAGACCTTCGCCGAGGAACTGGCCACCCGGCTGGTCCGGCGCGGCCATGAAGTCACGGTGTACTGCCGCCGACACTATCAGGACACCCCGCGGAGCGAACACCGGGGGGTCCGGCTGGTGGTGCTTCCGTCGATCCGCCACAAGTACCTGGATACCGTTTCTCACACGGCCCTGTCGGTGCTCCACGCCCTGTTCCGCCCATACCAGGTCCTGCTCGTATGCAACGCCGCCAACGCCGCACTCTGCCTGCTGCCCCGGCTGCGGGGGCAGCGGGTGGTGCTCAACGTCGACGGCCTGGAGCGCAAGCGGCGCAAATGGAACGCCCTGGCGCGATTCCACTACCGGGTCTCCGAACGCCTGGCCTGTCTTTTCCCCCACGCCGTGGTGACCGACGCCGTCGCCATCCAGGACTATTTCCGACGGCACTACGGCAAGGCGACCACCATGATCCCCTACGGCGGAGGCGTCTTCAACCGGCCGGCCGGTCCGACGCTGGCGGCGCTCGGCGTCGAGCCCGGCGGCTACTATCTGTACGTCAGCCGCCTGGAGCCGGAGAACAACGCCCGGCTGGTGGTGGCGATTTTCGAGCGCCTGCGCACGGAGCGCAAGCTCCTGGTCGTGGGCGACGCGCCGTACAACGCCGATTACATCCGCGAGCTGCGCCGGACCGCCGATCCGCGGATCCTATTTCCCGGCGCCATCTACGGCGACGGCTACCGGGAGTTGGTGAGCCATGCCCACTGCTACATCCACGCCACCGAGGTGGGCGGCACCCATCCGGCGCTGGTGGAGAACATGGCCGCCGGCAACCTGATTTTCTGCCTGGATACACCCGAAAACGCGGAGGTCCTGGCCGGCGCCGGCGTGCTGTTCCGCGCCGGCGACCCGGCCGCCGCCGCGGCCGCGCTGCAGGCCTTCGAAGACGACCCGGACCGGTTCCGGCCGCTGCGCGAGGCCGCCCGCCGCCGGGCCGCCGAGCAGTACGACTGGGAACGGGTCACCGACGCGTATCTCCAACTCTTCCACGCGAGCCGCGCCGGCAGCGAACCGACCGTAAAATGACTCCGTCCCCCACCGATTGTCCATTGACATTCAAATTAATGTATAATTGGGTCAAAAGCGGCAGGAGCATATCATGACCCACCCCAAAGGGTTTTCAACCGTAGAGGCGCTCGTGGTGATCGTCATCATGGGCATCATGGTGGTTGTCGGCGTGCCCGTCTTCACCACGGTGATGGCCGACTACCGCCTCAACGCCGCCCTCCAGGCCTACTCGCAGGCCATCCAGCGCGGCCGCTACCTGGCCTCGTCCCAAAACGCCCTGTACGTCATGGAGCTGAAAACACCGACGACGACCGGCACCCCCATAGAGATCTTCCGGGATGACAACTGGGATCTGGCGTGCACCCTGGCGGGAGAGATTCAAACCCGGGTCAACTTCAACATCACGTCTGAAGTCCGGGTCACGAGCATCGACTTCGGGACGTACACCCTCCCCGACGGCACCGCGGTCAACAAGAACCTGATCGTCTTCCTCCCCGACGGCACGCTCGGCCTCCCGACCACGCTGCCCGGCGTAGACCCGTGGGATCCGGGCACGCGTTCCCACAAGATCACCATGCAGTCGGAGGGCGGCTTCAAGACGTACGTCCGCATCGCCGGCATCAGCCGGCTGGGCCAGATCCGGACGGTCGACTCGTCAAGCTGACCACTCCTTTCCGTTCCAGGGAATCGAGCAAGCGGAGAATCTCGATCTCAGCCAGCGGCATCACCTGGCAGAGGGCCTTCACCGACACGCCCGCCCCGAGGCGGCTGAGCAGGAAACCTTCGCGGGGCGAGAGTTTTTCGCGCCGAACCTGATCCGGCGCGCTCATCTGCGGCACGTCCGTGTCGAGGAATTTCCGGCGCAGGAACGCGTGCTCCTGCTCCAGCAGCCACCGTTCCAGCTCCTGCAGGCCGGCGGGATCAACGAGCTTGCCCTGCATGTCCCGGACGAGCACCCAGGCGCTTTGGTAGAGACGCCCCTGCGCCAGGTTGCGGATTTCGGCCTCGAATTCCCGCATGTCCTTCACGGGCGGCGGGGGCGCGGCCTCGGGCGCCGCCGGCGCGGCGATCTCCAGAAAACCTTCCCGGATCAGCCGGAATGATTCAAAGCACACATCGAACGACGACCGGCGGGTGTGCATGGCGATCTCGGCGATGGAGAAGTCCCGGCCCGGCAGGGCGAGGATCTGCTGGCGCAACTCCGTCGCTTCACCGGCCGGCGCCGTCCGCTTCGGCACGATCCGCACCCGCGCCGCATCATCCGGCAGCACCTGGCGGATCCGCTCCCACTCGTCCTTGCGGCGGACGCCCTCAAGGATCAGCGAGTCGATGTTCAGGTTGATCGCCACCAGGTTGTCGGGAATGCCCTCCCGCTCCTCGAAGAAAAACACGCCGTCTTCCAGCAGGAACAGGTCGTAGACGAGCTCCGCCGCCCGCTCCCGCAGCGCGCGTTCGATCCGCCCCCGGTCCAGGATGCCCAACTGCTGGAGCACGTCGCCCAGCAGCCGTTCCCCCTCGGATTGCTCCTGGTGGGTGAGGGCCCGGCGCAACGCGGTCTCGGTGAGAAAACCTCTTGCCAGCAGGTACTGGCCGAACCGCCGTAACGGGTCGGTGGACGTGGCCGAAATCAGCACGCCTTTGCGAAAAAACACCTGGATCAGAAAGTCCCCGCAGGAAATGCGCAGGACGCCCGATTTGCGGGACAGGGATATCCATTGGAACAGGTCGGTGAGAGGGAAGGTCTTGATCTTGCCGGAAACTGCCATATGGCCGGCGGGAGACTACTTCGCGCCCTTGTCGGATTCCGATTTCTCGTCGTCCGCTTTGTCGCCCGCCTCCCGCATCGAGGTCCGGAAATTGCGGATGCCCTCACCCAGTCCCTTGCCGATCTGGGGCAGGCGGTTCCAGCCGAAGAGGAGCAGCACGATCAGGAAGATGATGATCAGCTCGGTGGGGCCCAGACCAAACATGGCGATCCTCCTGATGACGGTGCGTTCTGCGGATGAATCATAATCCCATCCCGCGGCCGGGGTCAATGGGAATATCCCGCCGGCCGGCGCCGCCGGACTCAACAGAAATACCGGTTGGCGCCGACCCGGCGGGTCACGCCCTGCCGATCCAGGTACTCCAGCAGCGGGATGGCCCGCTTGCGGGTCAGGCCGAAGAGCTCCTTGAACAGGCCCACCTCGAGGGGATCGCCCTTGGCCAGCCGCCCGCCGAGCGCGGCGACGACGTCGGCCAGCGTGTCGGGATGGACGTAGTAGTCGGGGCCCACTCGCACCAGCCGGCGGCTCTTGATTAAAAAATCCACGGCGGACGCTTCCGCGCGACCGGCCTGGGCCAGCAGGTCATGGAGGGCGGCGTCGGTGAGCCCCTCGATCCCGCCGCGCCGCAGCGAGTCCTCGACGCCGGCGATGGCGCCGGCCAGGGAGTTTTCCACCTCCAGCCGACGCCCGGCCAGCATGAGGCGCTCGGCGTCGGCGTCGATCGTCCCCTCCGCCTGGAGGGAGCGGATCAGCCAGGCGAACGTTTCGTCGCCCATCCCGGGGAAGAGGCTTCGGAGCTCCTGTTTCTTGATCCCGTGGGCGTACGGGTTGCGGCGGTCGTGCGCCTCCATCCGCTGCAGCACCTGGCCGCGGAGGCGCCCGGCCGCGTCCGCGCCGATCCAGGCGGTCCCGTCCGGGTTCAGGGACAGCAACTCGCCGGCGGGGGACTCGGCCAGCACCGCCGCCACGCGCGACGCCGGCAAACCCGTCAGGTTCACCAGCTCGGCCACGGTGACCCCGTTGTCCGCGCGGGCGCCCACCGCCTCCCGGATTCGCACCGCGTCGGTGGCGCCCTCGAGGCGGGCCAGGCGGTCCTGCACGCGCTGCCCGTCCCGCGCGCGGTAACGGGCGGCGTGAATCTCCAGCACGCGGCCGCCGCCCATGGTCCGGAGCGGGGAATACTGGCGCACGATGAGATGGTCACCCGGCCAGACCAGGGCCGGCGCCTCCAGCCGGATCTGGACAAGGGCGCTCGCGCCCGGCTCCAGGCGTGGCTGGTCCAGCAGCTGCAGCCGCCCCAACAGCTCGGCGCTGCCGTGGTAGACGTGAACCGGAATCACGGCCTTGATGGCGCGGCCGAACGACTCCAGCAGGTGGAAGCGGGCGTAGAGCATCCGGGTGGGGGTGAAGCGGTCGGGCGCCGTGACGGCCTGCCCCCGGCGCAGGTCGGCCGGCTCCAGCCCGGCCAGGTTCAGCGCGGCGCGCTGGCCCGCCCGCGCCTCCGCCGCCTCCTGCTCGTAGACCTCGAGGTGGCGGATCTTGGCCTCCCGCCCCTCCGGCAAAATCGCCACGCGGTCGTTGCGGCGGAACACGCCCGACAGCACGGTGCCGGTGACCACGGCGCCGAAACCCCGGATGACGAACACCCGGTCGATGAAGAGGCGCGGATTCCCGTCGGCGGACGGTTCGGCCATGCGGTCGGCCAGTCCGCGCAGCGCCGCCCGAAGTTCCGCCAGCCCCTGCCCCGTTACGGCGCTGGTCCGGATCACCGGCGCCGCCTCCAGGAACGAGCCGCGGACCAGGCGGCGGACGTCGTCCTCCGCGAGCTCCTGGTACTCGTCCGCCACGAGATCACACTTGGTCAGGGCGATCACCCCGTCGGTGATCCCGAGCAGGCGGATGATCTCGAAGTGCTCGCGGGTCTGGGGCATGACGCCTTCGTCGGCCGCGACCACCAGCAGGACGCCGGCGATGCCGCCGGCGCCGGCCAGCATGTTCTTGACGAACTTCTCGTGGCCGGGCACGTCGATGAACCCGATACGGTACGGCGGGTCCACCCACGGAGCGAAGCCGATGTCGATGGTGATTCCGCGCTCCTTCTCCTCCTTGAGCCGGTCCGCGTCCACGCCGGTGAGGCTCTTGAGGAGCGCGGTCTTGCCGTGGTCGATGTGGCCGGCCGTGCCCAGCACGATGCTTTTGGGCGATGCGTTCATCGGGTCCGCTCCGAATCGCCGTCGGCCGCCGCCAGCACGACGGGCACCGCCGCGCCGCAATCCGGACAGACCGGCCGCGCCAGGCGTTGGCGGCGGACCCGGAAGCCGGTCCGCTCGATGAGCACGGCGCCGCAGGCGGGACAGCAGGTGTTCTCCAGCTCGTGCCCGGGGACGTTGCCGCAGTAGATATACTTCAGGCCGGCCCGACGCCCCTCGGCATGGGCCCGTTCCAGCAGCGCCACCGGGGTGGGCGGGAGCTCCGTCATCCGGTAATCGGGATGGAAGGCCGACACATGCCAGGGGATCGCCGGGTCCACCCCGGCGAGGAACTCGGCCACGGCGCGAAGTTCCGCCGCGTCGCTGTTGCGCCCGGGAATGATCAGCGTGGTCACCTCGAGAAACACGCCGGCGGCGTGCAGGCGGCGGATGGAATCGAGCACCGGCTGCAGCCGGGCGCCGCAGTAGGAGTGGTAGAATGCATCGGAAAAGCTCTTCAGGTCGACGTTGGCCGCGTCGAGGAACTCCGCCATCGCGGCGACGGCCTCGGCGCTCATGTAGCCGTTGGTGACGTACACGTTGCGGAGGCCCCTCCGGCGCGCCGCCAGCCCGGCCGTCCGGGTCAGCTCGTAAAAAACAGTGGGTTCCGTGTACGTGAAGGACAGGGAGTGGCACCCGTGCCGCACCGCGGCCGCCACCAACTCGTCAGGCGTCACGGGATCGCCGGGGATGTCCGCCGCCTCGCGGGGAAGCTGGGAGATCGAATGGTTCTGGCAGAACTCGCACCGGAAGTTGCAGCCCACCGTGGCCACGGACAGTGACCGCGAGCCGGGCAGGAAATGGAACAGCGGCTTCTTTTCGATGGGGTCCACATGGACCGCGATCACGCGGTCGGCCACCCGGGTGAACAGGCGACCGCCCCGGCACTCGCGCACGCCGCAGATCCCGCGCCGCCCGTCGCCGAGAACGCAGTAGTGGTTGCACAACAGGCAGCGGACCGTGCCGTCGCCGCGCCGTTCATAGAGTTGGGCTTCGACCATGGCTGCCATATCCGCAATCAGATGAAAAAAGGGGATGCACCCGTTGCCTGAACCGATGCATCCCGCGTGAAAAAACCAAAATTATTATAGACGGTCGGGCGGACGCCGCCCTCTCAGGACGACATCTCCTTCGGAATGTCCACCGTCGATTCCGCCAGGTCGCTCTTGACGCCCAGGCGGGAGCAGGCGCCGTCGTAGATCTGGCGGGCCGCTTTCTTGGCGTTCTGCAAATCGATCAGGCGCTGCTTGACCCGGGCCAGTTCCTCTTCAATCTTTTTCTCGATGTCCTCGATCTCCTTGCGGGCCATCTCCCGGGTTTCCTCGTAGAATTTCCGTTGTTCTTTGCTGAGTTCCATCAGTGAACCTCCCATGCCGTTAGAATTTATAAAGACTGGCTCTCATGGTCGCTAGAACGACAGCGTCACGGTCTTCCAGACTTTCACCTTCACGCCGTCCTTCTCGGCCGGCGTGTACCGCCACTGCTTCAGGGCCTGCTCGGCGGCGGGGCCCAGCATTTCCTTGAGCCGTGTCGAACTGGCCGAAACGACGAGCACTTTCTCCACCTCGCCGGTGTGGGACACGAGCAGCCGGCACACCAGGCGGCCCTTGATGTTGAGACGCTGGACCTGAGCCGGAATCCGCGGCGAGGGGGTTTTCAGTTCCTTCGGGGGCTTGACGTCAGGCCCCAAAGCCACCAGGTCACCGGTCTTGGCCTTCTCGGCCGCCGCCGGCAGGTCCATGGAGATGCTCGCGGCCGGCGGTGGCTGGGCCGCCGGCTTGGCCGGCTCGGGCTTCGGCGCGGCCGGCTGGGCGGCCGGTTCGGGTTTCGGCGCGGCGGGCTGGGCGGCCGGAGTGGCGGCGGGCTGGGTGGCCGGCTGGGCCGCGGGCTGGGTGGCCGGTTCGGGCTTCGGCGCGGCCGGCTGGGCCGCCGGCTGGGTGGCCGGCTCGGGTTTCGGCGCGGCGGGCTGGGCGGCCGGAGTGGCGGCCGGTTTCTGCGGTTCCGGCCTGGATGGCGCCGGCGGCTGCTGGGCCGCCGTCGCCGGCTGGCTCGGCTTGGCCGCGGCGGGCTGCGGCTCAGGCTTGGCATCAGGCTTGGCCGCGGTCGCCGCCGGAGTGGCGGCGGGAGTGACAGCGGCGGGCATTGCCGGTTCGCCGGCGGCCGGGGTCGGTTCCACCGGAGCGGCCGGCTCGGTGGCGCCCGCCGCGGCGGGCTCAGGAGTGCCGGGCACGGCCGGTTTGCTGAAGAACATCATGTAGACGGCCACCCCCGCGGCGATGACCACCAGGGCGGCGATGACGCCGATGACCAGCCCCTTGTTGGAGCTCTTCGACGCGGCCGCCACATCCCCGAACATCGGCTTTTCGGCCGCCGGCTTCTCCTTCAGCCGCTTCGTGAGAACTTTCTTCTCTTCGGCCGGCGGGGGCGCGGCCTCCTTCTTCGGCGGCGGCGCCGTTTCCTTCCTGGGCGGCGCGGACTCCACCTTCGCCTTCACCGGCTCCGGCTTCGGTTTGGCCGGCTCGGGCGCCTTCTTCTTTTCCTTGCGGATCACCGCCGGCTTTTCCTCGACGGGCGCGGGCAGTGGGGCGACGGCCGGCATGGGCGGGACCGCCTCCTTCACGAGCGGCGGCGGCTGGAACTTGCCGTCCACCACGATCTCGTCCGCTTCGAGCGCCACCGGCATCTCGTCGGCGGGACGAATTTCCTCGAGGCCAGCCATCTCCTCCGATTCCAGGATGACCGTCTCTTCGCTCATGGCCTTCGGCGGCAGGGCTTCTTCCCGCTCCATGAACTCGTCGAAGCTCAGGTTGCGAACCTCGTTCTCCTTCATGCCGAACGCGTCGGGGAACATCCGGGTCAGGAAGGTGGCCAGGTCTTTGGGCGACGGCCGCTGCTTGCCGGTGCT
>CALAMB010000197.1 GCA_937925645.1 uncultured Acidobacteriota bacterium
GGCCGGGGGCCGTGGGGCGGGCGGGGTCCCTGGGGGTGCGGACCTTTCGTGAAATCGCCGCGGTCCTGCCGGAACGGCTTCCGCTCGGGGCGCTCGCGGACCGGCTGGCGGTAGCGGAAGTCCTCCTTGGGGACGGCGTCCACCACCGCGTGCCGCAGGACCAGGATGGACACATAGCGGTCCAGCTTCAGCTCGAAATCGTAATCCGTGAGCCAGTTGACGGCGCCCTCGAATATTTCACCCGTGTACAGGGTGATGCGGACCGGTTCCTGTTCCTTGATCGCCGAGAGGTCGGCCTGCTTGCGCTCCGACGGCTTGTAAGCGGGCTTTTCCTTGACGTCCGAGACGAACGGGTCGCGTTTGACGTATTCCGGCAGGAGCCGGTGGATGCGGGAGTTGTAGACGAAGGCGGTGTCGATCTTCTCCAGGTAGCGCAGCCGGCCGCGGCACAGGATCAGGGTGTTGTACTTGCGCACCTTGAGCACCTTGCCCAGCACCACGCCCTTGTCGAACGTGCGGAAGGCCATCACGTATTTTTTCTTCTTGGCCGAAAGCAGCCAGCGCACGCCCAGGTTGAACACGGGGCGCTCCAGGCCCTTGGCGTAGTCCATGGTCCACTTTTCCTTGAGGACCATCTTGGCCGAGTAGTAGGCGATGTTGTGCTCCCGGGCCAGGGCCTTGATTGCATCCTTGTCAATTTTTCCCATCGGTCTCCCCCCCCACCGCGATTGGAATCTCAGGCAGCAGACGGCGGTTCAGATGGAGATGAGCGAATCGAATTCGGGGATCTGTTCCTTCAACTGGCGTTCGATGCCGTACTTGAGCGTCATCCGGGCGCCGGGGCAATGGGCGCAATGGCCCGTGAGCCGGACCTTGGCCGAGCGGCCGGTGATCTCCACCAGCTCGACATCCCCTCCATCCCGTTGCAGGAACGGCCTCACCTGCTCGATGACGGCACGAACCCGGGCATCGAAATCATCCATCCCGCATCTCCATGCATCAGGCGCGATCGCCCCCGGGGCTCGCGCGTGCAACACAGGAGTATTAGAATCAAATCGCTCCGGTGAGTCAACATAAAAATATTGCCGGGTGGGCCGGGCTGGATTATAGTTGAGCCCGAGTGAGGATTTCGATGCGCCGTTCGTACTTTGTCAAAATCGCCGGGCTGCTGATCGGGACCGTGGTGTTCTGCCTCGGCGACGTGGTCGTGTACCGCAACGGCGCCCGGCTGGACGTCCAGGATCTCAAGATCGGCGAGCAGACTGTCTCGTACAGCATCAAGGGAATGACCGCCACCATCCCGGTCCGGTATATCGACCTCGAGGCGACCCGACAGGCCAACGCCGAACTCGAGGCGGCCCGCGCCCTCGAAGCCCGGGCGGCCGCGGAGGCGGCCGCCCGAAGCCGGGAAGCGGCCGCCGCCGCCGTGCCGATGGATTCCGGCGGCGCGGCGCTCGGCGACATGGCCCGGCGCAGCTTGAGCGACGCGGACGTCCAGAAGCTGCTCGACAAATGGGTCAAGCGCCACGAAGACAATAGCCGGATGGACGTGGCTTCCGTCGGCCCGGGCGGGGTGACGTCCGCGCCCGTCGGCGCGTTCCGGCTGCCGTTTTTCATCGAATCCGGCGTGATGATGATCCACGCCCGGGTCAACAATCAGGACGGGGTCCCGTTCTGCTTCGACACGGGCGCCAGCTGGACCACCGTGACCCCCGAACTCGTCCGCCGCGCCGGAATTCCGGTGGATTACGATACCTGGACCATGGCCCAGACAGGCAACGGCATGACGAAAGTGTATCTCGGCATGGTGGACCGGCTGGTGGTGGGCGACCTCGAAGTCCGCAACCTCCCGGTGACGGTGGCGGAGAACTGCACGGTCAACCTGCTCGGCCAGAACCTGCTGCAGAATTTCAAAGTGTCGTTTGACTACCAGGCCCGCGTCATCACCCTGGCCCGGTGATTCCCGCGCGCGGCGGTCCTGCCGCGCCCCCTAAACGCCTCAGGTGCCCCCGTACCCCGTCGTCACCTTGCCGTCTTCGACGATCACCGGCACGCTGCGCCGGTTGCCGCTGTGGCGCAGCATGTCGGCCATGTCCGCGGCCGAGTCGAGGACGTTTCGGTAAACGACCCGGTATCCCTGCGCCGCATAATCCCGACGGGCGGCGTCCGTGTAGGGTCAGGTGTCTTTGCCGAAGATCTCCACGCTGCGGGTGTTCATGTAACAACCTCCTGCCGTCAACCGTTGGATGCGCCTGGCTCGGGGGACGGATTCAGGCGGTGTCCGCTCACGGCGGGTGGGCCGGCTTGTCGGGCAGTTGCGCCAGGGCGGCCCGGTAGGCGTCGAACGTGGCGCGGTCGAACAGCACGAAGCGGACGCGGCGGGGGCGCCCCTGGGCGCGCAGGAAATCGGCCACGGCCCGCAGGGCGATTGCGGCGGCGGCGCCGACCGGATAGCCGAACGCTCCCGTGCTGATGGAGGGGAACGCCACCGCGTCGAGCCCCTCGTCGGCCGCCAATCGCAGGCACGACCGGTAGCAGGCGGCGAGGAGCTCCGGTTCGCCCGCGCCGCCACCCTGCCAGACGGGCCCGACGGTGTGGATCACCCGCCGGGCCGGGAGGCGTCCGCCGGTGGTGACGACCGCCTGGCCCGTCGGCAGAGCGCCGATCCGGGCGATGATCCGGCGGCAGTCGTCGAGGATCGCCGGGCCGCCGGCCTGATGGATGGCGCCGTCGACGCCCCCGCCGCCCATCAGGGTGGAGTTGGCGGCGTTCACGATGGCGTCGGCGGCCGTCCGCGTGATGTCGCCCTGCACCAGCTCGAGCACGCAGTCGCCGATCCGCCGGCTGGCTCCCGGCGCCGTCATGGCGCGCCCTCCGGTTGTTGTCCGCCCGATCCGGTTTCCGCCGCCGGATTCAGGATGGTCCCGATCAGCCGGAGGAGCGCCAAAGCGTCCACCGGCTTGTGCAGGAAGCCCCGGCACCCGCGCTGAAGCATCTGGTAGACGGTGGCGTCCTCGCCGTAACCGCTGAGCACGACCACGGGCACGTCCGCCCGGATCCTCTGGATTTCCGCCAGGGCGGCTTCGCCCGACTTGACCGGCATGTTGATGTCCAGGATGATGCAGTCGACGGTCTCGGCGTGATCCTGAAACACCCGGACGGCTTGCTGCCCGTCGGCCGCTTCGAGGATGTCAGCCCCGGCGGTGCGCAACAGGCGGCTGAGGAAGAGGCGGTTGATGGTCTCGTCGTCAACCACGAGCAGCCGCCGGCCAACGAGAGGCATCTCCGCTTCCGGGCCGGCGGCGGGGGAGTGGTCCGCCGCGGCGGGGGCCGGGGCGGCGGCGGCCGGCAAGAAGATCAGCACCCGGGTGCCCCGACCGAGTTCGCTGTCCAGATAGATGTAGCCCTGGTGATTCTTGACGATGCCGTAGACCGTGGCCAGGCCCAGGCCGGAGCCCTGGCCCTGGGCTTTGGTGGTGAAGAACGGGTCGAACACCCGGGTCAGGTTCGCCGGGTCGATGCCGGCGCCGGTGTCCGCGACCACCACGCGGGCGTAACGGCCCATCTTGAGGACGTGGCCGTCGCGCGTCAGATCGTCGGCCACCTCGACGGATTCGGTCTCCACCCGGATGCGGCCGCCGCCGGGGATGGCGTCGCGGGCGTTGAGGAACAGGTTCAGGAACACCTGCTCCATCTGGGTGCGGTCGCCCCGCACCCAGAGCGGCCCGGCGTGGAACGCCCGTTCGAATTCGACGGTCAGGGGAATGGTCCGGCGCGAGAACGTGATCACGGCGTCGATCGCCTCGTGGACGTCGAAAACCTGAACGACGTACTTGCCCTTGCGGGCGAAGCCGAGCAGCTTGCGGGTCAGGACGGTGGCCCGCGAGGCGGCCTCCTCGATCATGGCCAGGTCGCCCTGGAGCGGCGATTCGGGCGGCACCTGCATCCGCACGAGCGACGTGTAGCCGGTGATGCCCTGCAGGATATTGTTGAAGTCGTGGGCGATGCCGCCGGCCAGGGTGCCGATGGATTCGAGCTTCTGGTAGTGGACCACCTGCTCCTGCAGGCGCTTGGTTTCCGTCAGGTCCACCAGGTTGACCAGGATCGCCGGCCGGCCGCCGAAGGTGCTCACCGTCGTCCGGATCAGGATGGATCGGGTGGCGCCGTCGCCGCACACAAACCGCGCCTCGTACTCGTGGGGCAGGATGTCCCCCGCGTCGCGCAGCGTCATGTTCCGCTGCAGGACGGGGATGTCATCGGCAAAGACGAACCGGGTGACTTCCGCGCCGAGGATGTCGTCCGGCGGATATCGCAGCAGCTCGGTGACCGTCGGATTGATGTACACGACCCGCCAGTCCTGCAGGATGCAGATGCCCACCAGCGAGCCGTCCACGAGATGGCGGTATTTCTCCTCGGATTCGGCCAGTTCGGCGGTTCGGTCCTGGACCATCCGCCGCAGCTTGTCGCGCTCGGTCCGGTCCAGGTGGATCTTGTACGCGGCGAAGGTGCCGATGACCGCGGACGCGCCGAGCAGGACCAGCAGGAAGAACCAGACGGTGCCCGTGAAGGGGGGGCTCACCGCGACGGCCAGGGCGGGCGTCTCGTGGGAGACCACGCCCCGGGCGTTGATGGCCCGGAGGCGGAAGGTCATCCGCCCCGGCGGCAGGTAGGGGTAGGCCACGTGCCGGTCGCCGGTGGGCGGCTGCCAGCCGGAGTCGACGCCCTCGAGCTGGTACTGGAAAATGTTGCCCGCCTCGTTGAGGAAGCTGAGGCAGTCGAAACGGATCGCCAGCCGGTCATCGTGTTCCAGACGGAGGCCGCCGGCGGGGGGCGTCACCTCGGCCTGGTTGACGGAGATCCCGGTGAGCCGGACGCGGGGCGGAGCCGAGTAGGCGGCCATCTGGGGATGGTAAACCAGCAGGCCCCGGCTGGTGCCGAAGTAGAGCGCGTCGTCGCCGTCGAACAGGAAGCAGCGCTTGTTGGTGATCTCGGTGAACGGCAGGCCGTGAACGGCGTTGAAATTTTCAAACCGGTCGCCGGCCAGCCGGGCGATGCCGCGGCTGGTGCCGGCCCAGAGCTGTCCGTGCCGGTCGTGCTGGAGCGCCCACACGTTGGGATTGGCGTCGGGCAGGGTGATCCTCTGCGGCGCGAACCGGCAGCCGTCCCAATGGAAGATGCCCCGGCCGATGGTGCCGATGTAGATGTCGTCGTCGGCCCGGTGGTTGAAGCAGGCGACATTGACATCGCCAAGGAGCGGCCGGGGCTGGTACTGCCATCGGCCGTTTTCCCGGCGGGCCTCGAAGATGCCGTAATCGGTGCCCACCCAGCAGCGATCCTCCCCGAAAGTCAGGAGGTCGTAACAGGCGTTGCTCCGGAGGGCGGGCGGTGCCGCCACGGGGGCGAGCTCGGGCGGACGGCCGGCATGAAATCCGCGGTCCGACGCCATGAGCAGGCTGCCGTCGGACAGTTGCCGCAGGCAGTACACGAACAGGTATGCCGGCTCGGGCCGGGTGAGGGCCGGCTGGGCCCGGCCGCCCTGCAGCCGGTAAATGCCGTGGTCGGTTCCCAGCCAGAGCGCGTCGGGTCCGGCCGGCGCGATCTCGGATACGATGCGTCCGGAGAGCAGCGCGCGCCGTTCCACTCCGTCGGCGGCAATGGACTGAAGGCCGGCTTCGGTGCCCACCAGGAGACGCCCGCGCCAGCGGTGGACCGCCCAGACCAGCTCGGAGTCCAGGCCGTCGGCGGTGCCGTATTGGCGGATGCCGCGGTCGGTGATCTTGTCCACGCCGCTGTCGGTGCAGAGCCAGACGATGTCCTCGTAATCGACCATCACCCGGTACACCCA
>CALAMB010000198.1 GCA_937925645.1 uncultured Acidobacteriota bacterium
TACAGCGACCACCAAGATCTACACTCTTTCCCTACACGACGCTCTTCCGATCTATACGCGTTCTTCGGCCAGCTCGAGCTCGGCGTGAACGTGGTGAATCAGAATCCCGAGATCGTGGTCAGCGGCGACTCCGGCATGGCCTATGGCGAAGGTTCTGAGGCGGTAAAATCCCGTATCGGCCGCGTGGGAGTGGAGACGCCCTTCGGCACGTTCTCCTGGGGCAAGCAATACTCGCCGTACTACGACGTGGCCGGCCTCACCGACATGTTCTTCACGTTCGGCAGCGAGGCCTCGGGCACGTTCGGCTCCGGCGACGGCGGCATCCCCGGCACGGGCCGGTCGGAGAAGGCGTTCCAGTACCGTCATCGCATCGGCCCCGTGCATGTGGGCGCCCAGGTCCAGAACCGGGCGCGCACCGACGAGAACGTGAGCTACGCCGACACGTACGGCTTCATGGCCGGGCTCGACGTCACCTCCTCGCTCACCGTGGCCGCGGCTTTCAACCAGGTGCGGGACGGCGTGGACAAGCCGGAGCCGAACCAACCGAAGCGCGGCGACCGGGCGTTCATCGTGGGCGGGCTGTGGAAGCGCGGGCCCTTCCAGCTGGCAGCGGATTTCGCGGCTACCATGAACCACGAGGTCGACGACGAAGGGATCTTCTTCAACGGTCGCGGCGTGGAGCTGTACTCGCAGTATGACCTGGGATCGAAGTGGTCGTTCGCCGGCGGGTTCAACTACCTCTGGACGGTGGCCGGCCATCCCGGCGAGTACCGGCTGCTCTACGGGCTGGGGGACGTGACGTTCCATTTCAGCCCGGCCCTGGACATCAACGCGGAGATCAAGATCGAGGGAAGCCGGGCCACCGACGGTTCATCGCTGCGCCGCTCCGTCCTGGCGTGGGGAGTGAATTACTACTTCTAGGCGAGGCTCGTTGTCTCGGGATTGGGATTCACCACGGAGGCACGAAGAGCACAAAGCACATCATTCATTTTTCATTGGTCATTTGGCAATTGTCATTGGTCATTTTCATTTGGCATCGATCACTAATTGGTTATTGAATATTGCTTATATATTATTGGCTGTTTAGAGTGCGAGCAGGGTGTTGCCGGATTGTTCGAATCTGAGACCTTGGAACCGGCTCCCAGCCCCCGGATCCCAAGTCTCAAGTCCCAGCACCCAGGTCCCAGGTCCCAGGTCCCAGAACCCAGGTCCCGCAACCCAGATTATCCTTTGTGTCCTCCGTGTCTTTGTGGTGAGTCGCCTGTAGTCTGCGAACCAAGTCCCGACTCGCAAGCCACCCCGGCGATTGACTTTGCCCCCGTGACTGGCTTACAGTCCTCTCATCGTGTGTTATCGACAGACTGATTTGAGAAGGAGCTCTTCCATGTCCAGCCCATCCTCTTGGTGGCGAAGTCCTTCGGCGCGGCGGACCGCCGTGCTGATTCTGGCCAGCCTGGCCCTCCTCCTCCCCGGCGCCTGCGGCAACCGCGGGGCGCAGCCGGGCGGGGCGGCCCAGCCGGCGATGCCGGTGGTCGTGGCGGCGGCGACCCAGGAGACCGTGCCCATCTACACCGAGTACGTGGCCACGGTGGACGCCAGCGAGAGTGTGGACATCCGCGCCCGCGTGGAGGCCTACCTCCAGCAGCAGCACTTCCAGGAAGGCCGCCTGGTCCGCGCCGGCGATCCGCTCTTCTCGCTGGATCCTCGCCAGTACGCGGCCGACCTCCAGTCGGCCCAGGCGACGCTGGCCAAGGCCAAGGCCGACCTGATGTTCGCCACCGACAAGGTGACGGTGTTGCAGGCCCAAGCCACCCTGGACCAGGCCCGGGCGCGCCTGGCCAAGGCCAACCAGGATGTCAACCGGCTCAAGCCGCTGGCCGAGCAGCAGGCGGTGCCCCAGCAGGATTACGACGACGCGGTGGCCAGCCGGCTGGTGGCCGAGGCCGACGTGACCGCCAAGCAGGCCAGCTACGACACGACGGTGCTGAACCAGAAGGTCTCCATCGACGAGGCCCGGGCCGCCGTGCTGTCCGCCGAGGCCCAGATCCAGCGGGCGGAGCTGAACCTGGGTTACTGCTCCATCCAGTCGCCCATCACCGGCCTGATCGGCCGCCGCCAGGTGGCGCCGGGCAACCTGGTGGGGCGGGGCGAGGCGACGCTGCTCGCCACCGTGTCGGCCCTGGATCCCCTGCGGGTCACCTTCGCCGTGAGCGAGACCGACTGGCTGTTCCTCATGCGGCGGGTCCAAAAGGAGATCAAGGAAAGCGAGCGGCAGCACATCGAGCTGGTCCTGGCCGACGGGAGCACGCACACCCACACGGGCCGGTTCATCATCGCCGAGCGCCAGGTGGATCCCAAGACCGGCACCCTGGCCATGGTGTGCGAGTTCCGCAATCCGGAGTACCACCTGCGGCCGGGCATGTTCGGCCGGGTGCGGCTGGCCGTGGATCGCAAGGAGAACGCGATCCTGATCCCGCAGCGGGCGGTCATGGAGCTGCAGAGCGCCCAGACGGTTTACGTGGTGGGCCCGGACAACAAGGTGGCCCTGCGCACCGTGGTGCTGGGCGGACGCTCCGAGAACCGGTTCATCGTCGCGGACGGCCTGCGGGCGGGCGAGCGGGTGATCGTCGAGGGCCAGCTCAAGGTCAAGCCCGGCATGACCGTCGCGCCGACGGACAAGCCGATGACGGAGGAGCAGGGGGCACGCTGATGGCCAAGTTCTTCATCCACCGCCCCGTCTTCGCCATCGTCATCTCGCTGGTGATCGTGATCGCCGGCGCCATGAGTTTGATGACGCTGCCGGTGGCCCAGTTCCCCCAGATCTCCCCGCCCACGGTGCAAGTCAACATCTACTACCCCGGCGCCAGCGCCGAGACCGTGGAGGAGTCCATCGCCACCCCGGTGGAGCAGGAGGTCAACGGCGCCGAGAACATGATCTACTTCTCCTCCAAGTGCTCCAGCGACGGGAGCTACTCGCTGACCTGCACCTTCAAGGTGGGGACGAACCTGGACCTGGCCAACGTGGACATCAACAACCGCGTGAGCAAGGCCCAGCCGAAGCTGCCGACCGAGGCGATCCAGGCGGGCATCTCCGTGAAAAAAACGTCGCCGGACATGCTGATGGTGCTCAGCGTCTACTCCCCCGACAACAGCTACGACGAGCTCTTCCTCAGCAACTACGCCTCCATCAACCTGGTGGACGCCATCGCCCGCGTGCCCGGCGTGGGCAGCACCATGATCGTGGGCCAGCGCGACTACTCCATGCGCCTGTGGGTCCGGCCCGACAAGCTGAGCAAACTGGGCGTGACCGCCGGCGACATGGCCCAGGTCATCCGGGAGCAGAACATCCTGGCGCCCGCCGGGGCGGTGGGGCAGCCGCCCGCCAAGCCGGGGCTCGATTTCCAGTACACGGTCAACGTCAAGGGCCGGCTGACCACCGTCGAGGAATTCAGCGATATCATCGTCCGGACGCTGCCCGACGGCTCGATCCTCCGGGTCAAGGACCTGGCCCGCGTCGAGATGGCGGGCAAGAGCTACACCAGCTTCGGGCGGCTCAGCGGCGTGCCCGCCACCCTCATCATCGTCTACCAGCTCCCCGGCTCCAACGCCATCGAGACCGCCGGGCGGCTGCGCGCCCTGATGGACGAGCTCGGCGACAAGTTCCCGCCCGGCCTCGATTACGAGGTCACCATGGACAGCACCGACTTCGTCAACGCCTCCATCGACGAGGTGGTGCACGCGCTGCGCGACGCCATCCTCCTGGTGCTGCTGGTGGTGTTCCTCTTCCTCGGCAACTTCCGCGCCACGCTCATCCCCATGCTGGCGGTGCCGGTATCGCTGGTGGGCACCTTCGCCGCGTTCGTGCCGCTGGGATTCTCCATCAACACCCTCACCCTGTTCGCCATCGTGCTGGCCGTGGGCATCGTGGTGGACGACGCCATCGTGGTGGTGGAGGCGGTGGAGCACCACATCGAGCACGGGCTCTCCCCCGCCGCGGCCACCGAGCAGGCCATGGACGAGGTGGCCGGCCCCGTGGTGGCCATCGCCCTGGTACTGTGCGCGGTGTTCGTCCCCGTCGCCTTCATGGGCGGGATCACCGGCCAGCTCTACCGGCAGTTTGCCCTGACGCTGTCCATCTCGGTGCTGCTGTCGGCGCTGGTGGCGCTGACCCTGACCCCGGCGCTCTGCAAGATGATCCTCCGGCCGCGCCGCGAGATGCGGGGGCCGCTGGGCGCCTTCCTCCGCGGTTTCAACCGGCTCTTCGACCGAGTGACAGGCGGCTACGTCGCCACGGTCCGGATGATCCTGCGCCGCGCCGCGCTGGCGGTGGCGGTGCTGGCGGCGTTCTGGCTCGGCGCCGGCGGCTTGCTGAAACTGCTCCCCTCGGGATTCGTCCCCGACGAGGACCAGGGGTACTATTTCGTGTCCATGAACCTGCCCGACGGCGCGTCCATGGAGCGCACCGACGCGCTGTCCCGCCGGGCCGAGGCGTTCATCGGCCGGCTGCCCGGCGTGCGGCGCGTCATCACCATGGGCGGGCTCAACCTGATGACCGGCGCCTACACGTCGAACAACGCCAGCCTCATCGTGATGCTGGAACCGTGGGAGGAGCGGCGATCGAAGCAGACCCAACTGGGCGCGATCCTCATGGCCTCCCAGCGGGAGCTCCTCACGTATCCGGAGGCGCTGTGCATCGCCTTCATCCCGCCGCCCATCCCCGGGCTGGGCAACGCCGGCGGCTTCCAGTTCGAGCTGCAGGACCGCGGCGGCCACACGCCCGACGAGCTGATGCAGACCGCCCAGTCGTTCCTGGGCGCCGCCCAGGCGCGGCCGGAGCTTCAGAACCTTTACACCGGCTTCCGGACCACCGTGCCCCAGATCCGGCTGGACATCGACCGGGACAAGGCGCGCACGCTGGGCGTGCCCATCGACCAGGTATTCCAAAGTTTGCAGATCTGCCTCGGCGGGCTGCTGGTCAACGACTTCACCCGCTTCGGCCGCACCTACAAGGTCATCATCCAGGCGGAGCCGGACTTCCGCGCCGGGCCCGAGAGCATCGGCCTGATCCACGTGCGCACGGGCGCCGGATCGATGGTGCCCCTCAGTACGCTGTCGGCGAGCTCCGACGTCAGCGGCCCGGACCTGATCCCGCGCTACAACATGTTCCGCACCGCGGAGATCTCCGGCAGCGCGGCGCCGGGTTACAGCTCGGGCCAGGCGCTGGCGGCCATGGAGGAGCTGGCCCGCGACCACCTGCCGCAGGGGTACGGCTTCGAGTGGACCAACATCGCCTACCAGGAGAAGGAGTCCGGCGGCGCCCAGGGCCTGATCTTCGGCCTGGCCATCCTCTTCGTGTTCCTCTTCCTGGCCGCCCAGTACGAGAGCTGGTCGGTGCCGTTCTCGGTGCTCTTCGGCATCCCGCTGGGCGTCTTCGGGGCGTTCCTGGCGATCTGGCTCATCGGCCTGGTCAACAACGTGTACGTCCAGATCGGCCTGATCATGCTCATCGGGCTGGCGGCCAAGAACGCCATCCTGATCGTGGAGTTCGCCAAGGAGCGCTACGAGAAAATGGGGATGCCGTTGTCGGAGGCGTCGGTGGAGGGCGCACGCCTGCGCTTCCGGCCGATCCTGATGACCTCGTTCGCGTTCATCCTCGGCGTGGTGCCGCTGGTGCTCGCGAGCGGCGCCGGCGCCGCCTCGCGGGTGTCGCTGGGCGCGGCGGTGTTCGGCGGCATGACCGCGGCCACGGCGCTGGGGGTGTTTTTCATTCCGCTCCTGTACGTCCTGGTGCAGGGGCTGGCCGGCCGCTTCGGCGCCCGGCCGCAGGAGGCGACGGCTGCGGTCCCGGCGGCCGAGACGGAGGAAGGAGGCCGGTCATGAAAACGGTCCGGATTGCTGCGTTGGCCGGCCTCGTGCTGCTGTCCGCCTGCGCGGTGGGGCCCAGGTACGTCCGGCCCGACATCGAGGTGCCCCCCGATTTCCGGGGCGAGGGCGTAGCGGCGTCCCCCGGCGCCGCGACCGCGGGCGACATGGGCTGGTGGGAAGTGTACCGGGACCCGGTGCTGCAGGACCTGATCCGCGCCGCGCTGGAGCGGAACCACGACGTCCGCCTCGCCGCCGAGCGGGTGCTGGCGGCGGAGGCGCAGCTCGGCATCACCCGCGCCAACCAGTTCCCCGGCGTCGGCGGAGTGGGCGAATACCAGGTGGGCCGGACGTCCCGCGAGGGATACGTCACCACGCCGGGTTACCCGTACGTGCAGCGCAACCACACCCTGGCGCTGAGCGCGTTCTTCGAGTTGGACCTGTGGGGCCGGCTGCGCCGCGCCACCGAGGCGGCGCGGGCGGAGCTGCTGGCCACTGAGGCGGCCCGCCGGACGGTGACGCTGACGCTGGTGGGCGGCGTCGCGGCCGGCTACTTCGGCTTGCGCGAGCTGGACCTGGAGCTGGACATCGCGGAACGCACCCTGGCGTCCCGCCAGAAATCGCTGGACCTGGTCCGGGCCCGGCAGACCGGCGGCGTGAGCAGCATGCTGGAGGTGGACCAGGCCCAGGGGCTGGTGTCGGCCGCCGCCGCCGCCATCCCGGACATCAAGCGCCGCATCGCCCAGCAGGAGAATTTCCTCAGCCTGCTGCTGGGGCGTAACCCGGGGGACATCCCCCGCGGCCGGGCGTTGACGGAGCACGTGCTGGGCGTGACCGTGCCGGCGGGGCTCCCCTCGTCGCTCCTGGAGCGGCGGCCCGACATCGGCCAGGCCGAGCAGCAGCTCGTCGCCGCCAACGCCCGCATCGGGGTGGCCAAGGCGGCCTACTTCCCCCAGATCACCCTGACCGGCCTGGCGGGGACGATGAGCAAGGACTTCAACAACCTGTTCTCCGGCCCGAGCTGGACATGGAACTTCCTGCCGCAGGTGTCGGTACCCATTTTCACCGCGGGCAAAATCAAGTCCGGCGTGCGGGTCAGCGAATCGCTGCAGCGGCAGGCGCTCATCCGGTACGAGCAGACCATCCAGAACGCCTTCCGCGAGGTGGCCGACGCCATGGTGGCGTACCGCCGCCAGCTGGAGTACGTGGCCGAGCTGCAGAAGCTCACCGACACGCTGGACGACCAGGCGCGGCTGTCCCGCCTGCGCTACACCGGCGGCGTGACCAGCTACCTGGAAGTGCTGGACTCCGAACGCCAGTTCTTCGACGCGGAGATCAACCTGGCCCGGGCGCAGCTCGCCGAACTCGTGGCGCTGGTGGACCTCTACAAGGCGCTCGGCGGCGGCTGGCGGGAGCCGCCGCCCGCCGCTCAGCCCTGAGCATCAACAGCCAGAGGCCCCATGAAACCGATCCATCAGCACTTGCGGGAATTCTGGTGGCAGGACCGCAGCATGGTCGCCCTGCTGGTGGGCCTGGTGGTGGTGATTTTCATCATCTACCCGATGGGCGGACTGGGCCACACCTACGGTTGGCTCCTTCAGGTGTGCATCTCCGTCATCCTCATCGCCGGCGTGGGGGCGGTGGCCCGGACGCGGGCCACCACCTGGTTGGTCGCGGGGGTCGCCGTGGCCGGGCTGGTATCCCGCTGGCTGGTCTTCCTGCGGCCCAGCCCGGAGCGGGTGCTGATGGACGCCGTGCTCTTCGCGCTGGTCCTCGGCGTGCTCGCGGCGGTGGTGCTGGTCCAGGTGTTCCGGGACGGGCCCATCACCGCGGGCCGCATCGTGGGCGCGGTGGTGTTCTACCTGTTGCTGGGTTTGATGTGGGCCAACGTTTACACGATCGTCGTCCTGGTCCGGTCCGACGCGTTTCAATTTCCCGTGGCGCCCCGGTCCGCCAACGAACTGGTGGCCCAGTTGATCTACTTCAGCTTCGTCACCCTGACGACGACGGGCTACGGGGACGTTCTCCCGCTCCACCCCCTGGCCCGCACCCTGACGAACCTGGAGGCGCTGGTGGGCCAGCTCTATCCGGCGATCCTCATCGCCCGGCTGGTGTCGCTGGAGCTGATGCGCCGGCAGGCGGACAAATAGTTCACGACCGCCGGGCGGTGGCAAAGTCCGGCCGGATAAGCCGGGTGCTGGTGTTCGACGCGATCCGGTGGGATCGGATCACTCCCCAACGGAGATGACCTGCTCGATGAATATGCTGAATTCTATCACCCCCGCGGTGCCGGACGGTTCGCCCGAACCTTCGATGGTGGAACTGGTCCTCGCGGCCATCCCCCCGGCGGAGCGGGCGGCGCGTGAGGCGGCGGCGCTGGCCGAACGGTTGGGCGCGCTGGATGCCGCACCCGACCTGTCGGCGCGCCTGGCCGCTTTCGTTCGAGTGATTCGCTGGACCCGGACCTGGCGCGGACTGCTGCCGCCGGTCCATCCGGACCAGTCATTGCCTGAAGCGGCGCTTTCGCGGATTCACCACCTGCTGGACCTGTTGGAGCGCGCGCCGGAAGTCCGCGCGCGGGTTCAGCGGGCGGTGGGCCGGATCCTGGCCGAAACCGACGCCCTGGCCCTGTTCGCCG
>CALAMB010000199.1 GCA_937925645.1 uncultured Acidobacteriota bacterium
GCGCTGCCCCGCGTTCGCGGGGCTGCGCCTGGCTATTGTCTTTGCAACTGGAAGGTTTTACCGGAGATCCGGCTTCGCGGTTCGCATGCCGGTGAACCGGCCTGGGGATCGCGATGCCGGCGAATCAGGATTGGTGAGAGAAAGAATAATCCTGCAAAAATTGGCAGAAAATCGGGAGTAACTGAGCAATCGAGATCGTAATCGCGATCGTTTGTTCGCAGGTTCACTTGTTCCGAGTTCGCAGGTTCGATGAAAAGTTGAGGGTTGAGGAACAGCCACGTGTTGCGAGTCCCGATTTCCGAAATCCGATTTCCGATATCCGATATCCGATATCCGATGTCCGTCGGTTGGGAACGAGCCTCGAGTCCCGAGTCTCGATGACGATCACGATTACGATTACGATGACGATTACGAATCACGAGCACGAACCATCAACCATCAACCATCAACCGTCCCTCAGGCGGGACGCCTGAGCCACTTCTATTCTGCACTGATGATGAGGTCCGCCTCGGCGCGGGGGCCGGCGGACGAGCCGCCCGCGCGGACGACGTACCGCCCGGGCCGCACCGTCCAGCGGCCGGCGGCGGCGTCCCACCGTCGCAGCGCCGCGGCGGGCAGGCGGAACCGGAGCTCGCGGTGTTCGCCCGCGGCCAGGCGCACCCGCTGGAACGCCTTCAGTTCCTGGTTCGGGCCGCCGGCGCTGGCGTCGGGCGGCGCCACGTAGAGCTGGACCACTTCGTCGCCCGCCGTCGCTCCGGTGTTGGTTACCGTGACGCGGACCTCGGCCACACCGGCCGGCGGGATCGCCGCCGGCGCCACCGCCAGGTCCGAATAGCCGAACGACGTGTAGCTCAGGCCGTAGCCGAAGGGGAAGGCGGGCTCGCCCCGGTAGTAGCGGTAGGTGCGCCCCTCCATCCGGTAGTCCTCGAAGGGGGGCAGGTCCGCCAGCGTCCGGTAGAATGTGACGGGGAGGCGGCCGGCGGGGTTGGCCGCGCCGAACAAGACGTCGGCCGCGGCGTTGCCGCCCTCCTGGCCCGGGTACCAGGCCAGCAGCACCGCGTCGGCCAGCTCCAGGATCTCGGGGATGGCCACCGCCGAGCCGGCGGTCACCACCACCACCAGCGGCCGGCGGCTCCGGGCGCGCAGGCGGCGGACCAGCTCCACCTGGACGGCGGGCAGCGCCAGGCCGGTCCGGTCGCCGCCCGCGGCGGACCGGAACGCCTCGCCGTTCTCCCCCTCGAACTCGGGGGTCAGCCCGACGACGGCCACCGTGGCGTCGGCGTAGCTCGCGGGCCAGATGTTGCCGATGGCGACGGGCCCGTCGAGGGGGCAGCCGGAGCTGTACTCGATCCGCACGCCCGGCGCGGCGCGGCGGGTGATCCCCTCGAGCACCGTGACCATGTCGGCGCCGAGGCCGTGATAGGTGCCGAGCAGCGCGTCGACGCTCGCGGCGCACGGGCCGGTGACGAAGAGCGTCCGCAGGTCCGCCGGCAGTGGCAGCGCGCCGGGGCTGTGCTTGAGCAGCACCATGGACTTGACGGCGGCCTCCCGCGCCAGCGCCGCGTGGGCGGCGCACCCCACCACCTCCGGCGGCGGCGCCGGGGGCGGCGCCGGGTCGAACAGCCCCAGCCGGACGAGGGTGCGGAGCAGCGGCCGCAGGGCCGCGTCGATCTCGGCGGGCGCCACCCGTCCCCGCCGGACGGCTTCGGGAAGCTGTCGATAGGCCTCACCGCATTCCAGGTTGACGCCGGCGCGCAGCGCCTGGACGGCGGCATCCAGAGCGTCGGCGGCGGTGCGGTGGCCGTTCACGAAGTCGCTGAGCGCCCAGCAGTCGGAAACCACGTGCCCGCGGAAACCGAGCTCCCCGCGGAGAATCTCCCGCAGCAGGCGCGCGCTCGCGCAGCACGGCTCGCCGTTGACGCGGTTGTAAGCGCACATGACCGCCTCGACGCCGGCATCGGCCAGCGCGGCGAAGGCGGGGAGGTAGGTTTCGCGCAGGTCGGTCTCCGCGACCGCGGCGTCGAAACGGTGGCGCGATGCCTCCGGGCCGCTCCCCGCCGCGAAGTGCTTGGCGCCGGCGGCCACCGCCAGCCGTCGCGGGTCGTTTCCCTGCAGCCCCCGCACCAGGGCCGCGCCGAGGCGTCCCGTGAGGTACGGATCTTCACCGTAGGTTTCCTGTCCCCTGCCCCAGCGGGGATCGCGGAAGATGTTCACCGTGGGTGTCCAGAAGGTGAGGCCCGTGTAAAGGCCCGTGGCGCCGGCGGCCCGGGCGGCGGCGTGCTTGGCCCGGGCCTCGGCGGCGATGGCGGCGCCGATCCGGCCGATCAGGTCGTCGTCGAAGGTGGCGGCCAGGCCGATGGCCTGCGGGAACACCGTCGCCCGGCCGGCGCGGGCCACGCCGTGGAGGCACTCGTTCCACCAGGTGTACGGCGGGATGCCGAGGCGCGCGACGCCCGGCGTCTCGTGGACCATGAATCCAACCTTCTCGTCCAGGGTGAGGCGCCCCAGCAGGTCGCGCGCCCGCTCGTCCGGATCGAGCGCCGGATCGCGAAACGGCGGCAGTGGTTCGCCGGCGGCTGTGCCGCATCCGCCGGCGGCCGGAGCGAGGACGGCCGCGCCGAACATGACGAGCACCAGCACCAGGCCGGCGGAGCGCGATGGCCGCATGAGCGGATCTCCTTCGGCGGCGGTTTCGGGCGGAATGCGATCCTACTATAAACCGATTCCGGGGCCGTCCGCAATCGGGTTCGGCCGGGCGGGCCGTCACCACCAGGCGCCACGGCCCGGCGGATATGCAGGATCGTTCAGGTTGGCGGCGTGATCGCGTTCTTTCTGCTCCGCATCCCTCCGGCTTGAGCCCGTGAACCGAAGGCGTTCGCGTTGACTTCCGACGGGGGGCGTCTCTGGTTCCGCAGCCGTGGCTTGACGAATCACCCCCGTTCGTCTATGCTCCATCCAGATCATCCGGAACACAACACTCCGACCCCAACCTGACCGGGTTGTGGGCGACTGGAAAAACAGGAGGCCCCCATGACTGTTTGGTTCAAGTGCGCCCTGATCCTGAGCCTGGCGGGTTGCGGGTGTCTGGTGGCCGCGCAGGTCCCCGCCGCCGGCCAGTGGGTCGCCGTCGAGCTGGGCAACGGCGACGCGGCGGTGAGCATGTGGGCGTATCCGGTATACCTGATGGGTCTGGAGGATGACCTGCCCTTTGCGCCCGGAGTCATCAATGGCAGCGGAGCGGTCATCAACGACATGGGATTTGAAGGAACGATGGGCGGCGGCGAAGAGTATGACCTTGTCGCCATGACCGTCTGGCACCCCATGACCGCCATTGCCTACCTGTTCACCTACCAGATCGGCCGGGTGACGCCGTGCGGCGTGCTGTGGTACGACCCCGATCGCGAGAACGTCATTTTTTCCGGAGGGATCGCCATCAACGACGATGGCTGGGCCGTCGGCTGGGCCGATGACTGGGTGTCCGGCCAATGGGTGATGACGCCGGTGCTCTGGGACGGCGACACGTTTCACCAGTTAATGGAAATGGAGGTGGTCTCGAACTACCCGGTGCACGGGGCCGCGTCCGCGATCAGCCCGAGCGGCGTGGTGGGCGGCTTCATCCGGTCGGAGGTCAAGCGGAACCAGGGGTTCCGGATGATGCATCCGCTTTCGCCGACCGTGGAGTGGTTCGCGCAGCCGGCGCCGGACGACAACCTGCAGTGGGTCAGGGTCCGGGGCATCAACGACCAGGGGATGGCGGCGGGCACCTTCATGTATGTGGACGACACGGGGCAATCCTCCTGGCGGGTGCCCGTGGTCTGGGGCGAGGACAAGCTCGTCGCAGCCAATTTCAGGGACGCGGATCTCAACGTCCAGGGTGAGGCCCTGGCGATCAACGCGGCCGGCAACGTCGCCGGCTACGGGCTGCACCGGGACGCCCCTCACGAATCCGGCGGCTTCCGGTTTCACCCGGCGACGCGGCAGCTGGAGTGGATTTCCAGCGGGGTGGCCGGGGTGAGTGGCACCTACCCGACGTCGCTGAACGATTTCGACCAGGTCGCCGGGTTCCGAGTGATCGAAACTCCGGATCCGGACGAGCCGTTGAACCAGGCCTTCTTCTGGGACGGAGGGGAACCGGATACGCTGGGCAGCATGTGGCACGACCATTCCTGGGCGTACCGGATCGACAACAACGGGCGGATTTTCGGCTTCGTCTCCGAATCGCCCATCTGGGTGGACCGCGTCGTCTACTGGCAAAAGGAACACGCCGGCGACGGCAACGGCGACGGCGTGGCCGACAACACCCAGGCCCATGTGGTGTCCTTCGACTGCGCCACGGGCGTGCCGGTCACCCTGGCGGCGGACCCGGGCCTGCAACTCTCCGAGATCGGGGCGATGATGCGGCTGTCCGAGAGCTTTTTCATGGAGTTCCCGGTTTTGCGGTACGACACGCCGACGGGGTTCATCCAGTTCCGGCTGGATGGGCTGGCGCCGGGGGCTGAAACCGACGTGCAGCTTTTAATCGGGCAGGATGTGCCCTTCGGGGAGTTGCTGGTCTATGCCAATAACGCCCCGTCGCTGATGGAGCACGGCGATCTGTTCCAGGTGACGGACGCGGTCGCCGAGCGGGTGGCGGGCCGCTGGCGCCTCCGCATTCCCGTCGTCGACGGCGGGCCTGCCGACATTGACGGCGAAGCGAACGGCACGGTGCTCTTTCGCGGTGGCGCGGTGGGGCTGGCGGCGGACAAAGTGCGGATGCTGCTGGCCGAGCGCGATTTCGTGCTGCTGCCCCTGCGTCATCGCGACAGCGAAGCCGATCTGGATGGCGACGGCAAGGTGACGGTCAAGGACCTGGTCTATGCGGCCAACAAGTACGGTAGCTGGGCGTTCGGCAAAGCGCATGTGCCGGATTACAGTTGGGACCCGAGCGGCAAGCGTTCGGCTCCGCCCAACGTGGGGAAATAGCTCAGGCGTCTCGCCTGAGGGAGAGTTGATGGTTGATGGTTGATTGTTGGAAACGAGCCTCCAGTCTCGAGCCCCGAGCCTCGAGTCTCGATTACGATTACTCAGTTACTCCCGATTTTCTGCCAATATTTGGCAGGATTTTTGCCGCGCCATCGGACGGGTTGCCCACCCCATCATCGACCG